>JANMHA010000235.1:0-17281 GCA_031374925.1 Pirellula sp. | reverse complement strand
ATCACCAAAAAGACGACAACCCATTGGCCGCAGACGGTTTTCAAAAACGGTTTGAAAAACGATGTCTGGCGGTACGCGAGGAAGGTATAAAAAAAGGAAAAATAATGAACTTGACTATCCTAGAAAAGCTCCGATCGGACAGTCCACCGCTCACGCGGGAGCTTGTCTCCCCCTGAGCACGTTTTGGTGTCCTACCGAAAGCAGACTCACCGCCCAATAGCGAATAACTTCTGGATTTGTTCGTCTGTGAGGGCCTGTTTCCAGATTCGAACGTCATCGATAACGCCATCCATAAACTCCCCCTTGCCGGTGTTGCCAATTTGCATGGTTTGGCCTTGCCGCATTAACCGAGGCTCTCCGGTGAACGGAATTGTTTTTTTGCGATCACCATCGAGATAAAGTCGACTTTCCTTGTGCTCGCTATCGACGACGAAAGTGACCAAGTACCAATGCTGTGTTTCGAGATCTCCTCCTTGTCCGTTACTCCCAACGTCGTCTTTGTAAAAGTTGACACGAGTGTCGATCCAACGGTCGCCATCGCCGATATCTCCGTGGACCTTGTCCGTATTGACCTTCATGTCGAAATTGAACTCGCCACCGTCTCGCGTGCCAAGGATACCCGAGAAAGTCGGCTCTTTGGTCAACCATACCCAGGCCGATACCGTGAAGGTGCCGATTTCGAAAGCGGATGAATGGGGAATGCTCACGTGGTCCCCATTGGCTCGGTCAAACAACAGTGCTTTTCCAATTTTACCTTCATGAATCACCGCTCCATGGATTGCACCGTGATGAGTCCCAGCGCTGTCGCGCGCTTCGCGTCCTTCGTCATTGAGCTGCCAGTAAGCGATCGGCTTTGGAAGGCTTGAATCTTTCGCTAGCACGGAGGCTGTGCTGCTTGCTTGGGAGACCGGCGATTTTAAGCCAACTGTGTTGACCGCGATCACGCGATATTGAGGACTCGCGCCCTTTTCAGCTTTGTCGTCTGTAAAACGCATTGGAACTAGTGGCTGAGGAGGAGTGTCGCTGTATTGAAGGTTTTGAAAGACAGGACGCCCGAATGGGTTCTTCCCCTGCTCCGGAACATTGGCTAAGAATAAGCCGTCGCGTTCGATGATGAAGCTAGCCAGACCGCTCTCAAGATCCGCTTCTGCTTCCCAAGTCAACTCGACGCCTTTGACGCGAAGGTTTGTGGGAGCGGATGGCGGTGTGACATCGGACACGGCCGTGTCTGTCACATACTGCGTCCAAGCTTTTGCGATTGTCTCATTGGGCAGCCACACCGACTGTGCAATAGGGCCGTCGTAATCCAAAGCAGGCAACGGAGCGTGCGCTTTGTAGGGATCGAGCACCAATGGAGCAACCCATGCATCGTTACTCAACATTGGCATGAGAGGCTCACTAGTCTTGTTAGGCAATCGGGTGGAAAGGCATGCATCAAACCATGGAATTGCGAGATAGCGCTGGTTCCCACATTCGTGGCTGGTGAGCGGATCGACTGCTAGGCCGACCAGCCCGCCTTTGGAACGAAGCTCATGGAAAAAAGTCTCTACGCCTCCCCATACGCCTGCGAAGCGACCGTCCTTGACAGTAACACCTTCTTGGGTTCCAAGATTACACATCACCGGCACTTGGCAGGCTGCATCGGACATGGAATAGGGTGTGGGTTTCCCTTCCGCGGCCTTCAGTGGAGGTACGCCAGATCTCAGCCATGCGGCAGCCACACGCTCCGGATGCAGCAGCAGCATCCCGCCTGCCCAATGTCCGCCACCGCTATGTCCCCAGATTGCCCAAGGCACGGTTGCCAGTTCGGGATGAGCAGACTGAGAGCCCAATTCTTGTAGCGACTTCTGAAATGCGTTATCTGAGCCATTGCGTGGATCGCACCAAAGTTGGCAATTTTCTTTTTCGGGCTGTTCATAGGAGGGCCCCATCAAAGCGCAGTCGTGCTTCTTGGCCAGAGCCTGCCAATGAAGGTCGAAGGCACCGGTTTGTCCGGACTTGCATGAGCCCTCGCCACAACCATGCTGATGAACGATCAGACCTCGCAGCGACTTGACTCCGGGCGGAATCCAAACGGTAAAACTGACAGGGTAAACGAGTTCGCCAGCGATCGATGAGGCGGCGTATCGCACACGAAAGTAAGGTGGCTCGGCAGGTAATGGGTTCGCATACGGCGGCAATTGGGCTGCAAGTAGACCGACAAGTAAGAGAGAAATCGCAAGAAAAAGCAGGGCCGTTTTGTGAATGGACATAGGTGCGGATCGGTTCTGGTGGAGGGATTTGTTTATCGTCTCGTATTTTGCCATGGCGTGACGTCACAGCGCGACAGGCAGCGTGCAGCTTGATAGTACACCAAAACAAGGCTAAAGGGAGACAGGCCCCCGCTCAACCTGCGTGACCATAGTGTAGAATCCATTGTCAACGGTCATTCCAGTCAAGAACTTTTTTCGTTTTTTCAGTCCATGGCCAACAGCAAACAATTTCGATTATCCGCTTGGATCTTGATTGCGTTGACATTGTCTATTGCGACGCGTTTCGAATGGATGCGAGAGCTCCGCTCCCAAGAAACTTATAAAAAGCCGAAAACAGAATGGAAACAGATCGCCTTGCTTGCGGACCGTGAAATCGGTGAAAGCAGTGGGTTAGTACTGTCCCAAAAGAATCCCAATTGTTTTTGGACTCACAATGATTCGGGGGACACCGCTCGGCTATTCTTAGTACACCGCGACGGAAGAACAATAGCCAGGCTGAAGATCGTAGGGGCCAATGCCATTGATTGGGAGGATGTTGCTTTTACAACCATCGACGGTTCACCAAAGTTAATCATTGGCGATATCGGCGGCAACGCCCAAAAAAGAAATCATGTAACCCTGTACATAGTATCGGAGCCTGAATTTCCGTTCGACGCATCCAGCCCTGTTCGTCCCTTCGAATCCTCCGCTCGAGTGGAAACGAGTATCGATGTTACGTTCAAAGGTGGCGTCACGAACTACGAAGGTATCGCAGTTGATCATGCTGCCAAATCGATTTTGATCATCGAAAAAGCAATTTTGGGTGGGCGAGTCTATTCGCTCCCAATCCCCGAGTTGTCGAAGAAAAAGTCGGAAGTTCAAGCAAAACTGATCGGCAGAACGAGCGTCCCACTTGCCAGTGCCTGTGATATTTCGGCCGACAGTAAATCTTTGGTGATCGTCACATACCACCTGGGCGTGTTGATATCAAGAAGAACCAAGAATGACGGGACTACTGAAGATTGGTCAGAAGCATTGAAACGGGAACCTACCGTATTTCCACTACCCAAAATGCATCAAACGGAAGCCGTCTGCTTTTCTAGTGACGCCAAATCGATATTCCTAAGCAGTGAGCAATTGCCAACGCCAATTATAGAAATGATTCTCCCGGCTGCCTCAACGCTTCCGTAACTGAATGCGAGAGAATTCAGGAAAGAACTGAATTCTCAATGATTCTGCTGCGGTTGGTCCGGAATTCAATCACGTTAGGTTGTCATCTGCCGGTTTGCAACCAAATCGGATAAACTCAGGCGGCCTCAGATTACGACTTCCGAAATTCCAAAGTTGCTGCACAGTGTTGGTTCTATGAAATCGCAATTCCTTGTATCGAAACGGCCTTACGATTCTGTTTTGACGGAGATCGCTGAATACGCTGCGACCAAGCCAGAATTTAGTCATGAAGCACTCGATACCGCTCGCTGGTGCCTGCTCGACAGTTTAGGTTGTGGTCTGCTAGCGCTCGAGTACCCCGCTTGTACGAAAATGCTTGGGCCCGTTGTTCCGGGCGCGACGTTGGCGAACGGCGCAAGAGTACCCGGAACCGCGTGGCAACTGGAGCCCGTGAAGGCAGCCTTCAATATTGGGTGCATGATTCGCTGGCTTGATTACAACGACACTTGGCTGGCCGCCGAGTGGGGGCATCCATCGGATAACTTCGGAGCAATCCTTGCTTTGACCGATTATTTGGATCGAAACCCAAGCAACCCGTGGCAACCAAATCGACAGTGGACCGTTCGAGATGTTCTGCATTCAGCGATACAAGCCTACGAAATCCAAGGAGTGTTGGCGCTTGAAAACGGATTCAACCGTGTTGGTTTGGATCACGTGCTACTCGTACGTATCGCGTCGACCGCCGTAGCATGTTCGATCCTGGGCGGTTCGAAAGCGCAGATTGCGGATGCGGTAAGTCTCGCTTGGCTTGATGGCGGCGCGCTCCGAACCTACAGGCATGCACCCAACACTGGCTCGCGAAAAAGTTGGGCTGCCGGCGATGCGACGCAACGAGCGGTGCAACTAGCACTTTGGACCATGACCGGCGAAATGGGCTATGCCTCTGCGTTGACTGCGCCTCGATGGGGATTCAACGATGTCGTTCTCAAGGACAAACCGGTCGTTATCTGTAGGGCATTGAAGAGTTATGTTATGGAAAACATCTTGTTCAAGGTCTCCTTCCCCGCCGAATTCCACGCACAGACGGCGGCCGAAGCCGCTATGAAGTTGCACCCTCACGTGATCGACAAGCTCGATTCGATCCAAGAAATCACCATCCATACCCAGGAATCCGCAGTGCGAATCATCGACAAGAAAGGACCTTTGTCAAATCCTGCCGATCGCGATCATTGTTTACAATACATCGTCGCAGTAGCGATGCTACATGGCGACCTCAATTCGGAGCACTACGAAGATACCGCGGCTGCCGATCCAAGAATTGATCAGCTTCGGCGAAAGATGGTTGTCGTTGAGGACCCTCGTTACTCAAAGGACTATATGGATGCTGATTTGCGTTCGATTTCGAATCGTATTCAAGTTCAGTTTGCAGATGGCACGGCGACCGAAGCGTTCGAAGTCGAGTTCCCATTGGGACACCGACGACGACGGATCGAATCGCTTGGACCGCTTGAGACGAAATTCCGACACAATGCCGGGATGAGATTTGCCAAAACGCAAGTGGATGCGATTTTTGACTTGTTCGATGCAAAGGAAACCCTTTTGGAAATGCGAGTATCCTGTTTGATGGATCAATTTGCAGGATCGTAGTTTTCAGTTGGCAAAGAAGGAACTTGGCAAAGAAGTAACGTGGCAATTCAATCCGAAACTTGAGGTATCGCAGTGGCAACGTTGCGTGAAATGGCCGAATCGATTCAACAACAAGAGCAAGTACTGTTGCAGGGTGGAGGCAAGTCGGGATCGGATCGACAGCGCAAACTGGGACGACTGCCTGTGCGTGAACGTTTGGCACTCTTACTGGATTCCGGTCGACCTTTTTTGGAACTGGGACTTTGGGCTGCCAACAAAATGTATCCCGATTGGGGCGAGGTACCGGCTGCGGGAGTCGTCACAGGCATCGGTTGGATCAACGGGCACGCGTGCATGATTGCCGCCAATGATGCAACCGTCAAAGCTGGTGCTATGTTTCCTCAGTCCGTTAAAAAAATGATTCGGGCACAAAAGATCGCGTTTCGACTTCGTTTGCCGATCGTTTATTTGGTGGATTCGGCTGGCGTTTTCTTGCCCTTGCAGGATGAAATTTTCCCAGACGAAGACGACTTCGGACGGATCTTTCGCAACAACTCGGTTCTTTCCGCAGACGGCATCCCTCAGTACGCCGCGGTCATGGGGAACTGCATCGCGGGCGGCGCTTATCTGCCAGTGTTGTGCGACAAGATCCTGATGACCGAGGGGAGCCAACTCTGTTTGGCTGGTCCGGCACTCGTGAAGGCAGCCATTGGCCAAACGGTCGATCCCGAAGAGCTAGGTGGCGCGAGCATGCACTCGCGAATCAGCGGCACCGTCGACTTTCATGAAAAAGATGATACAGCCTGTCTGAGCCGTCTACGTTCCTTGATCGCGCTTTTGCCGGACCAAGCGGTAGAAAAATTAGGATTCACGACCGAACGCAGCCAAGAGGATATCTACAACATTGTCCAAGCGGATGGGCGCGGCGAGTACGATGTCCGAGATCTACTCCGGTGCATCATCGATGCTGGAAGTATGCAAGAATTTCAATCGGATTTTGGACGGACAGTTGTGACAGCCTACGTTCGCATGAATGGAATACCTGCCGGAGTTGTTGCCAACCAACGGCGTCGTTCGACTACCGCTCAAGGTGAAGTTCAAATTGGAGGCGTGTTGTATGGTCCCTCGGCGGAGAAGGCCGCTCGTTTCGTACTGGATTGCAATCAGACACGTATTCCTCTGATATTCATCCAAGACGTTCAAGGCTTCATGGTTGGCAAACAAGCAGAGCAATCTGGCATCATCCGTTCCGGTGCTCAGTTAGTAAATGCGATGAGTACTGCTACCGTGCCGAAGTTTACGGTGATCGTTGGTAGTTCTTATGGCGCGGGCAACTATGCGATGTGCGGTCGCGCGTATGATCCAGCCCTGATACTCGCTTGGCCGAATGCACGTTATGCTGTGATGGGTGGTAACCAAGCGGCAGACACAATGCTGACGTTACGTATTCGTGAAGCGGAAAAGTCGGGGAACAAACTCACTCCAGAAGCGATTGAGGAAATGCGAGACGCTATCCGTAAATTGTATGAGGACCAAACCGACATTCGTTACGGAGCAGCCCGCGGATGGGTTGATGCGATCATTGCGCCTCATGATACGCGTCTCTGGCTGGCTTCGGCCCTGTCGGTTGTTCCGCGTATCCTGGACAAGCAGGCCAAGGTGGAAGTGTGACCCAGATGATTCGAGTCGGGAATGCGCAAGCTTTTTGGGGAGACCGGCCATCGGCCGCGTTGGAGATGCTTGCGCAAGAGCCCGAGCTCGATTATCTCACCATGGACTATCTGGCTGAGGTTTCGATGTCGATCTTAGCACTGCAACGAGAACGCGATCCGAAACTTGGATACGCGCAAGACTTCGTCGAGGTTGTTCGAAGTTTAGCGGAATTTTGGGCCGCAGGTGGTCGATGTCGACTGATTGCGAATGCTGGAGGCTTGAATCCGCTCGAATGTGGGCGAGTTTGTATTGCAGCCCTCGAAAAAGCCGGTTGTCGATCGATGAAAATTGGCGTTGTTAGTGGGGACAATGTTTTAGAAGCGTTGATGAGCAGCGATCAGAATTCGAACGAATTCGAAAACTTGGATTCTGGACTATCACTGAGTTGCGTACGGGATCGTTTGCTGACGGCCAACGCATATTTGGGTTGCGAAGGTATCGTGCAAGCTCTTGAGGCGGGAGCCGACATCGTCATCACAGGTCGAGTCGCGGACCCCTCGATGGTTGTTGCGCCGTGTGTTTATGCCTTTGGCTGGGAAACCAATGACTGGCAGCGACTAGCCGGTGCGACGGTGGCGGGACACTTGCTTGAGTGTGGAACGCATGTCACTGGTGGTATCTCAACCGATTGGCTAGAGGTACCCGATCCGACGCATTTGGGGTTTCCTATCGCTGAGATTCATAGCGATGGGAGTTGCATCATTACGAAGTCCGTTTATTCGGGTGGTTGTGTGACCCCCGAGACGGTCAAAGAGCAACTTGTTTACGAGATTGGGGATCCGCAACACTACCTTAGTCCTGATTGCACGGTTTCGTTCCTTGGTCTCGATGTGAAGACCGTTGGAAGCAATCGTGTCGAGGTGCGAGGAGCCCTGGGGCGACCGCGTCCGAAGACATTGAAAGTGAGTGCAACGTACCGTGATGGATTTCGAGCCGCAGGGACCCTTACCGTTTTCGGTCCGCAAGCTGTCAACAAAGCTCGGCGATGTGGCGAAATGGTGTTGCAACGATTGCGTGAGGCAGGGCACGTCTATCGGGATTCAATTGTCGAATGCCTTGGCAATGCCGAGAGTGTTCCAGTCGCGTATCTTGCTGGCAACAACCTTGCATTGACTGAAATCGTTTTGCGAATTGCAGTGGAATCGGAATCCAAGGTTGCGGTCGAGCAGTTTTCGCGTGAGATGATACCGCTCGTCACAGCAGGTCCACAGGGGACTACGGGATACGCCGAGGGGCGGCCCCGTGTTCACGGGGTTATTCGCTATTGGCCTTGCTTGATCCCGTCCGAGCGTGGCAAGCCGCATGTCGAGTTTCTCCATTCTTCGGAAACGCTACGCAATCGCATTGGACCAGCCGCCTGGCCACCTGGCGCAGGTAGATTTCAGCAGGAACCTTTGCCGAAAGCCACGCCAACGAACGCGATCGCCATCTCGGATGCCAAGTGTCTTGCGGACATTGCTTACGGTCGTAGCGGCGACAAAGGAACCGGTGCCAATGTCGGCATTCTCGTTCGAACGATGCAAAATTATGATTGGGTCGCGCATTGGTTGACGTCAGAGCGGGTCCGAGATTTTTTCGCGCCCATCGGTGTGACTTCGGTCGAGCGATTTGAAATGCAAAACATCGGTGGTTTTAACTTCGTGGTCAAGGGAATACTGCGACGTGGATTGCGCAATGATGCGCAAGGCAAAGCACTCGCTCAAGCTTTACTATCGATGCCCATAAACGCGTCCAAACCCCAACACGAAAAGCTTTGAAGCATTGTCTTTCGAGCGATTTTGCAGGTTGAACGTTAGCAGTCTCCCTTTAAACTGCAAGTTACTCATGCCCACGTTGGTTTTGATTGGTGGAATGCAAATAGCATCCCCACAGGACAAACAGTCCGCTCGTGGCAAAGTAGCCAAAGGCAAGCTGTAACATGGCGGACAACATTTCTTTAGGCAAAAACCATGACTCTGCTAGTCCTGGCAGAGCGAATGGGAGAAACAAAGCGTTGTTCGAGAGAGGCGAGTGTATCAATCCAAACAAAGTAAAGACGCCCGCTAACGCGGTGAAAATTGCGGCTTGGTTCATCCGCCTGTCAATCGCCATGGCTAACATAGAAGCCCATAGCAAACTCGTCAGTATGAAACCCTGTTTGAGAATATGAACCGTTTTCAGATCCGAAAGCAGATCTGGGCGAATGCGGAACGACGCGTCCACCGTCTTGAGCTGATCCGCCAATTGTTGGTTACCTGTCGCGTTGGCGGCCAGGCCATCCAAGGCTTGCTGGAGATCAGGCCGAAGCATCGATTGCTCATTCAGCGATTGGATACCGAATCCGCCAAGAAGTTGATCTGCATAAAGGTAGGCCAAAAAAGCCAGTGCAGGAACACAGGCCAAGACCAAGGCTGGATAGTGTCGTTTTGGGGTTGCTAGGAAACTCTGTGCTGAAATCTCGAGACCTACAAAAATCAAGATGGGGTACACCGCAGCCTTGGGTATCAAAATGTAGAAATAACTGAAGCCGCCGAGAAGTCCGACAGCCCCCACAGTGATCGCAGTCCCAAGAACATAGGCTGCTCTTCCGCCCATCATCTTGTAGGCGGGATGACCGATGTAAGGCGTAGTTTGCGTAACACCGCCGAAGAGTCCAGCGATAAGTGTTGCTAGCGCCTCTGTCCCCAAGATTTGAAACGTTGAATAGTCATCTCCAGCCGCGCTAGCTGACTCGGCGCAATCGATCCCACCCACAACCGTACATAGTGCGAACGGGATCGCAACCGGCAAATAATTGACTGCTGCACCCATCTGCGCCCACCATTCAAAACCTAGTGCCGACATCCACTCCGTAGGAGGTAAACCCGGCGCCAAGGACTCCAAGGTGGCGAGTGGTTGTCCCGAAACGACCAACTGAATGTAATGAATGATCCCACCGACAATGAGCGCGGCCAATGTACCAGGAATTTTGAACGGCAAAGGGACTCGCCCAACCAAGCTGGTCAGCACGATAGCGAGCGCAACCAATCCGGCAATCGGTTCACGAAATATGTCGACCAACGGAACAAAACTGATAATGACCAGGGCGATGGAGGCCAGTGAACCAAAAAGGCCGGCCCGCGGGATGACTTTTCGAACCCATGAGCCGCCAAATGCACAAACCGTCTTGAAAATTCCCGCGTAGATCATGCAGCAGATTCCAATGTGCCAGGCGTAGATAGCAGCTTGTTCCGGCAACGATCCGGATTTCAACGCAGTTGTGTACGCGGCTCCAACCACAAAGATGGACAAGCCAAAAATGCTGGGAGTGTCTAGGCCCAGCGGCATAGCTGTGACGTCCTGCCGACCTGTTTTTTTGGCTAGCCTAAGCGCCAAAAAAAAATAAAGCAAATCCCCAACGAGGACTCCGATGGCGGTTCCAGGGATCATGTGACTGAGAACAAAATCAGCCGGGATTCCAAACCCCCCAACCAGCAATCCTACCATGAGAACGAGGCCGGCGATATTGTCCAAAAGCAAACCAAAATAAGCGTTAACGTCACCCGAAGCGGCCCAGCGATATCCACGATCCATTCGCAATCTCCTCCCATACAATGATAAAATAAGCGGATTGAGAGCCTATCACCGTGGCGAATGCTGTCAATCAATTTTGAAGATTCGATTATTGTTGCGGCCAACACTTTGACTCTGGTACGGGACTTGGACTACAATCTGTCTGGTGGTTGATTTGCGAGTGTTGGCGTCTTGTTGGACCAAAATCGACGTTATTGCGCTTTCGACCCACTTTTTCGTCGTCGCCGCAGGAAACTTGAGATCAAAGATGAAGCCGCACCTGGACACTGCACCAATCGAGATGGATTTGATTGGGCTCAGCTCTCAACCGCCAGAGCTAACCGATGAGGAAATTGTAAGCGCGTATTTGCAAACAAGGAACTCGCAAGATTTCGAACGCCTTGTTCATCGTTACGAACGCGAATTATACACTTTTCTTAGAAGGTTTCTTGGAGACGTGCAGCAAGCCGAGGATGTCTTTCAAGCGACTTTTTTGAGCGTTCACCTCAGAATCGATCAGTTTGAGGCCGGACGACGTTTTCGACCATGGCTTTACGCGATTGCGAGCAACAAAGCGATTGACTACATGCGCCGCAATCGGCGTCACCAAGCCGCAAGTCTTGACGCAAAGATGTCGTACGGGGGATCAGAGGATTCCATGATCAATCATTTGGCAGGCAACGTGGCTTCGCCTGACGAGAAAGCGATTGTTAATGAGACCGGTGCCAGAGTGCGAGCTGCAGTTCAAGAGCTCAATGAGCCGACCCAACGATTGATTCAGCTGGCCTTTTACCAAGGAATGAAATACTCGGATATTGCCGAGATTTTGCAGATTCCGCTTGGAACCGTAAAAAGTCGGGTTTTTACCGCAATACGCAAACTGAATCAGATTTGGATGCGTATGAATGAAATACCACCCTCTAGCATGCCATAACGCGGAATGGCTGTGCTCGATATTTGTTATCAATTCGTAAGCGCACTTGAACAAACTTCGATGAGCCCCAATAGCAACATCTCCGATGAAACCCTTTTTGGGTATTTGCTGATTGCACTGCCGGAAGCAGAGCAATGGCGAATAGAAGCCCTGGCATTCTCCGATCCAGTTCTTCGGCAGCGCATCGAGGACTTAAGAGACTTGCTCGAACCGATGCGAGATTTATCGGACCCAATCGAGCCGCGTTCTGACCTGACCGCTTCGACTATGGCGTTCATCGAACGGGAGAGTCAACGAGCCCATTCCGAGGTTGTCCCTTGCGCCGCAGTCATGTCGCCGTCTTTGCTCGAAAGTGATCGGGCCTCGCGACTTGGATGGTTTGATAGTATGGTTGCCTTGGCAGCTGGCATTATCATTCTTGCGATGCTCCTTCCCAGCGTTTGGTATTCTCGGGAAGCAGCTCGACGGAATTCTTGCGCTGCAAATCTGCGTGAATTGGGGCAAATGTTTTCAGTGTTTGCCCAATTTAATTCGGACCACAGACTCCCTAGGATTGAAGCGAGTGGACCACTCGCGTTTGCGGGCATTTATTCAATTCGGCTCAAAGATGCCGGATTACTCGAATCTCCAAAATGGCTTTGGTGCCCTGGCGTCAAGAAATTGGACATTGAACAAGATGTCCCAAGCATTCAAATGTTCCTGAACGCGTCGGCCAGTTTGCAGGAAAGCTGGAAACGTACGGTAGGAGGAACCTATTCCTATAATCTTGGCAATGTCGTTAGTGGCAATTATGAGACACCGAGCTATGGCAAGAGTTATTTTCCAATACTTGGGGACTCACTGCTACCGATTCATTCTGATGGTCAGACCGCGGTAATTCATGGGGAAAATTTAGTCAATGTGTTGTACGACGATGGTCGAATTCAATTGATCCAGTTACATCCTAAAAATGCTGCACCGCTGCTCGATAATCCCTACCTCAATCTGGATATGCAACAGGCTGTCGGTCATGGCCACGATGATTCCTGCCTTGGACCAAGCTATCAGAATCCCTTCTGGCCAGTTCGACTAGAATAGCAGTGGTAGCGTTACTCTCGGTGACCCTGCTAAGCACTCATTCTCCTATAAGTGGCATACTCAGCGCTAAGGTTGAGCGGGAGGCAAGTTCCGATCGGACGAAAATGCATCACAGCCATCATGCCTCAATCACTTGCTCTCCAGTGCGCAAAAAACCCCAAGGATTCGGGATTGATAAGTGCACCAGCATTTCCAAGGAAGCTTCCATTGATCGCACTTCGAACAGCGATTTCCGAAAGTTTACCGCTAATGGTTCGTGGCAAATCAGGTGCAGCCGCAAGGTATTTTGGTACGTGGCGAGGAGAGCACCTTTCTTTGAGACGCTGTCGAATAGCCGACCTGAGTTCTTGACTCAGTAATTGACCATCTTTCATTTTGACAAACAAAACAATCTGCTCATCTCCATCGCACCGAAGCACGGTTGCAAGGCATTCCGCAATTTCCGGAAATGCTGCCACCTGTTGATATATCTCCGCGGTTCCAATTCGGACACCGCTCGGGTTCAAGGTTGCATCCGATCGGCCGAAGATTGTGAATCCGCCATTAGCCTGTTCTTGGGCCCAGTCTCCATGGCACCAAACTCCTTCGAATCGCTCAAAATACGCAGCCTTGTATTTCTTGCCGTCCCTGTCGTTCCAAAAGCATACAGGCATACTCGGGAACGGGGATGCGCAAACAAGTTCACCAGGAACTCCAATGACTGATTCGGCTTGATCGTTGAACACGCGAACATCCATGCCAAGCCCCTTGCATTGAATTTGGCCCCGGACAACGGGCAGCGTAGGATTGCCAAGAACGAAACAGGAGAGAATGTCCGTGCCACCAGAAATGGAAGCTAAACTAATTTTGGAGCTGATTGCGCGATAGATCCAATCGAACGACTCCGGTAGCAAAGGAGAACCGGTCGACATCACACACCGCAGTCGATTGAGTAAGAAGTTCTTGGCCGGCTCGTAGTCCTCTTTTTCCAACGTCGTGTAGTATCGCGGACTGGCTCCGAAGTGGGTTACACCCTCTTCTTCCGCAATGTTCCAAAGAGTCGCAGTCCCAACCGCGAACGGAGAACCGTCGAATAAAACGATCGATGCTCCGGATGCGAGCCCGCTGATCAACCAGTTCCACATCATCCAGCCCGTAGTTGTGTAGTAAAAAAGGCTGTCGCCGACCTTGAGATCGCAGTGGAGCGAGTGTTCTTTTTCATGCTGCAACAAGGTTCCGCCGACCCCATGCGCAATGCATTTTGGAACGCCCGTAGTACCAGACGAATAGACGATACAAAGCGGATGGTCGAACGGAAAGCGTTCGAAAAGAAAAGAGCTCATCGTTTGCTGGCAGACATCATCCCAATCGAATTGCGTTACCGAAGTTGCAACTTCATTGGAGTTCTCGACTTTTGACTCGCCAACCACTAAAAGCGTCTTGATGGTCGGCATACGGGCAAGCGTGCGCGCAACCTTGGAGAATAGGTGGATCGTTTTGCCCGCGTACTGGCATTCGGCTGCCGTCAGCATTACCTTGGGTTCGATCTGTCCAAAGCGATCACAAATCGCGTCCTCTCCAAACTCCGGCGAACACGAGGACCAAACGGCACCTACCGCGGCGGTCGCCAAGAGTCCGACGACCGCTTCCGCAATATTAGGGATGACCGCGACAACGCGATCGCCAAACCCTACACCTTGTGATTGCAAAAATCCTGCAACTTGGCAAACCCGCTCATGCAGTTGCTTATGTGTTAGAACGGTCCGCTCTCCCTTTTCATTTCTGGCTACCACCGCGACCGACTCCGCAAATTCGTCATCGCTCAGTTTGGCCGGCTTGAGAATGGCTTCTGAGTAATTAAGTTCTGCGTCCGGAAACCACTTGCCATCCAAAATGCTTTTTCCAGGAACAAAGGACTTTCCGCCCATTTCTCCAACGACTTCACAGAACTGCCAAATCGCTTTCCAGAAGTCCCCCGACTGTTGAACACTAGCGGCATGTAAGTCTTCGTAGCGACTTCCCAACTCTGGTGCGTAGTAAGTGCGGAAAAAAGCGGCAAACCTGGTTATGTTCGCTTGCGAGATTACAGAAGCACTGGGTTTCCACAGGGTTGTAGCGTCAGGTGAGTCAATGGTGTTCATGCAATAGGGTGTACTGGGTTAACGGACTATGTCTACCATGCCTTCGGCATTATGCCGAGGGTATTGCCCCTCTGTTTTGGACGGATGCTGCCCACCCGAGTCAAATTCTTAGACATTAAACACGGTGAGCGAATCAAGTCTACGCGTCTAGGCTACTCATGCCTACAATAACCTATTGGATTCGCCTAGATTTGAGAAGCGATTGTGTCGGGGTTTCGTGGCTGATGTTGTAGGACTTCTGTTGGATAGGTTGGGAAGCAATGTCAAACGCTTGGATACTTTCTGGAGTTCGTACTCCCATCGGTCGATTTATGGGAGAGCTTTCGCATTGGAGTGCTCCTCAGTTGGCAGGGTACGCAATTCAAGCCTCGTTGTTAGCGGCCAAAGTGGACACTTCTCAAATCGATGAAGTGATCCTAGGGGAGGTACTGACGTCGGGTGTTGGCCAGGCCCCGGCCAGACAAGCTGCGTTGCATGCAGGAATTTCCAACTCCGTGGGATGCGCGACGGTTGGTAAGGTCTGTGGTTCAGGTCTTTACGCAATCATGCTGGCAGATCGATCGCTGCGGGCAGGGGACAGCGCTATTGTTGTAGCCGGTGGAATGGAAAGCATGAGCCAAGCCCCTCACTTACTTCGCAATTCCAGGGCTGGCTGGAAGTATGGACAGCAACCCCTCTTAGACTCAATTGAAACCGATGGGCTGCGGTGCCCACACGGTTCCGCATTGATGGGGGTATACGCAGAGAATGTGGCTCGCGAACACGATATAGATCGACGCACCCAAGACGAGTGGTCCATGCAAAGCCATCAACGGGCAATCGCAGCGCAACGCGCGGGAGCGTTCTTTTCCGAGATCGTTCCGGTTCCGGCCACAATCCCCTCGCCCGCGTCAACTGGCCAGATGGTGGTTTTGGACGGTGGTCCGCGAGCCGATTCTTCGTTAGAGAAACTAGCGAAATTGAGACCGGCATTTGATGCCAATGGTACGGTGACGGCAGGAAATTCCTCCACGCTCAGCGATGGGGCAGCAACAGTTGTTGTCGTGAGCGAAGCGATCCGCAAATCCATGCCAAACCAGCCGGCCTTTCGCATCGTTGCGACTGCTATCCACGCAGGCAAGCCAGAAGGTCTTTTCTTGGCACCTGTCGGTGCCATAGAAAAACTGCTTTACAGAACCGATCGAAAGATTTCTGACATCGATCTTTTCGAAATCAATGAAGCCTTTGCGTCACAAACCATCGCTTGCATGAGGGAGTTGACGATTGATTCGGAACGACTCAATGTCAATGGGGGCGCTCTAGCATTAGGGCACCCAATCGGATGCAGCGGGGCACGCGTCATCGTCACTTTGATGCACGCTTTGCAAACGCGGGGGCAATCCGTCGGCGTGGCTGCCCTATGCCTAGGTGGCGGCGAAGCGGTGGCTGTGATGATCGAATTGCAAGCATGAACATGAGTCTAGATCTGTCACAGATGTCGATCATCGCCGCCCGGCATGGAATTGAATTGGCCAAAGTAGCTCCCGCCTCGTTCGAGTTGAGAATGAAGGAGTTGCAACTATGCTTAGCCAGGCGTGATGTCCCCTATCCGATTGCACTCGAGAAAGCCGATGCTTATCTGCATGCAGCCCAGGCTGGAATTCCGTTTCAAGTAGGATCCTTGTCCGATGGCACGGTCGATTTAGGAACCTATCGCAATGCACAAGTCTATGATCGCTATACACGAGAAGAGCATTTGAGTTGGGCTTGTTTGATTGCAGAGCAGCAGCGAACCAAACATCTGTATGCCTGTCAAGAATATCTAGATGGCGAATCGATTTTTGAAATTGGCGGCACAGTTATTCCCGATTTCTATTTGCTCAACGCAAGGATCTATCAGCAGACAAGTTGGCAGTTGGCGACGGTCAGCATGATCATCCCGGCCGAATTGTTTTTCACTTGCCACAGCCAACGTTTTTTTCCAGTGACGACCTTCATGCGTGCGATCGAACAAGACTATCTGCAGGAGCCGGATATTGGTCACGATGTAGCCGGACATGTCGCCACGTTTACGATTCCCGTAGTCGCTCACGTAATGCGCAATCATGGGATTGCAAGAAACCTCATTTATGAAGAACGTGACCGCAGATTCAACCAGGCGAGTTCTGACGAAGCTCGTCATGCGATCCAAAAAAAGGCAGACGAACTGTTGCACTATGCCGAACGTATCTATTGGTTTACGGTCGAGTTCGGTTTGGTCATGCAACAAGGCCAAGTGCGAGCGTTTGGTGCTGGCATTCTCTCTTCACCCGGCGAAACGGTATTTAGCGTTCAATCGCCAAAGCCAACTCGGTTGCTGATCGACCCTTCCCAGGATACCGATTTGCTTCGAATTGCCACTACCGACTATTTGATCAGTGAATATCAGAAGACTTACTTCGTAACGGAGAGGTTCGATCTGTTAGAGTCGATCACGCCGGAGAGGATCGTTGCGACAGCCAACCTCGCATCGAAACTGCCCCATTTTTCCTGGCGCGATATTGCTCCCGGAGACCGCGTGCTAAATGTGGGCGAATCTGCAATTTCGACCAATGAGAAGTACTTGAGGTTGATGAGCAATCAGCTATGCGACGATTGCTTGACCCGAACAGCGATCCGCAATCTCCGACTCATCGTCCATGGGCTAGATCCCGCTGTCGATTTGCAGACAGTATGGAGGGGACCTACTGCTCCGATACCAGAAGGCTTGATCGATTGGTTTCGACAGGAAGATTCAGGCCACAAATTTATGCAAGTCACGCGGCCACTGAGCTTTTAGGCCCGGTCGTCCGATCGGAGCTTGCCTCCGACGGACGCCGTTTTGGCGTACTAAAAGTGCAGCTCAGACCTTAAAGTACCGC
>JANMHA010000230.1:0-39438 GCA_031374925.1 Pirellula sp. | reverse complement strand
CCGTGCTGGGAATCATGGCACGGATAGGCTGTGATATTATTCGCAAGGTGCAGAAGTCTGTAGGCTTTTGCTCCGCAAAAGTGTGTTAACGTGGCGAACTTTCGCGGAGAAGCTATGTAGGGTTGAGTTTCAAAGAAAAATTCGGCCCTCGTTGGAGAATGAAGTGTTTGAATATTCCCAACGAGTGTGCCGGATTTTTCTTTGAAACTCAACCCTACATAGCTTCTCCGCGAAAGTGTGCCGCGTTAACGCACTTTCGCGGAGCGAAAGGCGACAATGAGCAAAAGGCGACAATCAAAGCTAAACACTGGTCAATTCACGTCTCTGCCCGTTGACCGAAACTTCCTCACCAACAGTCCACTCTTTGAAACTTTCGGGATTGCGGTGGATGTGGTGATAAACCGTATCTCGTTCGACTGGCTCTCTGCCCGCTTCGACAATCAAGTGCTTCATCTGTTCGACCGTTAGCATCTCAGGCGTGGTAGCCCCTGCATCGTGGTAGATCAATTCGTGCCGCACGGTCCCGTCGATGTCGTCCGCACCATAAGCTAGTGCAGTCTGCGCCGTTCCTATACCCAACATGATCCAATAGGCCTTCATGTGAGGCACGTTGTCGAGCATCAATCGGCAAATCGCCATCGTCCTCAAATCCATCAAAGCAGAGGGTTTTTTCAAATGCGATAGCTTGGTGTTCTCGGGATGAAACGCCAATGGGATGAACGTTTGAAAACCACCTGTCTTGTCCTGCAATTCCCTTAGGCGTAACAAGTGATCGATTCGGTGATACGCTTGCTCGACATGACCATAAAGCATGGTGCAATTGGTTTTAAGCCCGATCTCGTGGGCTGCTTGATGGATTTCAAGCCACTTGTGTGAGTTGGCTTTGTGCTCGCAAAGCTGATCGCGAACTTCCGGGTGGAAAATTTCCGCACCGCCGCCTGGCATGCTGCCAAGTCCGACGGATTTCAAGTCGAGTAAAATCTCCTTTGAGGTCATCTTGGTCAGGAACTCAAACCAGTTGATCTCAACGGCAGTCCAGCCCTTGAGGTGCAGTTTCGGATAAGCCGTATGCAGTTTTTCAATCATGCCTCGGTACCAATCGTAGCCGAGTTTGTGGTGCAGCCCACCGACAATATGCATCTCCGTACAGCCGTTGTCGACCGCTTCCTGGCCGCGATGCAAGATCTGCTCGTCGCTCATCGCGTACCCCTTTGGGTCACGAAGGTCTGACCGGAAAGCGCAAAAGCGACAGCGATAAACACAGACGTTGGTTGGATTCAGGTGCGTGTTGATGTTGTAGTAGCCGACATTGCCATTGATTCTCTCCCGGACGTAGTTTGCCAACTGTCCGACATCATGCAGGGGCACTTCCGGGGAATAGAGGAAAATCCCATCGTCCAAATTGAGGCGACCACCTTGTTCCACCTTTTCTCGAATGGAATGCAAACGATCCTGTACTTTAAGGTTACTCATGGTTGAAATGGCTGTTCAGAGCAAAGGTGGAGAGATGGAAAAGCGTTTCTTCATCGCCAGTAGGCATCGATCGTTCCCACCGTGAGAAACAGGACGCTGATGATGGAGTTAAGTTGAAAAAAGGCTAACTGCATTCGGGAAAGGTTTTTGTCTGAGATTACGCTGTGTTCGTAAACCAGCAAAACACCAACCAACACTAAAGTTGCCCGGAAAAACCAGCCTAACGATAACGCAGGCAATACAAAAGTCATCGCTAGAGCAATCAACCACATTGCAGCATGACAGGCCGCTGCAACCCGCAAGGCGTTTCTTAATCCTAGCCAAGCTGGGACGCTAAACAGGCCAGCCGCACGATCGAAGTCTGCATCCTGACATGCGTAGATTATGTCGAAACCAGATACCCAAAGTAAAACAACGAGACCCAGAGTCAGGGCTGGCAATACGTCCAATAGATTCGATTGAACGCAATCTCCTCGCAATGCGATCCACGCACAGATCGGAGCCAGCATCAAGGCCGTGCCCAACCAAAAATGGACGAAATTCGTAAACCGTTTGGCAAGGCTGTAAAGAGCCAAAAAACCAAGGACTGGTATGCTCAAAACCAGAGGCAATGTGTTGGGTAAAAACATGAAACACGAGGCGATAAACAGAACAGCGCAACCAACACAAAACCAAAATACGCTTGATCGGGAAAGTATTTTAGCAGGCAGATGCCGAGAAGCCGTGCGTGGGTTCTCACCATCCCAACGCTGATCCAGCAAACGGTTGACTGCCATCGCAAAACTCCGCGCAGTCACCATGCACAGAAGTATCCCAATCAACGAGGGCCAACGCACGGTCAAGTAGGTATTCGTCAAACTGGAATCGCTACCATTGGTTGGCAAAGGAACGACATAAGCCCACGCGGTTGCGAGCAAGGCAAACGGCAATGCGAAGATCGTGTGGCTAAAACGGATCAACTGCAAGTAGTGCTTTGTGATCGTGAACCAGCCTGTTTCTTTGCTGCTCGACACGGCTACACTGTTCATCCGCCTTCTCCTGGCTCTGGACTCTCACTCCAACGTTGCATAAGGGTATTTGGGACTTGCAAGTGATCCAGAATGCGTGCAACGATAAAATCGATCAGGTCGACTACCGATTTAACATTGTGGTACCAGCCTGGCATGGCAGGTAATACAATGGCACCCGCTTGCGCGGCCCGTTGCATGTTTTCGAGTTGAAAAACCGACATGGGAGTTTCCCGTGGTACTAGAATCAGCTTGCGATGTTCTTTGAGATGGACGTCTGCAGCTCGCTGAATAAGGTTGTTACCAGCCGCATGCACGACGCCAGAAATAGTGGCGCCAGAACAAGGACAGATGACCATTCCCCGAGTTAGAAACGATCCGCTTGCGATCGGCGTCATGTAGTTTTGATAGTCATGCAAGGTGATGCACTCCAGGTCTTTTGAAACCTGCTGAGCGGATCTCGGCGGCCATTGTTCTTGAGTGGCCCTATCGGGCCAGCAGTAGCTCAACAGCAACTCGATTCGATCCCGCTTTGGTCCAACGTCGATATTGAGTTCCTGCTGGATGACGGTTGCTGCCGACGGGCTCATCACGAAATGAACAGGTACATGCGCGTCACACAAGCACTGGAGCAAACGTACCGCGTAACCAGCACCGCTGGCACCTGTAATCGCCAATACCAGCGGATGTTCTAGCGAAGCTTGGGGGATCATTTGATCCCCACATACAAGGTGACGACACCAAGCGTCATGGGAACCATCTTGATGTCCGTTAAGCCGACCGCTCGCATGATTTTGGCCAGTCCTTCGCCGCTTGGGAATTCCTGGACGCTTTGAGGCAAGTACTCGTAGGCGGACTGTTTGTTTTTGGACAAGCTCTGCCCAACCTTTGGTAGAACGTGTTTGAAGTAAGCGTTGTACAGGTGGCGAAGTCCGAAAACGGTTGGCTTCGAAAATTCCAATACGGCGACTTGGCCACCTGTTTTGCAAACTCGCCTCATTTCTGAGAGTCCCTTTTCGGTGACGGCGACATTTCGCAAGCCAAAGGCAACCGTGACAGCTTGGAAGTGGTTTTCCGGAAATGGCAATTCTTGAGTATCCGCTTCGATAAACTGGACCTGAGTGTAGCCTGGCAATTTCTTGGCCTGCTTTTCGCGGGCGATTTGGAGCATTTCGGCGCAGAAATCGCTGCCGACGATGGCCGTTTCTTGGCCAAGCGATCGGGCCATGGCGATAGCCAAATCACCTGTGCCGGTACAAGCATCAAGAACGGGAGCACCGACTTTAAGATTGAGAAGGCGTAAGGTTTTTGCACGCCAGTGAGTATCGATATTCAACGACAAGACGTGATTCATAAAGTCGTATTTGGGCGCGATTTCCGCGAACATTTGTCGGACGCGATCGCCGGACTTGTCTAGCATTGGGGTCCTGGTGACACTCGGTTTTTCAGTGGTTTTGACGAAGCTCATAATCACATTCCTTTGGAAATTCAAAGCATACGCTATGACTGCATTTTCCAAGGAAGTTTAACCGGGTTAGCGATGCGCTTGAGCTGTTTTCAGCCTAGAACTCTTGCGGATTAGAAAAGCTGTACCGGCAAAAAGGATAGCGGCAACCAAAACAGGCAGCAAATGCAGCGGGCTGGTTACATAATGGAGCAAGCTATTTCCATCGCGTTGGTTTCCGTGCCCTGGGTGAGCCAACCCGATCGCGGGAAGGGACGCGAAAGCTATCAATGTCAAAGTCATGCGGCAAGCGGACATAGCGTTTTCCGATTAGTTTGGAATAGTCTGGCGGAACAGAGTACCAGTTTAGCCAACATGGCTACCTGTAGTAAGGTAGCTGGATTCGAAAGGAAAGAGGGTAGCGCGACATTCCACGTCGATAATCACGCCAAGGAGTGCCATGCGGTATTAATGTCGCTATGCGGTATTAATGTCGCTCCCTGTTGGATTTCTAAGACTGGACGATCGAATTCTAAGGGACACTTGTCTTGATCGGAACGAAAACCCCAGATTTGGGCCGTCAGTCGGATAGAATCCTAGAAAAAGGGGCGGGTTTGGCTTGCTCCGGCGGTTGGCTAGGATATGCTTTTGCTCGACGTTTGTCTGGAGGGTAGGCGAATGGCTAGCGGCTTCATTGGAAATGAAGTGCCCCGTAAGGGGTTGCGGGTTCGATCCCCGTGCCCTCCGCTTTGAAGAATTTTCACCTACAATTCACCTGGGTTGAGCGGGAGCTTGCCTCGCTTCAACCTTGTTTTGGTGTCCTACGTAACCGCCGCATACCGCTACCGTCCTTTAATGTCTGAGCCGCGCTTTTAGTACGCCAAAACAGCGTCGGCTCTGAGGCAAGTTCCGAGCCGACGAAACTGCTTCACAGCGTTGCCGAGCGAGGGTGACTTAAAGTCGGTCTATACACTCAGCGTAAGGTCTGCCATCTGTTGCATGACGACAATCAGAATGATTTCAAAAGGGCTTTTGGCGGTCCTGTTGCTGTTTGCCGGCGTGATGCACCTGATCAAACCAGGTTTCTTCCTTAAAATCATGCCGCCCTATTTGCCACTTCATTTGGAGTTGGTTTATCTGAGTGGCTTCATTGAGATTGGCTTGGGGATTTGTCTTCTTTTCTATCGGTTCTCACGGCTTGCGGCATGGGGCATCATCGCTTTGTTGATCGCTGTCTTTCCCGCAAACATTTACGTTTATCAGCATCAGGAAATTGTCCCTGCATCGCCGACCGTTCACCTTATTCGTCTCCTTTTTCAAGGCGTGCTGATAGGGATGGCCTATTGGCACACTCGAAACGAGGACGAACCTGGACCAAGGAACAAGTTGACGAGTTGAAAGCAAAATGCGAATCCGTATGAAGCCTCTTATTTGGCAAACGGTGTAAACTTCCGATAAGCCTCGAAGTATCGTTTTCCTAGTTCACGATACGATGCAGCATCGAAATGGACTTTATCTCCCTTATGCTTTAGTCCCGAAGCGCTTACATAAGCGGTGTTTGGAATTTTCAACGGCAGAGATTGGTGCGCGGTATCCACTTGGTCATGAAACTCATCCCAGGGCACATCCTCGAACTTCCCCATTTGCCCGACTACGAAGGGAACGTTTTTCGCCTCCAGTTTTTCGCGAAAGCGAAGAATCAAATCGTGAAGCTTGGCTTCATACGTCTCCGACAAATTGCGATTCGAATCGCTTTCACCTTGATGCCAAAGGATGCCAGCGAGCGTCCCTGATTTCAAAGCGCTCTCGGTTCGACCCATACAATCATCCCAAGGATGACTCTTAGTGGGTGCATAGTACTCACCCGGTTTCCAAGCATCAATCGGAGAACCACCCACCGCACACGGGATAAGGCCAACGGTCATTCCTGGATTCGCTTCCGCCATGAGCTGGCCAAACGTTTTTCCAAGACCAACTCCAGCCGCAGGTTTGTCGAAGTGCATCGGATCAACGGCAGCAACCCATTTGCCCACTTTATCGAGCATGAGCACACGTGGATGCGGCGTCGTGTCCTCCGCGGACAACTCGCCCCTTCCCGCCATATTCGACTGCCCCACCAGCAAGAAAAGATGGAACTTATCTTTGGCGGGCAAAGATACGTCTTGGGCTGACACACACGCTGCCAAGGAGCAGACAAGGCAAACCAAAGCGAAAAGGCGAGCGGCGATGTGAAAACTACCAATCATAACCCGATACGTAAGTGAGGGACCTGCGAATAAGTAAGTGAGGGACCTGCGAAATTGTCCCTCGCTTACACTTCGGGTTGGGATGGATTCGAGCTCGCTAATCAACGTAGATGAATTCATTTGCATTGAATACCGCCAAACAGGCGGCAAGTAGACTGTTTTGTGGGCTAACTGAGGATGTAACGAAAAATTCTTGGAGTGTTTTAAATTCAAGCTCGGTCGGTCGACGCGAGAGCACATGGCGGAATAGGAGTTCTATCTGGCCGTCCCTTGTGTGTGGCTGGTCGGAAATCGAAGAGTCTTTGAGAATGCGTTCTTGCAGCCGACTGCTGCACTCCAAACTCAACTGACTGTTCAGCATTTGAAGAGCTTGAATGGCCGTGGTCGATCGATCGCGTTTGGCGCAACTGGCACCCGCATCTGGGCGATCAAATGATTCAAAAATCGGATAACGCAAATTGCGTCTAGCAAAAACATAAACGCTTCGCCGGAAATGGTCGGCACCATTCTCGCTCGTCTTCCATTGACCCTTCAGCAAGGTTCCGAGCAACTCCTCGGGCAAAGGTGGCATCACTCCTTCACCGCCACTCTCCAGATTCAATAGTCCAGACGAAGCAAGCATGGAATCACGGATCACTTCCGCCTCGAGACGATGTCTAGGAAATCGACTGTATAGAAGATTTCGAGGATCGCTCTCGAGGCGTTGATGCCAAGTTGCATCACCTGCGTCGGCGTTGCTTCGCTGCTGATACGTGGATGAAAGTACGATCACGCGATGGATTGCTTTCAGGCTCCACCCGTTTCGTCGCAATTCCGTCGCGAGCCAATCGACAAGCTCAGGATGCGTCGGACCGCCGGCGGCAACTCCAAGGTCGCTTGGGTTCTCGACCAAGCCGAGTCCGAAGTGGCCTTGCCAAATACGATTCACGATCACTCGAGATGTTAATGGGTTTTTTTCTTCGAACAACCAACGTGCGAACTCGGCCCGCGGCTTGGACGATTCATAGTATCGCACTTGCAGCGTCGGTTCGGTTGCAATGCGAGGAAGCCCGGCTCGAACCATTGGTCCAGCCTGATTGTGATCGCCTCGAAAATAAAATCTAGAAGGAATAGAGGACCATAAACTTGAAGAAAAACGATCAAAGGGCTTATCTCGCACCAGTTCCGGAACGGACGATTCAAACACAGCTCGTAAGCGGTAGAAATCTGCCTGGCTGATCGGGTCGCTCTTGTGATCATGGCATTGAGCACAATGGAACTGAAGCCCCAACAAAGCCGAGCCGATGGTCGAAGTCATGTCGTTGAGACGGTCGTGGCGCCGGAGATCTTGGTCGTTAAGATCGGGCATGTCAGGACCAGCCAACGCGAACATAGTCGCAATGTGCTGTTCGCTTCTGGAGTCGTCGTCTCCAGAGAGTTGCTGAAAAACGAAACGATCATAGGGCATATCTTCGTTCAATGATTGGATAACCCAATCTCGATACCGCCAGGCTTCGTCGCGGACACGATCGTGTTCGAAGCCATCCGTCTCGGCAAAGCTGGCTAGATCTAACCACGGTTGCGCCCACCGTTCACCATAGCTTGGCGATGCCAAAAACTGGTCTACCAATCGATCATAGGCATCGAAAGCTGGATCGGCTTCGAAGGCATCTATCTCTTCGATCGTTGGCGGTAGTCCGAGTAAATCCAGCTTCAATCGACGCAAAAGGGTGGTTCGATCGGCTTGATTGGCTGGTGATAGGCTCGATGCTTCCAGTCTGGCTAACACGAACGAATCGAGACCGTTGGTTGGCCAGTCGCTTTGCTTGACCGTTGGCAAGGGTATTGGCTGGATCGGTTGAAAGGACCAATGATCGCGATCGCTCTGAGCGATAGCAGGCTCTTGGTACGTGCGGGCTTGTATTGGATCGGAGGCGAGGACGATTTGCGCGCACCAAAAAACAAGCATCGAACCAATCCAGCCAATTGCGACACGGACTCGGATTGCATTCGGTCCGACGTTCATGCCAAGATCTCCGAGACAATTGGGACGTCGTTGGTTGGGCCTATGAGTCGTTCATCGAGTCCATTGTGATAAAAAGTAAGGGCTTCAGGATCAAGTCCAAGCAGGTGAAGGAGGGTTGCATGGAAATTGCGGATGTGCACAGGTTTTTCGACGGCTCGCAAACCCACTTCATCGGTTGCCCCATAAGCCATCCCGCCTCGAACGCCTCCTCCGGCGAGCCAAACGCTATAGCCCCATGGGTTATGATCGCGCCCAGTCCCCGACTCGCTCATCGGCATTCTTCCGAATTCGCCCCCCCAAATCACCAGGGTATCATCCCATAAACCGCGTTGCTTTAAGTCTCTTAGCAGACCTGCAACGGGCAAATCGGTAGCTGCAGACATCTGGCTGTGATTGCTTTCCACGTCGCTATGAGCATCCCAGCCGTTGGTGTCGCCAGAGTAGACTTGAACGAAACGCACGCCACGTTCAATCATTCGTCGTGCGAGCAAGCAACGGCTTCCAAAGTCATGCGTTTTCTTTTGATCCACGCCGTACATCCGAAGGGTGCCATCAGTTTCATGGCGGATGTCGACAAGTTCAGGTGCGGTCGATTGCATTCGAAACGCCAGTTCATAAGCGGCGATCCTCGCGGACAATTCGTCATCCTTGTCGCGAGCAGCGAGATGTTGTCGATTGAGTTCTTGGACCAAGTCTAAGGTTCGACGCTGGTCGAGCGAGTTGAGTTGTCCAGGAGGATTCAAATGCAAAATCGGCGACGGACCTGAACGCATCGTAATGCCTTGATACGATGCAGGGAGGAAGCCACTGCCCCAGGCTGGCGGGCCCCCTTTTAGTCCACCTTTGGGGTCAGGCAACACCACAAAGGCTGGCAGATCTTCGTTGTCGCTACCTAAGCCGTAAGCGACCCAGCTGCCAACGCTAGGCCGTCCCATGAGGACGCTGCCGGTGTTCATTTGGTAGACCGATTGCGGATGATTGACGCTGTCGCCATGCATGCTTCGTAGGACGCAAAGATCGTCTGCGCTCTTAGCGATCTCCGGCAGGAAGTCGCTAATCTCGAGTCCAGAGTTACCGCGAGGGCGAAAATTCCTTATCGGCCCGAGCAAAGGATTTTTTGCGACTTTGCGGCGCGTTATCACATCGCCAAAACTTTCGGGGAGCGGCTTGCCTGCCAGTCGTGCAAGTTCTGGCTTCGGATCAAACAGATCGACGTGACTTGGTCCGCCATGCATGAATAGCCAAATGACGTTTTTTACACGAGGTTGGAAATGCGGCGTCTTTGCGGAATTATTGTCGACCGAAAGCGAATCGTTCTGAAGCAAGGAAGCCAACGCGCAGGCACCCAACATATCGCGCGTGCTGTTCAGAAATCCTCGCCGAGAGACATTGAGATGCATAAAGAACTATCGCTTGGTAATGGCTACCGCGTGGTGCTTGAAAAAACTACTTGAGCTAAACCGGTGGGGTCTGGCCTGGAAATAAGGAATGCAAAGGGGAGAAGATATAGATTACGTGATTCGAATGCGAATTGCTACTTGTTTCGGCGGTTCTAGATCGAATCCTCGACCACAATCCTTGGCTTTTCGTACTCGTACTCAGCCATCGGCGGTACTCGTACTCGTACTCCTATTCGTACTCGATTCGGATCTCTCAGTCGAGTACGAGTACCATTGGATTGAGTACGAGTACGATTGTTTGCAATCTGAGGTGGCAATCAGAAAGAGTAGCTCGGCACTCCGTGCCGAGAAAAACGGCACGGAGTGCCGTTCTACACTGTAGCCATCCCCAAAATTAAGACTTGAAGAAGCACTAGTCCAACAACGTACTATCGTGTCGTAGACTCTTTCTTGTCAATGGCACGATCAAACAGATGCTGGAGCGATGGGAACTTAATAGAAGCGCAATCGCGGGCTGACTCTCCTTCATTATCTACAATTAGCGGATCGGCCCCGGCGTCGAGCAAGAGGGTGACAACCTCTTCGACATCCTGTTTCCGCCACAACGCAGAATGCAAGGGCGTCCTTTTAGAATAGTTTTGCACATTGACTTTGGCGCCAGCCTGAATCAGCGCGCGAATCGTTTCTGGATTGCTCCTCGAACAGCAATCCATCAGCGGTGTGTCGTCGTAGTCATCGACGGCGTTGGGATCGCAGCCCATGCGACAAAGTCGTTCGATGATTTCCGCACAATCGCCACGCGCCGCCATGAACAGTAATGTACTCTTTCGCTCCTCCAAAACTCTGACGTCGGCACCCATGTCGATCAACCAATTGGCCATCTCTTCGTGGCCCCGGTGTAAAGCAATTCCAAGCAGAGTTGGTTCTTGGCCTGGCAAACATGCATAAATGGGAGGAAGTCGCTGGTTCAGGATATTATGATCCGCTTCTATGGCTGCCCGCAATTCATCAAGTCGACCCAAACTCGCCATTTCTCGCGGTCCGTAATCAGCACCAGCCTGTCTCAATATTTCGATAATTTCTGACTCAGGATTCTGGACTGCAGCACGGGTAACCGATTCGTTGATCTTAGCGCCGTTTTCAATGAGTATTCGCATTAAGGCGCACTTACTGGAAATTGTAAGCTCCGAGCCGATTACCAATTCTAGATCGGATTTACCGACGATCGCCCCGGCTTCGAGCAGCATTCGGAGAACTGCCGCGTCGCCATCTCGAACAGCCACTTCGAGCACCAGAGCGCCTTGGAAACGTGTATTAGGATCTGCACCCAACTTAAGAAGCTCGGCCACCCGTCCGCTGTTTTGCTCCGATACAGCTTGGCCGAGCGCCATGTTTCTTTCTCCGGCAATCGTATTCTCTCGCCATATGCTTGCGAATTTCATTTGTTCGCGACTTGCGTAGACGATCATCGCAGCGATCAAGCTGATGAGTGCAGTCAGCGTCAACATCTGGCCAACTGAAAACTGCCAAAAAGATTTAACAGGGGGTAATGCTCGGGACATTGATCTTGTAGGCTACTAAAGACGGAAACTAGTTAGAATCATTTGTCCGGCAATTGTTAACGATCCAAAACTCTACTGAAACAAGCCAACCATGTCGCACAAGATTATACACGAACTGTCGCGTTGTATTCCAGTAATATTGTTGGTTACGACGGTTTGCTCCATGGGCACCTTACAGTCGGATGAGCCGTCGACCAACGCACCCTTGTCGAACGCAATGAGTCCTGAAACTTGGCGGCGAGAGCATCGAATCATCGACATGCACATGCATGTCAGCGGCAAGGCGGAGTACTTCCAGAAAGCTGCGAAGATCATGGATCGCGCTGGAATTGGAGTCGGCGTCGAACTTGGGTCCGGAACCGTAACACATGCAGATGGTAAAATATCCGAGTTTGAGCGTTTGATGCAACTTAGCAACGCTACTACCCCGGGGAGATTTATTCACTACATGTTGCTCGACTACTCCCAATGGGATAAGCCGGATTGGAGCCAGAGAGCCGTTGAGCAAATCGAAGAGGGAAAGCGATTGGGGGCGGCAGGTTTGAAGGAGTACAAGCGACTCGGTCTTTTCCTGCGAGATAGCAAAGGGGAATTGATCAAAATTGATGATCCCAAATTAGACCCAGTGTGGTCCAAATGTGGTGAGTTGCGACTTCCTGTCTCCATTCATGTTGCAGATCCCAGGGCATTCTGGGAGCCGCGCGACGAATCCAATGAGCGATGGGAGGAGCTGCGAGACCATCCGTCATGGTGGTTCGGCGATCCTAAGACATTCCCACCTCGAACCGAGTTGTTGAACGCCCTATCTCGTGTTATTGAGCGTCACCCGAAGACTACGTTTGTTGCCGTTCATTTCGCAAACAACGCGGAGGATCTTGATTGGGTCGATGAGGCGTTGACTAAGCATCCGAACATGATGGCCGATGTCGCGGCACGCATTCCGGAGATTGGTAGACATTCGCCAGAAAGAGTCCGCGATCTCTTTGTTAAGCACCAAGATCGTTTTTTATTCGCGAGCGATTTTATGGTCAACACGCGTTACATTCTGGGTTCGGCAGGAGACCTTGAGCGTCCAACCGACTATGACGCCTATGTTTTTTTCGAGAAGTCGTGGAATTTCTTTGAAACAGAAGATAAGAACTGGAAACACATGACTCCAATCCAAGGGAATTGGACGATCAACAGTATCAATCTACCAAATGGAGTGTTGCGCAAAATCTATTTCGACAACGCTCGCAAGTTACTTGCAAAATCGTGGCCAGAACCAGTAATGATATGCAAACAAATTACGAGTGACTTTGTACCGGATGGAAAGTTGACGGAACCACAATGGGAAAAAGCGACAACAGTTCGAATTGAATACTCCCTTTCCGATGTCAATGCGTTCCCTAGCGTAAGCACTTCGGTTAAATCCTTGTGGAGTAAGGAGTATCTGTATTTGGCGTTCGAAGCTCCGTATACAAAACTCAAAATGAAGGACCAGCCAGGAAAAGAAGAACGCCTTGGGCTTTGGGACGACGATGTCGTGGAAGCGTTCATCGGGCCAGATCCGGAAAGGGTAAACGCGTATTCAGAATACGAGTGGGCTCCAAATGGCGAGTCCTTGGACCTACAGGTGAACTTACCCGACAAGGATTTCGGTTGGAGCAGTCAGATGGAATCCTCGGTATCGATCGACGAAAAGCGAAAGATTTGGACCACGGAGGTCCGAATCCCGCTCAAAAGCATCACAACAGAATTGCCAAAGCCGGGATCGCGATGGCGTATCAATTTGTATCGGCACGAGAATGTGAATCGAGTATTCCTAGCTTGGAGTCCAACCCTGAACAATACAGCCCACACTCCATCCAAGTTTGGATGGCTTGAATTTTCGGAATAGGGTTTTGAACGCGTTGGCCTCACGTATTGTCGTGGCCGTCTCTGCCAGCGTCGGTTTGGATGCTGGCAGCATCCGCCACGATGCTTCATTTATTTCTGCTCGTTGCCGAAGGGCAGATCGCCAGAGGCCCAAAGAATAGTGACGCAATCCACCAAAGAAGACCGCTTCGGTTTTTGCTTTTAGCGAGTCCGGCGTTGATCAGGGACAAAGTTCCCCAACCAACAAAAAATTGCGCTTGGTCGTTCATCGAATCGCCTTCAGGAAGAAATAGGAAACAAGATATGAGGTAATTTTGCATGTATTGTAACTGCCCTTTGACTTACATTGCGAAGAAGAGGCATGTTGGTCATTTAGGGGGTTCTTTCACAGCTAAGGCGTTAATCTGAACTTACTCGTAGTCTTGCTCTGGTTCAGCCCGGACTTGTGCGTTGCCTTCGTCATCAACTTGAACGCGGATAGTATTGGCTCTGCAGCAGACTGGACAATCTTCAACATACGTCTGACTCGAACCTTCTGTCAGGTCCAGCGGAATAATGATTTCTTCTCCACAAGAATCGCAGACGTAGCTGCCTTCTTCCTGAGAAGAGGCATCTACAAAGGAAGGCCTCTTACTTTCCAGCCCCGGAAATTCCTGTCCTGACGCAAACAAGTTGCAGACCCATAGCATTACAGACAAAGAGGACCCATCAGCCAAACGGTGATCGTCTCCGATTTCAATCAACGTCTCTGGTGGTAGGCCGCTGCTGGCAACCAATTCTTCCGAGTCCGAAAACGGTACAACATCATCGGCCCGACTGTGCAGTATAACGGTGTCGGGTCTGACAGTCTTAGCCACTCCCCATTTCTTCCATGCCGGGCAGAGCAGTACCAGCTTGGTATTGCAGGTGTTGATGTTCATCGCAACCGCACCACCACGAGAGCTTCCAACGACAACATGAGGCTTGTGCTTATCAAACTCTGCTTGCGCGGTCGCAATTGCAACATCAAAGTCATCGTCATCTAGTATCGGGTTAATGACTTCGTAACCGTGGTCTTGTAGATACGTCGGTTTCACACCGCCTGGGACGCTGCGCCAACCGTGCAGGAAAAGGATTTTCGTTAGAGGTAACACCTTATTTTGCTTCGTTTTATTCTTTGCCATTTGTCCTTCAGTGCTGCCCCTCATCGCTCTTTGACCTTGAGGACAAGCGATCGAACGCCGTCGAACAAGAGATGGTCAATTGTCGCGCGTTGTGCATCGCTCGATGATCGCAACTGGGAATGGGGTTTGCAATCGGAATTCGGTAGTAACAAGCAGAGATCGAAGAACGAATTTACCGTGAAATTACCGGAACACCAGTGGCGAGTCAGAAACCAATGAAAACATTGGGTGCTAGAAGAAAAAAAGCGGATGAGGACTGCTAAGAGTCCAAGAAACACAGGGAAATGCAAAAGACTTTGTCTTGGCAACGCAGAATCCGACGCACCAAGCGAATTTAATGGCTACCACATTACGGTTAACGTGCGGTGTGTAGCTCACAGTCTTTCGGAACAAACAACGATCGCTATTGGAGCCCGGCGAACAATTCGATGCTTGAAGTTCGTTTTTACCGCTTCGGTTGAGTTTGACCGACGCAAGAACTATTCGCTTTGCAGATTTTTCTTGACGGAAGTAATCCGTTCTTGAATCGACTGATCGGTGGGATACGTCTTGCTGAGCTCTTCAAGTAAAGGCAACGCAGCTTTCCATTCAAACAGTCTCTCCCAAATCGACGCGTCTTGATCAATTTTCCAATTGTCGACATCTTTGGTAAATAGCCACTCCAGATGTTTCAAGATGGATGCTGCGGCGTGTTTGTTTTCCCAGGTTGAACTCGAACCATTCACTTCGTTACTCCATTCTTTGTCAAATTCGAGCATGGCCAGACGTTGCTCAATTCGTGCTTTCTCTTCCTGACCACTCCCTTTGAAAGAGACCGTCTTGAAGTAGCGGCTGACAAAATCAGTGCGGTCTTGTAACAACTGGATGGCTTCTTCGTACCGACCACGTTGCGCCAAGATCCACCCCTTGAGCCGTTGGTTCTTCGATCGCAAGTCTTCCGATAGTTCGTCGAGAAGGGATAGCGATTTATCAAAAGACTCATGCGGGGTCTTGAGTATGCAAAACCCAGTTGCGATTTGCCAGCTTTTCCATTCGTGTTGAGCACAGCTTCTTATTAGCAGTTCGTTCGCTTCATTGATAGAGTCCACGGTACCGAACTCAACAAGCGAACATGCGTAAGGAAACAAATCACGGAAATCGTATGAGCCTTCTTCGTTTACCCGCTTCCAAAATGACTCCCTCAGAATGGCCACAACTCTCTCAAAATTTGATTCGTCAATTAACGTCGAAAGTTCGCTAAGTTCTTTTTGCTGTCGTGCATTTACTAATCTCTTTGCAATTTCTTCGTCGTCGGCGAATTTGCTCGACATTGTCTCCAACAGTGGGACAGCTGACTTCCACTTCTTTTCACGTTCGGCCTTCAACGCGCTAGCGTCGGTCACCCAGTCGGGCAGAAATTTGGTCGCAGTGATGACTCGATCGTTCAACTCGCTGTCGTTTGGAAACCATTTTCTAAGGTTATTTAGGTGCACCAAAGCAGCAAACCACTGATGATGATTTTCCGCGTCCAACGCAGCCTTTCGAACTTCACGTTGCACAGCTTTCGTAAATCTTTCTCTTGTTGAATCCAGCCATTGAGAATCGTTTCCCAACGTGGCGTATTTGCGTTCTGATTCGACCTCAATGCTTTGATTCGGTTTCAAGGATATGCCTCGATAAAGATCAATCCAGTCCTTCTTGCTTTTGGGAATTGGAGCTTCGTCAAAATCCCATAGTTCGATTCGTTGAGAATTATGTTTATCTCCAACAATCGCAAGGAAACTTGCTCCATTGTCGAGAATGCAAAAATCTTCGTTTCCTCCTTCGAATTGAACTTCCGCTCCGAGACGTTCCCCTGATCGGCACTCCCAAAGTTGAAGTTTGTTGTTGCCAACCGTTGCGATCCGGAGTCCCGTTTGGTCGAATGCGACTCTTTTAATGCCTGCGTGATTCAAGTCGACGCCTAAAGATTTTCCGTTGTTGGCATTCCAAAATTTTGCGACGCCAGTGCCGAAAGTCACAATGCGACTTCCGTCTGGACTAAACATAAATCTCTCGACAGGATCGCCATGCATCATTGGTTCTCCAACCAACTGGAAAGTGGTCGAGTCATAGAGTTGCACACCTTGCATGGATGCAATTGCAATTAACCGACCATCCATATTGTATTCGACCCAGTAGTTTGTCCTACCTGACATCATCCCCCGCCCATGTATGCTTGGGCCGTTGAATCCATCGCCTTCGGGCTTTCCCGAATGAAGGTCCCATACTTTCGCCTTCGGATCAGATGTAACAACCACGATCTTTTTACTGTCAGGACGGAATGCAATACAGTTGATTTGTTTGCGATCGCTCTCGTCTTGAGTAAGCGGACCGCAAACCAAATCACCCGTATCCACATTCAGAATTTTCACTCCCTCCCCTTGGATGCCAACCGCAAGTAACTTACCGTCAGGGCTACAGGCCATCGCTTCAATTTTAGTCTGAAATTGAATCCAATTCTCTCCAACTGTCGATTCAATACCGAACAAGAGGGAACCGGTTGCACTTTTCATTCCGGTCCAAACATCGACTCGGTCAGCATATTTTGCGAATTGACTCGCAATTCCTGCTTCGCCGCTATAGCGATCGCTACTACCGACCCCAGCACCATGCAGTGTCGCAAATCGATTTGAACGAGGGATTTGCAAGAGGCTTTGGAACGAACCGTGATAACGAAGTCGATCATTCGTATTGGCGACAACCTTTTGGAAGTGGGCGGTTTCCGTTGTAGTTCGCCAAACATGGACACTTCGGTCATCGCAAATCGTTGCCAAATGGGTACCTGTTGGACTAAACGCGACCCTCTTAACCACACCCTCATGGCGAATTGGAGGACCGGAAAGACGCCCGGTTGTTACGTCCCAAATAGAACAATTCTTGTGATTGGCTACCGCGACAAATTTACCATCTGGACTAAAAGCCGTATGATGGATGTCGACTAGGTCTTTTCCAATCTCGCGATGTAGTTCTCGTGCGGGTAAAGTCCAAATAAGCAAGGATGAGCTCTCCTGAGTTAAAATAAACCGGTCATCCGGACTTATCGTAGTCTGTTGAACACCGAACGACACATACACATCCCGATCCCTCTTAGCGACATCCCGAATAAATTGCTTCGGAAGGGCAATGCGACTTTCGTTTCCAGAATGAGAATTCCAAACGATCGGCCAATATGTAGCGGTAAAGAATTGAGCTCCGCTTGGGCTAAACCCGAATTCGACTCCGGACACTGTTCCGCTAATTCCGTCCATTGTTTTTTGTTTCGTTGCGTCAGAATGCAGAATGGGATTTCCGATTCGTTGGCCGGTTGCCGCGCTCCATACTCGAACGGAGCCATCCGGCGCCGAAGTAATAAGTACGTCACCCGTGGAGTTTAACTGGCTCTCGAAGAGACTTCGAACACGCCAATCAGGCCAATCGGGGTTTGCAAGACGGGTGACTCTGTTGTCGAAGCGAGATTGCATTAGTAAAGTAACTTTGTTGCTAAATTCCAGCGTACAAATCGATTCCCCGGCAACTGTGATAATACTTTTTTCGTCTAAACAGAATACAAAGTCATCGATCAATTGTACGTGTTGGTATTGATCAATTAATGATCCGCCTTTGACGCTAAAAAGGGAAAGAGTTTTTCCAGCCGCTACCGCGAGGATTGTGCCGTCTCTACTAAATGCAATCTTCCGAACAGTGTCCCGATGAATGATTGGATTACCAAGTGGAAGTCCGCTGGCCACATCCCAGAATCTTATGGATATTCCAGAAGCGATAGCGAGGGTAGCTCCATCGGGGCTAAACTCGACGGCATTGACAGCGGTGTCGAAAACAATAGGTGGGCATTGAGATCGTCCGCCCTGCGTTAAGCGAGCAAACAAAAGGAGTTCCTTGCCTGGCGTTGCATCCGTTTCTGATTTTGAAAGTTCAATCGCTCGTTCTATTTCTTTTGCTGCATCAAATGGATTTCCGGCTTCGTGGTAACTCCTAGCAAGTTGCATCGAAGTCTTGGCAGCCTCGAGAGAAGTCTTCGCAGACTCGAGACGAAGTGCCTCGGCTTGTTGCTGAGAAATCCAGATGCCCGACGCTAGAAACAGCGACAGCAATACCAACCCGATACCAGCAACCAAAGTAGCGGATTTATGTCGCTTCGATAATCGAATCCCACGTTCGAAGATTGACTCCGAATAGGTCGCGACAGGCTCGTCGTTTAGCCAACGTTCAACTTCATCTCGCAAGAGTTTTGCGGATGGAAAGCGATCCTCGGTTTTCAGCGACATGGCTTTGCGGCAGATGGCGTCAAGCGGTCGAAGCACTTCGCCGGTCAACATTCGAGGGCTCGGGTAGTCTCCTGTCGTTGACTTTCTGATTAACTCCTCGAGCGTCTTCCCAGTGATCGGCACCTTGCCGGTTAACAATTCGTAAAGAATTGCGCCAAGCGAATAAACATCGGAGGCCGGCCCAAGTTTGTCAAGTTGTCCTAGAATTTGTTCGGGGGGAGCATATGCTGGTGTTCCGATAAATTGCCCATATCTCGTTTCCGAACCGCTCCCTGTTTCTGCTTTCGAAATAGGCAATTCGCTCAATGGGCCCATCGTCGCATATGGATCTAATTCAGGCTTCGCAGACGTCGCCTTAGCGAGCCCCCAATCGACTACCAGGGTCTCACCATGTTTACCGAGCATTACGTTTCCGGGCTTCAAGTCCCGATGAAGAACACCTCGATCGTGGGCATAGTCGATCGCATTGCAAACATCGACAAACCTCCGCAGCAGTCCTCGCAACTCGGGGCCATCGAATGGAGTTTTCTTGTCCTTTCGCTCAGCGTGAAATTTCCGGATACGCGATTGTAGGTCTTCACCGCGAATGAATCGCATTGCATAGTAGGGTCTTCCTGCATCATTGGTTCCTAATGCGTAGATAGGTACAATGCCCGGATGTTCGAGTTGTCCTGTAATCTGTGCTTCTTGCTCGAATTTGGCACGGTATTCCTCCATATCCGCTCGATCTTCGCGAATCTGTTTAACGGCGACCTCACGATGAAGTTGCTTATCCTCGGCAACGAACACAACACCCAAACCACCCTTCGCATGCTCGTGGACGATCCGAAATCTCTGCGAATCTATCCCTGGGCTTTGGGCGCTATCGAGATTGGTCGCGGATCGATTCGACAGTCTGACTCCTACCGTTCCGTATTTGTCTTCGCTCGCTGACGAGGAGCTTGGGCTGGCAGGGGCGAGGAATGAAATCGTATGCAACGCTTGGTTATCGCCCTTGGCCATCTGCTCCAATTCTGTTCGGAGCGAACTCCCAGAGATGCTCAAATTTGCCAGCGACTTTTCTGGATCGCCGCCGAAACGGATTAGATGCAAGTCAACCATTCGCTCCAGGGCAGCAACGACTTCGGTCGATAACGCTTTTTGCTCGGTCAGGTAGTCAGCTAGACCTCGAGACTTATCGGATACCCATGTTCCAAACGCAACAAGGAGTTGTGGTTGAGTGATGAATCCATTTTGAAATGCCAACAGTCCCAGCAATAGATGACGTTCAGAATTCATGAAGCAATAATTCCCTGTCGCGAACCGCGAGATTACTGTGACTCGACTGGCTGTGGAGGCCTCGATTGGCACAAATAGTATATCCAGAAAACGGCAACGTTTTTTCTCGGGGGGGCATGACCATCCCCGTCCCTTAGCTCGAACATCTCGAAGGTCGTGGTTCTCGCGTCTGCCCATTATTCCCAGAGCTGCGGGTTATCCTCGAAGAAGCCTACTCAGCTCGTGACGGTGAAGAAGACGGCGGATATATCGTCGACAAACCAATTTACCGGGCAGCTGCAAACAATGGCGTCGGCTGGCGGAACTGCAACCTAAGAGCAACGTTCCTCAAAAGACTCGCGAGGGCAAACGTGGAACCGTCGCCTTGATTGTTCCAGTCCATGCGGCCTCGCGTGAGTCAGAGCTGGAAAAAGAGTTCGGGATCTATGTGGCTTGTGCCTGGATTGGTAACTCGCCAAAAGTGGCTCAGAAAAGCTATATTCTCGTGACTTAAGATGATTTCAAGAAGGCGCAAGGCAGCGCAAAAAGTGCACGCAAGGCAAAGCACAGAAGCAAGAAACCCTGGTAAATCACGTTAACCCAGGGCGAATAAGAAGAGAAAGCGGATGGGGAGGGATTCGAACCCACGGACGCCTTACGACGTCTCCGGTTTTCAAGACCGGTGCAATAAACCGCTCTGCCACCCATCCGACCAATGAACACATTGGTGTTTTGGCTTTTTCATGCGTTCAAAAGTCTGTTATCGGGATTATAGCCCCGATGGTAGACTTTTTGCTTTGGTTTTGCCCCGCTATCGGACTTTAAACCTGGCTAGAAAGGCTACATCCATTACAGAAAGATTGTAATTCCAAGCGAGGTCCCAAGTCTACCCGAAAATCGTTCTCTTTCGGCGACCGGGGGGCGTGGCCGACGCAACTAGCTCGGCTCGGACGCTGGCAGCGTCCGCCACGATGCTTGTCCAGCAATTGTCAGTCGTTTTGTGGACAATTGTAAGTATTGCCTCTCTGCCGGTGTCTAATTGCTATTCCACTGTGGAAAACGGCGTCATTCGGGTGATTCGGGGACTTTCGAAACGTGCTACTAATGCCCGAAATGACTTCATTGCAGTCTAAAAACAAATCGACGAACGCATTGAGTCCTGACCGCGATGCGAGCCTGATTGAACGCCTCAAGAATCAAGACTCCAGTGCATTCCAAGACTTAATCAACTTGCATGGTGATTCGATCCACAACCTAGTTGGACGGCTCATGGCCTTTGACCCTGAAATGGAAGACGTAATCCAAAATACATGGATCCAAGTTTGGCGAAAGATCGCTTCGTTTCGAAACGAATCTTCGCTCAAAACCTGGATCGCCCGGATAGCGATCCTGCAAACACGCAATCAACAGCGATCCATTCAGCGATGGGTTCGTCGACTAAAGGATCGATGGCAGAACCAAAACCCTGCGTTGCATTCAATTCCCCTCATGGATCGCAACGAAGACCCGCGGTGGGATTTGGTACATGTTGCCATGAAACAACTTCCCCACCGAGACCGCGAAATTTTGGTGCTCGTTTATTTGCAAGGCAACAGCGTCCAAGAGCTGGCACTCACCCTAAATGAAAAGTCAAACACACTCGAAGTGCGATTGCACCGAGCAAAGAAGCTGTTGAAACAATTGATTGAAAGGGCCAATGCCAAACCATGAACGATCCTGGGTCATCAAAACAAATTCCGCTGTCGATGTCCGACGAACAGTTGATCCAAGTACTAGAATTCTGGGGAGAAGGTAAACTCGCTGATTCGCAGTACAGTGCACTCGCAATTCAACGCCATGCTCATAACAGAAGTCGCAAGTCACTCGGATTGACACTGGCTGCTTGCTCCATAGGAGCAGCGATCCTCCTGTCAACAGCTTGGCTAACGCAATTGTGGCGTGAAGATGCACAGCAAAAAGTCGCACAGCCAATGAAAATAGCAACGGATAGAACTCCAATCAATCTAGATCCCAATCTCCTATTGAAATCCATTGCACAGCAAACTCAAGAGATAGACGCACGAATCGAAGAGCTGAATTCTCGACGAGAGCAACAACGACTCGTAGCTAGTGAAATCCAGGATCTCAATGCCAGATTGCTGCACTACAAACGGATTGCTTTTCGCAACGCAGTCGTTCTCAATCAAATTCCTTAATTACCAAAAAAGGCAAACACATGAATCAAACCAAAGCACATAGTTCCCTTCTCCTCGGAATAGGACGTCGATCGCGAATCGCCATCCTTTTTCTGTTCGCATTGACCCTTCATGCGGGGAGTTCACTTGCTCAAAGTGAAAAAACCTATGAATCTCTGCTCATTTCAGACGCTTCGATTCCCGATTTAGTTGCCCTGGCAAGAACGGATGCAGTCAAGGAAAATTCGATCAAACTCCTGCTCAAGATCAAGAGAGACTCCTTGGTTGGCCGTTTGACGCAAGCTGAATTGATATTGGACCGATTGAATCGTCGGAAGGCACTAGCGGAGGCGGAAACCAATGAGATGCGCAAAATGATTGAGGACATCAGGCAAAAAACGCAAGGGAAGTCGTCGTTAGTCCCGATTTCGAGAGCTGCAGCCGAACAACTCTTAATCGCGGCACAATTGGAATTGCAGAAAGTCTCCTGGGATTTGGCAGGGGAAGTCGCGTCGTTGGAAAGTGCGGCGAAGGGAAGAAACGCAGAATCCAAAACAGAGGCGTTTGAACGACAATTGGCGAAACTCGAATCCAAAAGTATTGAAGAAGATCTTCAATCCGCCGAGACAGATCTTCAACGCGTAGAATCGCTCGCGAAGAGAGATGCGATTGGTGCTAGTGAGGTCGCTAAGTTTAGAATGTCGGTCTCCAAAGCCAAAAATGCTTTGGCGATGCATCAATTGCGGTGCCAACTCGCTGAGGCTCAACAAATCGCCGTAAAAGATGCGCAGAGTGCCGAGGCCGAAACCCAAATTCGGAGACTAACTGCCCGAAAGGACCAAATCGAGGAAACCATCCAAGTTCTGTTTAATGCAATGAAAGACCTCACCCCTCGCGAAGAGCTGTCTAATCGCGTAGTTCGTAGCGATCTGACCATGGCAACACTCACCAAACTAGTAGATGAGACGGAAACCAAAAAAGACGAAATCATAGGACTCTTGCAATTCCTCGATTTAGAAAAAAGCAACGAGGAGAAGAAGAAATGAACTTTCATTCGAGTACTGAAAATGGCTGAAGCGGTTTCGGAAGGCGTTCAGGGGTGAGTGGATCGGTGTCTCACGATTGGGTTGATAGGAAGGTCTAGTGTCCGGCATCGGGGCGTGTGCAGGTACTCGAACCGGCCCAGGCTCTCACGGTGGCGACGGATCGGTACGCTTGGGTATTGGGCACCATCAACAAGATCCTTGCGACGCAGAGCGAAGAAAAAATCCCGCATCGCGAATCTGAATTCCAGACGGTTGCGGCTTGAATTCGTTTACGTAACTCTGCGAGACTACAACAAAATCGAAAAATCAACATCTCGCACTGGTTTGAGACGCCGGAGCGCGCAATGGCTGCATCCGTACAATCAACGACGGGAACTACGGAGACAGTGCTGGTACTCGCACCGGAACCGGACCTCACCCTGCGAACCTGCCTTCTCGATTCAACCTTCTCCGCCTGATTCTTTGATCACGAACCTGGCCTGCAGTTTGGCGACCTCGTGAGCCAAGCCCGCTTGCTCCACGCTTTTGAGGACTTCGGAAAAGTCCTTGTATGCGTCTGGGGCTTCGTCGACGGGATAGTTACGGCAATTGCTGATCACGTCTGCGATCTCCAGGGACCTCTTAACCTTCCTGGCGTCTAACGTCGCTTTCGCTTGAGTGCGGCTCATTCGACGACCCGCCCCGTGGTTGACGCTAAAGGCCGTTCGGCTCGCGCCAGGTTTGGCCACCATGACCGACGAACCATCTCTGGGATTTCCCGGCAAAAGAATCGGATGCCCTGTTTCAAAAAAGCGTGTGCCAATTAGCTCGTCGTGCTTAGCAGGGAAAGCCCGCGTTGCTCCCTTGCGATGAACCCAGTTTGATTCGCCATCTAGTCGCTCGCGCCGGACGATATTATGGCTGATGTAATAAACCAATTCGCCATTCGTCCCCGGAATCACTTTGTTGAACGCCTCCAAAATGATCGCATTGATGATGAGATGGTTCACCGTCGCAAAGTTGGCACCCAGCGCCATGTCCATGAGATATTCGTCCGCTTCGGGTGTTCCAAACTCGGCATAGACCAACTGGGCATCGCCGTTTGGATAAGCTCGACCCCGTTTGCGAAACTTGGTTTTGAGGGAGTAAAATTGATTCGTTGCCAATGCATGACCCAATCCTCGCGATCCGCAATGCGACAAAAAAGCAACGTGACTGTCTCGCAACCCAAACGCGTTGGCGAGCGACTTGGCCTCCTCGGTCTCTGCTACGCGAACAACTTCGCATTCGCCAAAGTGATTGCCTCCGCCATAGGAGCCCAACTGCCTGCACTTGTCGCTGAAGTCCTTGATCGCATTCTGACGAAGCAACTTGTTTAGGCGATGCGCTAGCCGAACATGGTCGCCATCGGTGGAGGTGTGCTGAGCGTCTTCGCAGCGATCCAACCAAGACGCCGGTATTCCAAAATGCTTAAGAACTTTTTTGGAACCGCCGTGCACCGCTGCTTCGAATCCGGACTCGTCGTTGATTGGTCGGCCCCTAGCTACCTTACGCTTGGTTGCCAATCTCGCCTCGATTTCGCGTATCAGTTTCCTCCGAATGTTCGGGTCCGCAATCGCTTCCTCAGGCACATCGGTTTGCAGCAAACTCATCGAACATTTGATATCGACGCCGACCGGACTGGGATAGATGTGCGTCGGCGAGACGAGTACGCTGCCGATGGGAACTCCGTATCCCCAGTGTGCATCCGGGTTTAGGATGAATTTGCCTACGCCGGGAGAATTGGCAGCCGCGATGGCTTGAACTAGACAACTGTGCCCAAACGATTCTCGAATGGCTGGGGAACCGATGACTTCGATGGGAGGACAGTTTTCGCCAAGCTCGATTTGGCCGGTGGCTTCGCCAGTAATTCGTATGAATCCGGACGGGTCCATCTCACCGACTTGGTTGTCGGGATTAAAGTTGTCAGTGGAACATACCGCGTTGGGTGATGCTACCGGTTTTTCGTTTTGTGGATCCGTGAGTTCGTTCATGTCGAGCACTGACACGGGGAAACAAAAAAGGTTCTATTTGGAGTGCTCCGATTCATCGGAGCTTTAAGATGGCTGAAAATGGATGACATATTTGCGATTTTGGCGCCTGCAGGCACGGATAGACTGGAGTACGATAGCATCGGGGAAGCGAGTGGGCTTGGTGTACCTATTCCTCCGTTCCACTTCGCTACTGTTGGGATGGGTGGCTACTCGATCGGCGGCCAAGAGTATGACTGCGATTAAACGAATTGTGATCCTCGCATTCTCCAGTTGCTTGGCTTGCGCGGCGCCGATGTTGGCGGAAGATTGGCCCCAGTGGCGCGGGCTAAACCGTGATGGGGTGTACGTTGAAACCGGTCCGATATATCCCCTCCCGACCGAAAGTTTCAAGGTTCGCTGGCGCGTCCCTGTGGGAGGGGGCTTTTCCAGTCCGATAGTGGCGCAAGGACGTGTCTTCCTGGCCGATTCCGAGTTAATGAAGCCCAAGGCAAAGGAGCGCTTCCAATGTTTAGAAGAAACGACCGGCAAAATGCTATGGACGTATTCGTATGACGTTGCTTACGAGGACTGGGCATTCGATCCATCGCAAGAAATAGGTCCTGTTGCAACGCCGATCGTTCAGAATGGCAAAGTTTATACTTTGGGAAGGCTAGGACATCTTGTCTGCTTCAATGTCCAGAACGGTGACGTTCTCTGGAAAAGGAATTTGGTAGAGGATTACAAAGTCGCGTTTTCCCCAGGAACACCTTCGCCTCTGATCGAGGGAGACCTTCTGATCCTGTTCATTGGCGGCAAATCCGGCGCGTGCCTCGTCGCTCTCAACATAGACACTGGGCACGAGGTGTGGAAGGCGTTGGACGAATCGCTCACCTACAGTTCGCCGATCGTGATTAGCGCGGGCGGGAAGAGGCAGTTGATAGTTTGGACGCAAGAATCGGTAACTTCCTTGGATCCGGCGGCAGGCACTACCTTATGGCGGCAGCAATTACTCACGAGCGGCGATTATGCTGTGTCCACTCCGGTCTTTCACAACAGCCGATTGCTGATCGGGGGCTTGATGCTCCAACTGGATTCCGATAAGCCGGCCGCATCGATACTTTGGCCAGCCTCGAAAGCACCCGCTCGAAGAATCTTCAGCAATACCTCGACCGCTCTGTTCCGCAGCGACCATGTATTCTCCGCCAAATCGTCAGGCGAATTGATCTGTGTGGAGGCGAGCACCGGCAAACTGGTTTGGGAGATCGATACGGTGACCGACCTGAAGAACGGGGCGAGCATTCACCTGACTCCTAATGGCGATTCCGTATTGCTCTACACGGACCGAGGGGAGCTCATTCGTGCCCAGCTCACTTCGGTCGGTTACAAGGAGATGAGCCGTGTTGGCTTGGTAGAACCAACGATGCCGTTTGGCGGACGGAATGTCACTTGGTCACCGCCAGCATATGCAAATCATCACATTTTCGCCCGGACCGGAAAGGAACTGATCTGTGTCTCTTTGGCGGAAAAGCGATAAGTTCAAGGGTTGAACGATTCGCGACCTACCATGCCGTCATGGACGTCAAAGCCATTAAGCCCCCTCGTATGCTTGCTTGAGCCAGCCGATTAACTCCTTGTTGACTTCTGATTTTTTTTCAATTCGAACGCGATGCGACACCATTGCATTAAAGCTTCCGGCGGCTTCCAGTCGATTCGTTGGCTGGGTATCTTTAAGGTTGATTCCAACATCGACCCGCGTGTTCGTTGATGGCTGGACTATTGCAAACTGCTTGTTGCGTCGTAGACTAACATATTGCTTCTTTGGGGAGACTTCGACATCGTTACCGAATTTTCGCACGGCAGCAAGGATCGCTTCATACACGGGTCGCATCTCCAACTTGGCTCCACTGTACTGAGCGTCTAATAATGCTGAAGTATCTGTAGCAGTATGGCTGTCGGATTCCAAAAACTGCAAAGCAATCATGTTGGCAAAGCCATGTGTAACCCCGTTTTCCAACTTAAGAAACGTAACGATTTCTTTGTGCTTTGACAGTTTTTTAGAGCGAACAATCTTGTGCCATTGTTCCAGTGACTTACCAGTTTTTTCGGTAAGTCCAGCGATCATCGTTGCTTTTATTTCCATCGGCGATTTGGCCATGTTTCAACCTTTCGTTAGATCCTTCGGACGATTTCAACATTGTCAGAGTATTGTTACCAACCAGAGCTCAAATCCGAATACCGATCCGATATTCCAGGTGAAATAGCAGAGCTCATCTTAAAGCGGAAATGAATTTTCGCGATCCATTGGGGCTATTTTACTACAAAATTGACCATTCTTCCTGGGACCACAATCGCTTTGACGATTTGCTTTCCGTCTAGCCACTCGGTAATCTTTTCGTGGTTGCGAGCCGCTTGCTCCAGCTGCTCCGGGTTGCTGTCGGCAGGAACAACTAGTTTGGCTCTCAGCTTGCCATTGATTTGCAGCGGAACTTCGATCTCGCTCAAGCGGGTCAGGGCTTCGTCGTAGCTAGGCCATCGTTCGTAGGCTAACGATTGCTTGTTACCGAGCGACAACCAAAGCTCCTCGGCCATATGAGGCGCGTAAGGAGATAACAGCAGAACTAAAGATTCCATACCCCGCTTAGGTCGAACCGATTCCTTGGTAAAGAAGTTCACAAACTCCATCATGCGAGCGATGGCTGTGTTGAAACTGAGCGACTCGATGTCTCGCGTAACCGCCATGATCGTACTATGAATGACCCTGTTCTGTTCGGTGGTTGGCTCGACGTCCTGAATGGAGTCGACCAATCGATTTTCCTCCGCGTGGGAATCGATCATCAATCGCCAAACGCGATCGAGGAAGTTTCGGACACCGTTGACGCCGGTGGTGGACCAAGGCTTGGTCGCTTCCAGTGGGCCCATGAACATTTCATAGAGTCGCAGAGAATCTGCTCCATATTCGGTTACCACCGAATCAGGATTGACAACGTTCCCACGAGCTTTCGACATCTTATGCGCTCGGCTGTCAATTCGAATGGCTGGGTCTGATACCAAGACGAAATTGTCCCCAACCTTGGTCGCGTTACTGTCCTCAACGGAGACTTGATTGAGTACTTCTTTGGTCGTCGCATGCACGTAGCCCGAATCCCCTTTTTCGGTATGAGCAGTGCTGATCCACTTTCCTTCGGTCGTTTGGAAGCCGGTGTACTCGACTTCACCAAGGATCATTCCTTGGTTGACCAGTTTATGAAAAGGTTCGGAGTTCGAAACGTAGCCGCGGTCGTAAAGGACCTTGTGCCAAAACCTGGCGTAAAGCAAGTGTAAGACGGCATGCTCAGCGCCACCGATGTACAAATCGACCGGCATCCAAGCCTTTTCCTTTACGCGATCTACGATTGTCGAGGAGTTTTTGGGGTCGATGAAGCGCAAGTAATACCAACACGAACCCGCCCATTGGGGCATGGTGTTGGTCTCGCGTCGATATCTTTTTCCGTCGATGGACACGTACAACCAGCTGTCGTCGGCTTTGGCGAGTGGCGGCTCCGGCCTGCCGTGAGGTTTGTAGTCCTCCAATTGAGGCAGATCGACCGGCAGATCTTTTGCATCCACTGCCCGGATGATGCCGGTCGGTTTGCCGGCCGAATCCAACTCGTGCAAGATCGGGAACGGCTCGCCCCAAAAGCGTTGACGACTAAAGAGCCAATCACGCAATTTGTAATTGATTGCTTGCCTGGCAACCCCGCTGGCGGTCAATTCCGCGATGATTTTTGCTTTGGCTTCTTCGGTACCGAGTCCATCCAGCGAGCCGCTGTTGATAGCCAGTCCATCACCGGTAAAGCACATGTCTCCACGCAAAATCTTGTCGTGATCGGTATCGATCGGCTTGGGTGCGACAACGCATTCGATGGGGAGCTTGAATGCCTTGGCGAACTCGAAGTCGCGATCATCGTGGGCTGGCACGGCCATGATTGCGCCGGTACCGTAACCAATTAGAACGTAGTCTGCGATCCAAATTGGAATCGGCTTAAAGGTGACCGGATTGATAGCGAAGGCTCCGGTGAAAACCCCGGTTTTCTTTTTGTCGCCGTCGGTCCGATCTCGATCGCTTTTGAACGCGGCTGCGTCGCAATATTGTTTGACAGCCGCCGCTTGATCGGGTGTCGTGATGGTTTGAACAACTGGATGCTCCGGAGAAACGACCATGTAGGTCGCACCGAAAAGCGTGTCCGGCCGAGTTGTGTAAATACGGAGCACATCATCGGGAATGCTTTCTGGATATGGTTGACCAACGCGGCTCGCTTGCCACTGAGGAAAATCAGATTCGGCTAGGATCGGGAAATCGACTTCGGCGCCGGTGCTTCTGCCGATCCAATCCGATTGCAGTTTCTTGATACCTGGCGTCCAATCGAGCTTTTCCAGGTCGCCGATCAGTCGATCGCCATAGGCCGTAATGCGGAGCATCCACTGCCGCAACGGCATGCGTTGAACTGGGTGATTTCCGCGTTCGCTTTTTCCGTCGATGACTTCTTCATTGGCCAAGACAGTTCCTAAGCCAGGGCACCAATTGACGAGCGCTTCGTCTTGATAAGCCAGTCGGTGTTTATCCTGAAACAAGGACACAGCATCCGCTCCCTTGGACGCAATATCTTCTGGGATAGGTAGCTCGGCAATGGGTCTACCCCGCTGTTGTTCGAGATCAAACCATGTATCGAAAAGGAGCAAGAAAATCCATTGTGTCCATCGAAAATACTCTCGATCGGTAGTCGCCAAACAGCGTTCCCAATCGTACGAAAATCCGAGCATTTTCAACTGGCGAGTAAAATTTGCGATATTCTGTTCGGTGCTAACACGCGGCGGCGTATTGGTCCGAATTGCATACTCCTCTGCGGGCAATCCGAAGGCATCGTAGCCCATTGGATGAAGTACCGATTTGCCACGCATTCTCCAATATCGCGATTGAATGTCGGTAGCTGTATAACCCTCAGGGTGCCCTACGTGCAGCCCAGCTCCACTTGGATATGGGAACATGTCTAGGATATAGACTTTATCGCCAGCGGGCATTTCAGGAGAACGAAACGTTTTGTTGCTTTCCCAATACGATTGCCATTTCGGTTCGATAACAGCGGGGTTGTAACGTGGCATCGGCGATGTGGGTTGAGGGTTGAGGGTTGAGAGTTGAGAGTTGTCAGTTGTCAGTTGTCAGTTGTCAGGGGCAATTGCGATCCACTTACACCTTACACCTTAGGACCGTTCGATAAATAACTGTCCGATTTTAAACGTGGCGTAAGCTTCCAGCTTGCGTTTTTCGCCTCGCAAGCTGGAAGCTTACGCCACTTATTGAACGAGCGGCCCTTAAGCCCTAAGCCTTACGCCGAGTGGATTGCCCGGTTGTCGACGGCAAGGGCAGCTTCGTGCATCGTTTCCGCGAGCGTTGGGTGCGCGTGGCAAGACCGCGCGATGTCTTCGCTGCTGGCCCCAAATTCGATAGCGATGGCGGCTTCGGCGATTAGATCTCCGGCTCGAGCACCGATGATATGGACCCCTAAGACACGATCGGTATTTGCATCAGCAAGGATTTTCACCCGTCCCTCGATTTCACCAAGCGTTCGAGCCCGTCCGTTCGCACCATAGGCGCTTATGCCCTTCTTGAATTCGATTCCGTCTTCTTTGAGTTGCTCTTCGGTTTTGCCGACGGTAGCGATTTCAGGGTGCGTATAAACAATGGCTGGAATGCAGTCGTAATTGAAATGGGAATGGATTCCTGCGATTTTCTCAATGCACACAACAGCCTCCTCCATGGCCTTGTGCGCGAGCATTGCACCGCCAATGAGATCGCCAAGGGCATATATACCCGGTGCTGAAGTTTGATAGTTGGAATCGACGGTTACAAAGCCTCGTTTATCGGTAACGATACCTGCGTTTTCAAGCCCGATACCAACCGAGTTTGGCACTCGGCCGGCCGCTAGAAGCACTCGATCGCAAGCGATTGGTTCGGCCCCTTTGCAACGAACGACGCAACTTCCGTTTTCAATGCGGGCACTTTCCACCCAAGAATTGAGACGAAATTCGATTCCTTGGCGACTGAAAACTCGAAATGCGAGTTGGCTCAATTCTTGGTCCATGCCAGGCAGCATCCGGTCCATGGCTTCAAGCACGATCACTTTGCTCCCTAGCCGGTTCCAAACACTCCCCAATTCCAGACCAATGTAGCCACCACCAATAACCGTCAATCGTTCTGGGACGGTCGGATAGGCGAGAGCCGCAGTGCTATTCCCGATCAAATCGCCATCTTCCTCGACGCCTCGCATGGTAGCGGGACGGGAACCTGTGGCTAGAATAATGTGCTTGGCTTTGAGAAGGAAGGTTTCGTCACCGATTTGGGCAAAGATCGAGTTCGCATCGCGAAGTTGGCCTTTACCGCGGTATGGCGTGACTTTGTTCTTTTTGAAAAGCAAATCGATGCCACCGGTCAGAGTTTGAACCACTTGATCCTTGCGTTTCATCATGGTTGCAAGGTCAAGCTGCACGTTGCCAACGACGATTCCGTGGTTGGATAATCCGCCCTTGGTGTCATGATAAAGGTGGCTAGATTCCAGCAGGGCTTTGCTTGGTATACAACCTACTCGTAGGCATGTACCGCCAAATTTTGGGTTTTCGTCGATACAGGCGGCATTCAGCCCAAGCTGAGCAGCACGAATTGCAGCAACGTAACCGCCGGGACCGCCACCCAAGACCACAACATCATGCTCAACCGTTTTCATGGACAACTCTAATTGGAGATTGATTTCGAATAATAAGCGGACGACAATCCTGCCTTTTTGGCGAGCGACGACGTGAAAACATCCAATAACAACCCGATAGTTCACCAATCCTAACCCGATACAGTACCCATCCTAACCCGATACAGTACCCATCCTAACCCGATACGTAAGTGAGGGACCTGCGAAATGGTCCCTCGCTTACGTATCGGGTTGGGATATTTCAATCTGTCGCTCGCAATAACCAAAAGCTTAACGGTCTTGCTTTAAATTCCAAGGTCAATGGGTGGTCGAGGTTGCATACGAAGTGATTACACTAGCGTTCGCAATGATTTCCAAACGAATAGACAGACTGGTGGAATGGACCAAGTGGCCGGCGGCGTTCCTCGCGATTTTGACGCTCCCGTTGACTTTCTACGCTTGGTGGATGCTGTTATTTCAAGTCCAAACGTACCCCGGCTATTCCATGATGTTTGCGATGGGGGTTGGGCTTTTCGTGTTTTTGGCCCGAACAACACTGGCTCAAACCGCATTTGTGCGCCGATTTGTGGAGTTGGAACGGGATCTCACCCAATCTGTGTTGGCATTCGCCATGCTACATCCGGTAATCGGCTACGGGGCCAATCAAAACAAGGGTTCGCGTGTCCGTTGGCTTGGCCGAGGCAATTGGATTATGCTGGCCGCACCCTATTTCGTTCCCACCGCAACGATCCTGCTATGGCTCGTTTCCCTAATCTTGTTTCAATCCCTTCGGTGTCTCGTGCTCGGGCTGGGTATTAGCTATCACGTCACAGCCGTGGCGATTCAGTGCCGAACAGGAACGAGCGAAATTCGTCGGTTAGGCCGCCGATTCTGCTGGATGTTTTTGCCTGCGATGAATTTTCTAGTGGCCGGTTTAGTCGCCGCCTATGCGCTCAACGGATTTAGCGGCATGGGAGATTTTTTTTACGACTGGATGGGCCCGCCAAGAATGCTCCAAACCTGGCTATGGGAGATGTGGTTTTCAATCGATGCTGCAAATGTTGGAGTTAAGCAAGTCTGAGCTTCCCGCTGACCACAATGTTAAGATGGGCAATTTTTTTAGTTAGCGGGCAACCTAGGAAAGAATGTGGTTGTCCGATCCGATAACGAAATGTCGGTTTTGTAATGAGGAACACGGTACCATGCAACCCATCATTTATTCCCTAGCCTTCCGTATCACAATCTTGGCATAGCGCATCGTCGCTTAATGGTAGGTCTGCCTTACAACAGTATTTTCAGAGAAACCGTCAAGAAGAGCCTCATTGTTGAGATCGTGCAGCTTTGGAAACGAAGCATGCAGGCCGAGCAGAAAAAAGCCTTATCGCAAGCCTCCCCTGAGTCGCAAAACACGACTGTTTCCACGGCCGCTTAGCTCACGGTTTTAAGGCTGATGAATGATCGTGCACGATCACCCATTTGCCATCGATACGTTTCCAGACCAAGGAAAAATTGCCTCCGACCGGCTCTACACGATCAAGATGCCAAGTACCCAGCATGAGCATGGCGTCAGGTCCAAGCTCTTGCGTCTCCAGTTCCGAGAAAGTTAGTTTTCCCATAGTCTTGCCGTCGGGATAATTCTTCTTGTAGTTCTCGTACGTTGCTTGCCATCCACGCGTTGTCTTTCCTCCAGAACTGAAGGTCAACCGCTCGTCCTTCCAGTAGGGGGACATGAACTCGGAAAGCTCGCCACGGTTCCAAGCTACCGATTGTTTTTGAACGACTTGAATGAGGCTAGCCGCAACGTCATCCGTCGAGTTAGTGTTGGGAGAGGGATCGGTAGTTGCTTGAGCGTATTGGAGTTGCGAAGCTGCGAGCGCGATGGCAATCGTGAGCATAGGCATAACAGAACGGTTTAGTATTGGGCTTGGGTTTAGGGATGATTTCATGGGCTTCTGGCCTTTTGGAGAATCAAGTGGCGTAAGTCGAAAGTATTGAAATGTTCGATCGCTATTATAGCAAATAGCAAATAGCAAATAGCAGATGGCAGATGGCAGATGGCAACTAGCAACTAGCAGAGGGCAGAGGGCAAAGGTTGCCATTCATCAATGAGGATTAACTTCCGATGAAATACAAACGCTTCGAAGACACACCAGTGTGGCAACAGGCGGCAGACTTGGCCGCAGCTATGTTTGAATGGACAACCGAACCGTCTTTCAAGGCAAAGGGGATCTCGCGAATCAACTGCAGCGTGCCACACTTTCCATCTCCAACAACATCGCTGAAGGTTTTGAGCGTGGAACGACGCGAAACAAGTAAGATTCGAGCAGCAGAAACGCCAGGATACCTTTCGAGCGGAGCATGCGGAAAGAATGAAAGAGATCGAAGCGAGGATACGATCGCAGCATTCCAAAAACACCGACGCGTCCGCACCAACCAATCGTTACCAGGATAAATAGCGACCAATCTCTCTTCTCTTCTATTTGCTATTTGCTATTTTCAAACTTCAAACCGACAACTCCACACTTCCCTCACACAAACTCAATTGCAAACGCCCTATCCAGCGTGTTTCTCGCGATGCTCGACGGATGCTTCCACTGCATGATCTTGGCAAAAGCAGCCACAGGAAGTTGATCTCCAAAAATTGAACCTGTGCCCGGAACGGCATTCAACACGGCTCGTAATCCAGCCGATGCTTCGTCCACCAGTTCTTCGTTCACCGAATCGCTCGCGAAAAGAAGTCGATCCAAACGAGGTGCGGGAACACCATTCAACGCGGATTGAATCAAATCCACGTGCACCACGATGGCGCTGAGAATGGGATTGCAAAGCAATGCGATCACACGCGTCTCATCATTGACGCAACCTGTATCTACGATGCGACCATTGAATCCCGCTTGGCCGTGGCTAACCATTCCGAAGTCGATATTGCGAAGTCTCAATTGCTCAGCAAACTGCTGCACCAATAAATCCGAAGCAGGCGATTGGACAATTCCAATAATCTTGATGTGTCCATGCTGTCCATCCGGAAAAAGCATGTTCAGGATGGCGTCACCAACCTTTTGCGGCTTGCCGTATAACGGCGATACGTGCGGCGAAAGCGATGGCCCCGCGTTGACCTCGACCACGGCACCCTTTTGTTCGCATAAAGGTCGGCTGATGTCGGTAGCTAATACATCCAGACCGGCGATATCCAATCCGACTACCCTGGCGGCGATGACCGCTTGTTCGGCGGTTTCTGCGTGCACTTCATCCGTACAGTCCGTTGTCAAATCTCCGGTTCGTCTTACAACAACCGTTCGGCCAAGTTCAGGAATAGAATCAACCGTTAGCCCTTGTTTGTTCAGTTCGATAATCGCCGGTGCGCTCAGCAGGAGTGTCCCTAACTGGTCCGAATAAGCCTCGCCTCGCCTTGGATCCGAATTGACAATCGCAACCAATTCTTTGATCGTCAGGACGCCGTCACCTACTACGCATTCGCTATGCCCCTTGGCAGCAGCCACGAGTCGGTTTCCGACCACCAGCAAACGATGATGTTGACCCAACGCATACTGTTCCACCAAGATATCGTCCGTCTCGCCGGCTTCCACCGCAAAATCATAGGCTTTCATGATCTCATCTTTGGTCGTCAACTCAATGGATATACCGCGTTGATGATTGGCGCTGCATGGTTTCACGACAACTGGAAATCCAATTTCTTGGGAGGCGACCCAAGCATCCTCTGCGCTGCAGACAGCTCGGCCGTGCGGCACTGGAACGCCTACCTGCCGCAGCAATCTCTTGGTCAAGTCCTTGTCGCTTGCGATGGCTTCTGCAATGGCACTTGTAGCATCTGTCTCTGCAGTCCAAATTCGACGTTGGTTCTTCCCTTCGCCAAGTTGAACAAGGGACCCACTGTTCAGGCGTGTATAAGGGATGTTGCGACGGCGGGCAGCACGCAAGATTGCTCGCGAACTTGGCCCCAATCGCACGTCGTCTGCGAAATCAAACAACTCACGAACTCTAACTCCGAGCGGAAAATCCACTAACGGTTCTTTCGAATCAATCAGCTCGGCGGCCAGCCCAAAGCATCTCTCGCTTAAGGCCTGCTCCTCCATCTCCATCGCCAGGACGAAGAAATCGCCGGATTGAGGAGAATACCTGGTTTCGATACATCGATGGAGCTCCGTGGTCGGAACACCCGCCAGCGCCGAAAACCAACGAGCACAAGCAACCCAGAGCTCCGAATCCGTTCGCAAGGACGGCATTTGCTCGACGATGCTAATCGCATTTACTACACACCGGGGATGGCTTATCGCAAACTGCTTGGAGTCGAGGAAAATGGCGAGTTGTTCAGCAACTTGCCTCGCTCTTACAGACCAGTCCGTTTTGGAAGGGTTTCGATAATGAACTTCGAGCATGGCTAAAGGGGACCAGCGATTGGGACCACGAAGGGCAACGAATTGATACGTTCGCATCAGGCAAGATAGAAAAGGCGGAGTTGAAGCAGCGTTAAGGTTTGAACTCTCCTGGCGATACGTTTACCGACGCAAGGAGATTCCTCTGGCTGCTAGTGTAACGGAAAACCGCCTACTTGAGCGCCGTGACCGGACGAAATCGGATGATGTCGGCGGCAACTGGTTCCGACTTTTTGGTTTCAACCCCCGAAACCAATTGAATTGGGTTGCGAATCGAATTCTTAGACTCCAAGGCCACGGCGGCAATTGCCGATTCGCCATCTTCTTGAAGTCGAATGCGACCGGATCGCTCCATGGCGACTCGGTCGTCTGGATCTAGTAACGTTGGGGTCCAACGCGGGTTGCTGTCGAAATCGTCTGGCGGACTTAACGGCTGCATTCCTGCGTTTCCACGGGACGGGAGGGTCTGTGGGATTTCTTGAGCACGGTTAAGCATGTTAGAAGACGATGTGCTCGGTTGATTCGAATGAGTGTCTTCCATGGCCACGGCATCTCGCGGTTGGAGCAAGCCGTTTGGACTGCTTAAGGTCGAAGGCGTCTCTTTGCTTTTGGAATTCGAACCGCGATCGATGGCAACCATGGGCAATGCCTGAATGTTCAAGGGATTCTCACTTAGCTTGCTTGTCGAATTAGCTGATACACCGTTGTTCAATCCATAACCTGGACGGCGATTTGCTTCCGGGTCGAAGTTCATGTTCGAATTGGGAGGTAGGATTTGATTATTCGGCAAAACCGCTCCGCCCGCGGGTGGAGCCACGTAGGGATTTGTGTAACTTGGTGCCAAGGGTGCACTTGTGGATGGTCCATAGACGGAATTGGTATTGGTTGGCTGAGCGAAGTTGCCGTTTCCATAACTGGGGTTTGGTGAGGCGGAATAAGTCGGTGGTCCGACTGGCGTTACGGCGGTCGCACCGGGAATGTAGGGAATGTTTTGAAAACCGGTCGTGGCCGACGCTGCTAGCGTCGGATCGGATGCTGGCAGCATCCGCCACGAAGCTAGCGTCGGATCGGATGCTGGCAGCATCCGCCACGAGGGGGTGGGCATTGCACTTGTTGTTTGGTTACAAAGACCATTCGCGCAAGTTGTCGAGGGCATCCATGCTGCCGTAGGAACCACCCCGGGGAAGTTGCTTGAGTAGGCTGGGTTCGATACAACTTGACCATTGTAGTTTTGGCCACCGTAAAACGATTGTTGCCCAATGTTCTGTTGACCCACATACGGTGGGTTGTACGTCATTGTTGTCAGTGGCAGTGTCGAGGCGGGCATCCCGCTCGAAACTCCCATTCCGCTTGCCGGTGCGACAGAACTTGATTGCCCAGTTATTTGCATGCCTGCATTGGGAATGAATTGATAGGGTTGCGTCACTGGTGCGTACATTGCAGTGTTGGCTAAACCGGTCGGGTTGTAACCTGGACCGGTGATGGATGGCCAACGGTTTGATTGCAATCCATAATCGCCAAGCAAAGGACGAGGAGCGATCACGGGTTGGCGTTGAGCCTGGTATTGGTAAGAAGTGCAAGGCTGAAGGCTGGTTACGGTGGTTCCATACCGCGGATCGAATGCAGTGACTGGTCGATAGTAAGTTACCGGTATGCGCGCCCACTGCGAATCGTACGCAGCAGTCGGCAATTGCCCAGCCACCGTTTGAGGAAATCCTGGTGCAAACAACGGAGCATTGGTGGTGGGTGGAGAAGAATAATTGCCGTAGCCGAGAACTTGATTGCCCGTCAAATTTGCATAGCTCGGAGGAACGTAGCCTGATGACGGATAGACTCCGGGTGAGTATGCTGCAACTTGACCATTCACAGGAACTGGAGCACCAACAGGATAAGCTGGCGGTCGACGTCCAAAAAGCGAATCCAACCATGGGCTGGCTTGACTGCTTTGCGCGGTTGTCGTTGCAAAACAAGCTGCAATGGCGACAACCAAAAGACGTTTAGGTATCAACTTCATGGATGACGATTCCTGATTGGACTGGATGAAGGCATCTTGCCATCGGCAAAAAGAGAGGTAGAGGACAAGTGTGCATTAATGAGATGCCATACCCACGTCCTTGGTCAACAAAAACATAACCTTATTTTTCTGATTCGACAAAGAACGGCCAGGTACGGGTCCTCTTGTATCGAACGTAACAATTGCAACAAGGTCGCAGATGGGCAAGTCAACTCCAGCAAAAATCCAGTTTCCGACGAACAATCCCCTGTGGGACAGATGGTCATATCGGATAGGATGCCCCGTATGGGGCTGTCGAAATTGGGCCAATCAAGTCTACCCCAACGGGACGCAACCCGAGGACTATTTGAATTGGTATAGCCACTCCTTTCCTACCGTCGAAGGTAACAGCACCTTTTACGCGGTCCCACCCAAATTCACATTTGAGAAGTGGCGAGATTCCTCTGCCGAGACGTTCCAGTTCTGTTTCAAATTCCCACGAAAGATATCACATGAACTGCGATTGCTACGATGTGATACAGAGCTATCTGAGTGGCTCGATAGGCTTGCAGTCTTGCATGCTGCAAGCAGGCTTGGACCAACCTTTCTCCAGCTTGCCCCTTCGTTCTCTTTTGCCTACTTTACCCAGCTTCAGTCCTTCTTAAGTAAATTACCGAATGGCTGGCCATGGGCGGTGGAAGTTCGACATCAAGACTGGTTTGATGATGGCGACAAAGAAGCGCGTTTGAATGATTTATTGCGGGAGCTTAGTATCGACAGAGTGCTGTTTGATTCTCGACCGCTCAATGCGTTCACTGCATCTGATGAAACTGAGGAGACTTCTCAAACGCGGAAACCCAAAAGCCCGTTTCGAACGACGGTTACAGGCCGACGTCCAATGCTCAGGCTCATCGGCCGTAATGACGCGGCTGAAGTTGCGACCTATTGGGAAGGGTGGTCGCAACAGATTGCCAATTGGATTGGAGAAGGCTATCAACCTTGGATCTTTGTCCACGCCCCTGACGACGCCTACGCACCTGGACTCGCGCGACTCTTGCACGACTTCATTCGATTGCATTTGCCCGCGTTACCACCGCTGCCTGAGTATGTTGGCTCGGTGCTAGAAACGAAGAAACCAGAGGTTGAGTTGAAACAATTGAGACTCTTTTAGCGTTAGAGATGTGTTGCACGTCCACGAGCGCAAGCGATGTGCGTGGGAATAGTGGCAAAAGCCTATTCGTCCGATCGGAGCTTGCCTCGCGTCCGATCGGAGTTCGCCTCGCGTCCGATCGGAGCTTTTCTAGGATAGTCAAGTTCATTATTTTTCCTTTTTTTATACCTTCCTCGCGTACCGCCAGACATCGTTTTTCAAACCGTTTTTGAAAACCGTCTGCGGCCAATGGGTTGTCGTCTTTTTGGTGATT
>JANMHA010000215.1:0-3770 GCA_031374925.1 Pirellula sp. | reverse complement strand
CGGAGCCAGCGAAAGGAAGCGACCACAAGTTGACATCCCGCCGATTCGACCACGCCCGCTGGATCGATTAGACTGGAACAGGGAGAACCGTCCCAAACAGGGATAATTACAAGTTCGTCGATGGAGAAAATACTATCGTTGCCATTCGACTTTTTTTAATTGCAATTTTGGCGGTGACTTGCGGTTGCCAATCGCATGCTGTCATCCTGGACACTGATGAAGCCGATGAGCGCGTAAAGCGCACATCTGATTTACAATCGCTCCTTGAGAAAATGTCGGATGACGATCTATTCTCAGTTGGGATTACTGCAGGCAGCGGAGGACTCTGGTCCATTGCTTGGTCTACGGATTCCGAGGAGGACAGCATCGCTATCAATAGTGCACTGGAGAAAGCGAACCTATCGGCGTTGGGTAGCTTTGGCCATGGATTTGGCGGATGGTATATTGAAAAAGAAGACTTTTTTACTGCCCAGGCGGCTCTTATGCAAAGTCAGGATGTGAACAGACTTGGAATCAAAATTGTCGACCCCCGTGTTCCTCCATCACTGAGCAACAAAAATGATGAACCAAGCGATGCACGCGCGGACTGGAAATGAATTGAATACAAGCGGGTGTGATCCCCGCCTGAGTAACTCTTTAGCCAGAGGCTCAGTATCGAGTGTTGCAGCTTGGCTATAAAGGATTCTGCGTCGTTGTTCTAGGGACGAGTGAGGGCTGGCCTTGGTCGCTTGCCAAATTGCGAATCCCGCAGGGACCTTGCCTATGCTATTTCCACAGGTTGGTGCGTAGTCCGTAGTACCGATTTCCAAACTAGCCCAACCACTGTGGACATTGGAACTGGCTCGAATGCACGGCGACCGATAGATCGGTTAGACTGGAGCGGATGGCGGCGGGGTAGCGTGTTGTGGTGGAGGAAGCAATCATTCCAGTTCCGCGTCGATTCTGTTGGAAATGTTTGCTATTTGTTCTCCTAGTGGTGAAGCAACGGAGACACCGAGTTGGACGGTTCGATTCCATTGAGTTATTTCGAATGCTTTTATTGAACGAATCGCAAATTGACTTTCTAGTTCGCCATCAGCGTGTGATCATGATTACTGGTCTAGTAATCATGGTACTACCGTTTGCGTTGGGATTGCGCTTTGGGCTCTTGTCGGGGTTCATGCTTTTTTCCCTCGGCGTCTACTGCATCTTTTTTCGGAATTGGCGAAACGAGCCTGGCGTATGGATGCTTGCCTGTTTGCTGACGGTCACACTTGGCCCCTGTTGGGTATTTTTCGAGTATCTTCAATGGCAAGCGATTTTTGCACCCGCCGCAAATAAGCCTGGTCGTGTTGTTACATGGAATCAAATCCGATTGTCCGTGGACGCAGGTTTCGCGCTTCTGATATTTGCAAAAACGATGAGACTTGTGGTAACCGTGGCCATCAAGAACTGGAAGCGAACTCAATCAAGACGACAGCATTCCAGGATCTAAACACGAGTTCGTATTCGATGCAATTAACGAGTCATTCGTCCGCCATCCAGGTAAGCCCGCCCGTTGCCAGCAGGCAAAGCAACTCAGCCCCTACGCCCCTTTCCACAGGTTGATGCCTAGTCCGTAGCACCGATTCCCCTAAGCCAAACACTGTGGACATGGGCGCTGGCGGGTTGCTGGAGGACTGGTAGATCGGATAGACTGAAGCGGATGGCGGCGCGGAAGCGGGTTGGATTGGAAGAAACATTCCGCCTCCGATTCGACGCTTTTACGACAGATAGAAACCGGAGAACTCATTGAACCCTTACGACTCCAACACAGCTTCGATTGCCACTCCGGTAACGCGTACAAATTGGGTTCGCGGGTTCGCTATTCTAAACCTGATGATCATCGCGCTTCCAATGCTGCTTGTCATCGCAATATTCCTTTTCATGAGACTGCAGTCGTCCTATAGTTCCTGGCAGTTAAGTGGAATTTCTGGTTCCTTCGGCGTGGAGATCATTATTTTGCTCATCACGTACTTTGCGATTCCTAACTGCTCACTGTTCGCTTATTTCTTGATTCGTGGCCGGTCGAATCGAAAAAAATCGAGATAGCCGAACTGTGAAATGATGGAGACAAATCCCTACGATCCCACAACATCGACGACCAATCTCTACCTGCCGCGGCAAACAAAGAGAAGCGTTTTGATGTTGGCAGTTTCTCTGAACTTTTTTAGTCTAGCTGGTTTTCTGTTTCTCTGCTCTGAATCATGGACAATGCACACACCATATTCGATTGAGAACGCGTGGCGTCTATCTATACGAGAGCTTTTCGAGTTTTCAATCAGTGCAACGCTTGGCCTAACTGTCTTAGCAACATTGCTTTTGATGGGTACACTCTTTCTTTGGCTTGCGATGGTCGCGTATTGGAAATCACTGCCTGCAGTTGCAGTCGCAGTCAATCAAACAGAAAATTAGCGAAGCGTCGATATCGAGAAATGATGCCCACTCTGCTCACTGATCGTAGTCAGCAGCTACGCCCACCAGATGTGGACATAGAGGTAGCCGGGATCAAGCCGCTTCCACAAGTTGGTCCATGACAACTGTGGGCGTTGACGCTAGCTGCTTGCTTTAGGACTGTTACATCTGATAGACTGAAGTGGCGGGCGGAGAAGCGTGTTGGAGAGGAGTATTTATCCCTCCGTTCCGCTTCGCTCCAGTTGGGATAGATTGCTATTCGTTATTGTGGATACTCAATTCGTGCGAAGAATGGCCTCAGACAATCGCAAATACGCATTGCTGGCTTGCCTGGTTGTTTCTACCGCGACACTCGTACTTTGCATTACGCTCTTTAGGAAACCGTTGGCGATTGCCTATCATGGGTGGCGAATGAGCGCCGAGTACAATACGATCTTTGGTGATCCCAAACCGGTCGGCAATGGACTTGCATCATTCGATGTCACCGGTGTAGACGTCGACGCCGTATTGGAAAGGTACTTTCGCCATCGCCAGGCACTGGTTGATCTTGGTATCCTGTGCCATGTGTCGGCGAGGTTTCGGAGATTGAATTCTGACGGCACGGAACTACAATCGCAGGCTCGGTCGGCATTCGTGAATCGAATGTGGAGCCGGTTTTCAGTTCAAAGGCATTACTACTTGTCGAGTGATGGAACATTCGAAGCATGGATACCCGTTGCTGATGAGACAGCATGGAAGATCTTTGTTGACGACGAAACGAGAACAGACCTCAAAACACGATAACAAATAAAGGATTGAATACTGCGACGTTGTTCTAGGGACGTAGCCCTACGCCGCTTTCCACAGTTTGGTGCGTAGACCGTAGTTCCGATTTCTAAACTAGCCCAAACACTGTGGACATTGGAACTGGTCGCTTGGGATAGGACTGCAGGATCGGTCTAGCCTGCAACCTAGCGACTACCACTTCCACAGTTTGGAATGAGACTGGATTCCGTCCATCCAATTTGAATATTTCGCTTCTTCCCAACATGCTTCTGCGATTTCCACAAGATTGGTCGGTTAGCGAGATTCCCAGATTCGGCTGGATTCATCGCTAGTTCATCAACTGTGAAATGACTAAGCCTGCGCGAGTGCGTGTTAAGGAGAACCCTGTAAACACGTACAAATAATAGTGTCAAAACTAATTCCCCCCGGAGGCACGCCGCATCAAGATTTGTTAAAACGAATAGGAACCGATCGAGCCGTTTTCCTTCTCCAAACTGGGTTTGACCTAAAGTAGTTCGTAATGAAGCTTTTGATTTATGCGTTGTGTAGCGTCGGAATGTTTCAAGGCGTCA
>JANMHA010000198.1:0-29279 GCA_031374925.1 Pirellula sp. | reverse complement strand
GCGAGGAAAAGATTTTAAAGACTGGATCAAGGAACGGTTGATAGGCCCGGGGCCAAAGTATGTTCCACCAATTCTATTGCCAGCCGATTTCTCTACGAAAATCTTGCTAAATTGATGGACTGTCTCGGTAAACACGTACATCTGTTAACAGTCCGCTTTTGTGAGGGAGCAACCTCAGCTTGGTTTTGCAGTCGAGTAGCTTCTGCGTTCAAGGATCGTAAACATTGCATCGGACGTTTCTGGATCCTTGCAGATCTTCTGCAAGGCGTTTCCTACGAACTCGGGCCGAATCGCGGCGGCTTTTGCAAATTCAATAGCGGCCCTACCATCATGAGGGCCAATGGCAAATTGCTTAGGCAGCGAACGGTGGAATTCGCCACGTTTGCCGACAATGAACCTCTCGGATCCATATTCATAAACAGGTAAGCTACGGGGTCACTAATGAACACTGCCGTTTGTTACTTTTTTGCCTCGAATCGAGTTTTTTTATGTTTGCTCTCCAGCAAATGTCGTAAACTAAATGTCGCGTCACCCTCTTTTCACTTTGTTCTGCGATTTCTAACTGGGGACTATACAGATGACGACTGCAACTCAACGACTTGTGACGTCGGCGCGAAAAACGAAACGCGTTACGCCATCCGAAGTACTGCCTGTATCCGATTCGCCCTTTAGCCTTGCCCAGGAACTTGAGCCATTTGGCACTTGGGTCGGAGAATCGATTTGGGTTCCACCGAAAAATTCAGGCACAGAACTTGCCAAGACAATGTTAAGCCAGCATGGACTGCTGTCCTCTAAGAGCGAGTGCTGGTCGGACGTGGTCGAGGAACACAAGCCAGCTTTTCAGCAAGTGCGTGAAATCGATCTTTGCGAAGCCTCGATCCGCTTACCGAAAGGTAAGTTATTTGTCAGCGTCACCGAGCAAGACCGTTTCGATGAGATTACGGATGTCATCCCCAACTGCGTGCGAACTCGTCTTGAGGAGTTCCTAGATGGTCCCGGGAAACAGAAAGGAGTCAAGGTCTACTACCTCAAGCCGTTATGTGTTGAGCGCGGCGATGATCTTATTTTCACTACGCGAGAAAGTGTCATGGCGGCGATTACGCTTATTCAAAACGAAACGTTTTCTGCTTATCGCCGAATGTACTTGCAACACCGACCGGTACGATCACTTTTGAACGCTGTCGATGCCGGATTGAGTGTCCCACGGAAAATAATCGTTGATTATCAGCAACGCAAACAGCGCGCAATTGATGCATATCAAGCCCGTTTGGAATTCAATCGCAGAAAAGGGGCATTGCGGGCCAGCAACTTACATCGTCGCCTTCGGACCGACGGTTGCACATTCGATGAAATGCTCGCGTTATCCAATCCGCTGGAACGAAACGACGTGATTGAGCAGTTCGGAATCGAGAAAAAGCTATCACAAGCCCAACGAGACAGATTGAAGATGGCCGCAATTCAGAGTATCCCATGGTTCGTGGCGCTTTCGCTTGGGATCTCGTACGCAACTTCGCTTGCAGCTTCGATTACCATTACACTCGCGCCACCTTTGATGGTTTGCGATCCAGCATTCGTAGCCGAGATGCCCGATTCCCGCGGAGAACTTCTCAAAATCGGCCACTTCGACAAAGTCGGCGGCGTTACCCACATCGAGATTTGAAAATCGGACGAACTTGCTAGGACGTGGCGGATGCTGCCAGAATCCGAACAAAATCCAGATACTTGCAGGATCCGAAACCGACGCTAGCAGCGTCGGCCACGACAGAAGTAAAAAGTGAATCAACTGCAAACCCTTCAAACGATCGAAGATCTTGAGGCAGAACTGAGCCGCCCGACGACGGGCGTGCTAGAGGCACTGCGCTCCGTTGCAGGCGATGTCCTTGTGCTCGGTGCTGGAGGTAAAATGGGACCGACATTGGCCCGAATGGTGCGCCGAGGATTCAACGCTATCGGGCAGGAACATCGCCGTGTGATCGCAGTCTCTCGTTTTTCATCGACGAATGCCGCTAAGGTTCTTCAACGACATGGCGTCGAAACCATCTCTTGCGATCTAATGGATCGCAAGGCAGTGATGGCCTTGCCGGATTCGCCCAATGTTCTGTTCATGGCGGGGCAAAAATTTGGTACTAGCGACGCACCGGAGATGACCTGGGTGGTGAACACTTTGATACCTGCCATCGTGGCGGAACGCTACGCAAAGTCTCGAATCGTTGCCTTTTCCACTGGCTGTGTTTATTCGATGGTTCCAGCGGTTGGACCTGGGGCGAATGAAGCGGGGATGCTTTTACCCCCCGGCGAGTACGCAAATTCCTGCGTCGGACGGGAACGCGTATTTACTTATTTTGCGAAACAACATGGAACCCAAGTCTTGTTCTTCCGTCTTTGCTACGCGATCGACTTGCGTTACGGCGTGTTGTGCGATGTGGCGACCAAGGTGGCGGCAAGCAAACCAGTCGATGTTTCCATGGGAGCGGTCAATGTGATCTGGCAGGGTGATGCGAACGCTCGCGCCATACAGTGCCTTGCGCACACCTCTTCGCCGCCCGTAGCGTTGAATGTGACTGGACTCGATCGAGTGTCGATCCGTTGGTTGGCGCATCGGTTTGGTGAACTCTTGAATCGCGAACCGATTTTTATCGGAACAGAGGGGGACACGGCATGGCTTTGGGACGCGTCGCGATCTTATGAATGGTTTGGTCCGCCCAGAGTGTCGCTCGACGAGATGATTCTTGCGACAGCGGATTGGCTACGATGTGGCGGTGAACAGTTGGGCAAACCCACTCACTTTGAAACGACAGACGGACGATTCTAGGTATGAACATACGACTTTATCAGTCAAACGATCTGGATGAACTAAAACGCATTACCATTGAGGGATTCGAGGGCATTGCTATGGACCAGAGTGTGGAAGATGCACTAGGAATTCTGAAAGGCCACGACTGGCGATGGCGCAAAGCCCGACATGTCGACGAGGATGTTGTGGCCAATCCCAAAGGCGTGTTTGTTGCAGATGAATTAGGCAAGGTTCTCGGATACATTAGCACGCGTGTTGATCATGAAAGCGGCAAAGGGCGCATCCCGAATCTCGCCGTCGATCGAACCGTGCGCGGACGTGGGATCGGACGCTTGCTCATTGAACATGCACTTGACTACTTCCGTAGAGAAGGAATGGCGTTCGCAATGATCGAGACGATGGAAAACAACCTGGTAGGACAGCACCTTTATCCGTCCTGTGGCTTTGTGGAAACATGCCGCCAAATCCATTTTGCCACGAAGCTGTAATCGAAGCGATGACTGATTTTCCGACCCTATCTGATTTGCGTTCGCGATTGCTAACCGGTTTGGCTATTCCCGCCCATCCATTGGCGTTGGATGCGTCGCGTCATTTGGATGAACGAAGGCAGCGAGCATTGTCTCGCTATTACATTGCGTGCGGTGTAGGGGGGCTTGCGGTCGGAGTGCATACGACTCAGTTTGCTATTCGCGATCCCAAGATTGGCTTGTTCGAACCGGTGTTGCAACTGGCTGCTGAGGAGATGGATCGAGCCAGGCAACCTCTTGTGCGTATCGCAGGAGTATGTGGCCAGACTCGGCAAGCGGTAGCGGAAGCGGAGCTCGTCTGCGATCTCAAATATCATTCGGCTTTGCTCTGCTTGGGTGCCTTGCACGACGCGGATGATGTCAGCCTTATTTCGCACTGTCGGGCCGTGGCAGAAGTCATTCCTGTCGTCGGATTCTATCTTCAACCAAGCGTCGGTGGTCGCGTTCTGTCGTATGCGTTTTGGCGCCGCTTTGTTGAGATCGAAAATGTCGTCGCCATCAAGATCGCTCCATTCAATCGTTATCAAACTTTCGATGTTGTGCGTGCGGTCAACGATTCCGGCCGGGATGACATCGCGCTCTACACGGGAAACGATGACAACATCGTGTCGGACCTCCTTACACCATTCCGTTTCGGTGACCGTGATCGTCGGATTGTGGGTGGTTTACTCGGGCATTGGTCCGTGTGGACGAAACGAGCCGTGGAGTTATTCGATCGATGTCGAAATGCCAATGCATCGCCAGAACTCTTGCGACTCGGCGTCGAGATCACCGACAGCAACGCAGCTTTTTTCGATGCCGCAAACGGTTTCCGGGGATGCATTGCCGGACTACACGAAGTGCTCCGACGGCAGGGATTGTTTGAGGGCAACTGGTGCCTCGACGAACACGAGGCGTTGAGTCCCGGCCAGCTAGAGGAGATTGATCGTGTTATGGAATCTTACCCGCACCTGCACGACAACGATTTCGTCGAGAGTCATCGCGATGAATGGCTGAGCTAGTGTCCTGAAGTGGATGATTGCGGTCGGCCAACAATGTCGCCTTTTGCTCCGCAAAAGTGCGTTAACGAGGCGCACTTTCGCGGAGCGAAAGGCGACAATAATAGCACATGCCTTCGGCCAATCCTCCAGGTGACCCCATGACAACAGAAGACGTAATTACAAACAAGGTTGGTCGGATTGGACACATTGAACTGAATCGCCCCAAGGCTCTCAATGCTCTCAATTGGAATATGGTGCAGCGCCTACATGACGCACTTAAGAATTGGGAAGTGGATGATTCGGTGGAAGCGGTGTTGGTTACAGGGGCGGAAGAAAGAGCATTTTGTGCTGGTGGCGACGTAAAAAGTATTTATTGGGCTGGTAAAGCAGGTGATGTAGGGCGAGACGGAACTTTGACGGCGGATTTTTTTCGCGCGGAATACACGCTTAACTATCGAATTGCAAATTACCCCAAGCCTTATCTGTCCTACCTCGATGGAGTGACCATGGGTGGCGGTGTGGGCATCTCCGTGCTAGGGTCCCATCGTATCGCCAATGAGCACACCGTCTTTGCAATGCCGGAAACCGGCATCGGATTTTTCCCTGACGTGGGTGGATCCTACTTCTTGTCGCGGCAAGGACCGATCGGAACGTTGTTGGCGCTGACGGGGCAGTCGATCGATTATGCTGCTACACTTGCCTTAGGATTTGCGACCCACTTTGTGCCTCGCGAATACGGCAGAGAGCTTGTCGACCGTCTTGCAACCACGGGAGTCGAAGGCGCATTGGAAACGCTCTGCCAAACGCCACCGGCAAGCGACCAAGTTGAGAATCTTCGGAGTCTAGCCAACGCATGTTTTGATTGCAACACTTTGGACGAAGTACTTCGCCGTCTTGAGCATTCCGCAGCGGCAACATCGGGCTTGACAACACTAGCCCACGAAACTCTAGAAATAATTCGGCAACGGTCGCCAACCAGTGTGGCTGTTGCTTTTGAACAACTCCGACGCGGTCGAGGCATGTCGCTGCGCGATTGTTTAATAATGGAGTACCGAATCAGCCAAGCGTGCATGCAAGGTCATGATTTCTACGAGGGAGTCCGTGCCTTATTGATCGACAAAGACCATTCACCCAGGTGGTCACCTGACACTATCGAGGGTGTGGGGCCACAATGGATCGCCCGTCATTTCGAGTCGTTGGGAGAACGGGACTTGGAATTGGACCGTGGCGGATGCTGCTAGCATCCGAACCGACGTGGCGGATGCTGCTAGCATCCGAACCGACGCTAGCAGCGTCGGCCACGGTGGCCGACACCATCAGGGGCTTGCAAATAGCCAGATTGTCCCGTCGATGCCGCGTGCATTTTGAACCGCAGTTTGCGTCACGATTCCGAAGGCAGACTGAACTTGGTTCCATTTTGGAACATCCGCCTTGGCGACCCCTGGAATCAAGACGTTTGTTAAACAAAGTGATGGAAGGTCCATTGAGCTATATTCTTTTTGGGTTGGCTCGGGTAGTCGATTCCAACTGCGTTCGAACCATGATCGTAAATAGATCGCTTGTTGCATTGAGAACGAAGGGGACTTCATCTTTTGCAGATGCGAGAGCCAAAGTGCCGGACGTCCACGATTAACGCCTCCCGGAACGCCTGCTCCAGAGAGTAATCCCTTGAGCCACGTCGAATCGGTTGCAAGGTAAAGGTATTTCTCATCGATGGCTGCGGCGGAGATTGTCTGGTTTTCGCCTTTTCCGACAGCCACAAAAAGGGATTCGTCATTGACGGTACTCCAGACGCGGTAGGGTCCGATTTGCTCGGCTTGGATGTCCTTGTCATTCTCGAAGAGCTTATTGACTGTGACCGATGCTTTCTTTGCGTCTGGTAGCAGGACGGCCCAAACCTGATTGTGCTGAAGCTGGCTCAGATTTTTTTTGTCGGGGCTCGTGACACCAAAGTTGAACATCAACGGACCGGAGGGATAAATAAGTTCCTTTCGCACATCGACCTTAGGTCCTTCCGGGTCCGTTAAAAGGCTATCCACGAGGTCGGCGAAGTTTCCCGGTGTCTCCTCATCGATCATCTGATCCACCGCGTGGCTTACTCCTTGAAACCATGGCTTCATATCCAGGTATGAAATCCCAACTTGATCCATTGCATCGGTTAAGAGCTTTGGTGGCTCGACCATTGGCCCCGATTTGAAACTGAACATCGCAAGCCCCTTTGCCAGTGGAGGCGGTAGTTGCAGCGAGTAATTTAGTTTCCAAGAAGCATCGGTCGGTGCAGGTGGCAGCAGCGTGCCACTCAATACGCCAAGACCGTCAAGCCCGAACAATTTGGCGGACCGAAGGAGTTTTGGTTCTTTCTTGGCTGCATAATTGTTGAGGAGCGCCCAGGGAGATAGCCAAAAACGTGTTTCGCCGTTGCCCCAAGTGCCCGACTCAAAGGCAGGTTGAATCGAACCAGGCAGTGCCGATGCCTGCATGCTTTTCATGGTTGGTGAAGCCAGCCATTGCTGCACGGCCTTGGAGGATGAAGAAAGGCAGGTCCATTGTGAGCCGATCGCAATGCAAGCTGACGATTCGGACTTTCCGTCGCTCCGCAAAGAGTAGAATTTCGTTCCTTCGCTCAATGCAACCGTTTGAAATCGACTCAAGCCCCCTTGATTTTCCATCCATCGCTGCACAAAGGGATGCTTGTCAGCGTTGGGTCCGAGTTTCGCCAGAAAGAGCAAGGATGTTTCCCGATTACTGTCCAAAATGGCCGCCACCGCGCCCGCTTGATCGATGGCGCTAATGTCTTTCCAATCCAATCCAAGCCATGGTCGGGGATTGAGAAGCGAACCGACGTTTGCGGCTTTTTGCTTCGCGAGTACGGTTTGCCAAAGCGGACCGCTGAGTTGCTTGCCAATGTCCGTTCGCTCTAGGACTTTGTAGCTGTTTTGAACATTCTGCGTAGTGAACAACAATTGTGTCGTCTCCGGCAGCACCTCTGGCAGATTGGCTTGACCTAGAAAATCCTTGGCACTCACAAGCCCACTAGCAAATACGACGCAAAGGAGGCCTAAGCAAGTTTGGTAGAGGTTCAACGCGGTTCGAGAAGAGTCGTTATTCATAGGTTAAGTGCTCAACGGGATTGATTTTCGAAGCGTTCCAGGCCGGTAACCAGGCCGCAATCGTGACGATAGCCAAAGTGCCTAACGCGGAACAAGCCATCAGTAAGTAATTCCATTCAAACTCGGGGGTGTAACCCAAAAGGGCTTCGCTGCATCCATAGATGATAAGGACGGTCGTGATGCCTCCGAACATGCCAAACGCTACCCCAATCACGCCGAGCAGCCACGCTTGGACCAGGACGGTTAGCATCAACTGCCCTCGACTGGCGCCGACGATCCTCAACAGCGAGAAATCTCTTGCTTGTTCCAGCATGTTCATAGCCAACGTGGTTGCGATACCAAAACCGCCAGTGATAAAGGAAATGAAAACAACACACCAAATCCCGGCTGTCACGCCAGAAATTGTTTGTTCTACCCCTTGTCGCATTTCGCTGCCACGCCGCATCTCAAAACCGTACTGCTCCTTGACCGATTCGAGTGTTTTTTCGGCGGCGTCAATGTGCTCGGGGGCAAAAGAAATGGCATACCAGTCGAAGCCGGTCACTTCAAAAAATCGCTGAGCAGTGGAACGCTTGATAATGAGGGACATTCCCCCATTTGCGAAATTGGCGTTGACTCCACCTATCGTGGTCGGAAAGGACCGACCATTGACGGTGATTGTCAGCCTGTCACCCGCTTTTTTCGCAAGCTTCTTAGCAAGGATCGATCCGATGATGACTTGATCGCCATCGATTAGCGCTCGCGCTTCTTGAGAGGTCATGCCTTTGGGCTCAGTGGGGAAAGGCGCAGCGTCGGGGAATTCACGGACCAAGCACAAGACGGTCTTTTGGTCAACTTGACACCAAACGAATCGTATCGCATTGGACCAGTGCACGCCTGGCAACTGCTCGACAAGCTCTCTCAGCGGGTCTTCGGAGTCGATCAATAACGATGGAGCTTGCGTGCTGATCAAGAATAGATCACCCGGAAGTGTGCGATAGTACCATCGTTTGATTTCGGCTGTATTGCTCATGAGCGATTGACCTAAACCGACCGCACCGCAAAGCGAAATCACCAGAAAGCCAGCATTGAGCGACGTTCGTTCTGGCCTACGGATCAATTGATATTTGGCGACCTCCAGCGGGAATCCCCTTCGGAGAACTGCAAGCCGATCGATCATCCAAATCAGCGGAACAAGTCCCGTCGGCAACCAAAGTAGATAAGCGAGCAATGCCAAAAGCCCAATACCGACGCCCCATTGAGGCGGCAACCATTCCAATTTCACACAGTAGAGACCAAATAAAGAGGCGAGCCAAAGCACAAAGCCATTGCGAATCGATTTCCATGGAAGGCGAGTATTCTCAACAATCGTTGGTTCTCGGAAGCTCTCCAGGGGCGAGACCGCCTCCTGTTGTCTTTGTGCGAACCATACTACAAACAGCGTTAAGCATGGAATGAATAGAGCGATCGCCAGCAAGGCAGGCCAAGGAATCGAAAAATTGCCTGGTGGAGCTTGCAATACACCAGACAAGACACCTTTCATAATCACCCCAAGTCCCAAGCCTGCAACCAGCCCAAAGACAACGCCCACTAGGCTAATGGTAAGCGACTCAAAAAGAACAGCGCGTATCACCTGCTGTGAGGTTGCACCTAAACATCTCAGGATTGCAAAGTAGGGGCGTCGTTCCGCAAGATTCATGCGAGTGGTGTTGAGCAAGATATAAGCCGCCATCGCAACGGCAAGTGCACTAGCAAAGGACAAACCTAATTCCGTGGACTTCAACAGATCGTCCGCGAGTCCTACTGTATTTGTCCGTTCCTTCAACATGAGTTGCGCTGGGATATGTTGGCTGAGACTCTCTATGATTCGCTTTTTTTCCGACTCGCTATCGTTTTTCAAAAACATCCGATAGCGATCCACTTGGCCTGGAAGGGCAGTCGCGTTTTGCAGCCATTCTAGGTCTACCACCACACCGTGCTCGCTTGAAATTCGATTCCAAGTGTTGGCGGCTACGACCTTTTTCACTAGTAGTTTCTTGAAACCGCGTCGGAACAAGCATTGAATCGAATCCCCCTCAGTTACCTTGAGTTGCGACGCGATCAAGGCGGAAATCAAGCATTCGTCTTGACCTGGCCATTGGCTTTCCTCCAGCTCAAAATTCTTTTGCAAGAAGGCTCGGAATGGCAAGTCGGTTTGCGACAATGGAATACCAATCAGCAAGCCTCGCGACTTCTGTTCCTTAAGCCTCATGATCGAGCCGCGTATCAGAGTCGGCAACGCGGCTTGCACACCGACTGGAAGACTCGGCAAATCGAGCGACGACATCTCAAACCGGCCACCCTGTGCGTTGGCGATATCGAGTGACGGCAGTCCCTGTACGGCACTCGTCAATTCGCGAAACGAAGACCTAGCATTGTGCGATGCAACGATAATGCCTACCAACGTGGCCGTCGAAAGGACTAGGCTGAGCAGCGTAAAGAAAAAACGAGTGGGCCGTTGACGCCAGTGTTGCCAAAGGACTAGTAACATAGGACTAGGTCCCTTCCCTTGACGCTTTACCGGTCAACGCGTCACCGATCGTCGTGGCTGGAATCGAATTCGTCGAATCACCCACAATACGACCATCTCGCATCTTGATAACCCTGTCAGCGGCGTCTGCGACAGATGCGTCATGGGTGACGATCACGAGTGTCTGCCCCTTGTCCGCGACCAAGGACCTGAATAGCTCGATGACAATCCGACTATTGGCGGAATCTAACGCCCCGGTTGGTTCGTCGGCGAGCAAGATGGCAGGAGACATGACCAACGCTCGGGCGATTGCGACGCGTTGGGCTTCGCCACCTGAGAGTTCTCCCGGTCGATTGCCTTGCTTGTTTCCCATTCCCACCGCGTCGAGCGCCGTGATGGCTTTGGGGCGAGCAACGTTCATGTGTAGACCGTCGAGTCGCATCGGGACCATGACATTATCAATCGCCTTGAGCATAGGCAACAAATGCACCTTTTGAAAAATGAAGCCAATGCGCCGTCGGCGGAGCAACGTTTGGCTATTCTCATCCAGATTGGAAATCGATTTCCCCTCGAGTTGTACATCCCCTGTATCTGGTCGATCGAGGCCGCCAAGCATGTGCAACAAAGTACTTTTTCCGGATCCAGATGGGCCGATGATGGCGACGAACTCCCCTTTCTGAATTTCGAGGCTAACTCCACGCAGGGCTGGATGCGCAACAGATCCCATCTGATAGGTCTTGGTGACATCAATGGCGCGGAGCAATGGTTCCATGGGCTTGTTTATTAGACGAATGGCGGATCGAGTGGAGGATAGGAAATGCTAGCGTTTAATCCCTAGCCGAAGGGGACGGTATGCCGTTCTAAGGCGAGCGGCGATGTGAAAACTACCAATCATAACCCGATACGTAAGTGAGGGACCTGCGAAACTGTCCCTCGCTTACGCTTCGGGTTGGGATACTCCAATCTGCCGCTCGCCTAACCGTCCCGTTCGGCTTGGGTCAAAAACCGGATTCAAGGATTCTCAGCCAGCGCATTTTTGTCGAAAATGCATTGACCGATGCTCTAAAGAATAGCGATCTTGTTCCGAAACGGGGCGGTGTGCGATAGCAAAGTCCATAAATTGGGGATTCGCCGGCCTGATCCATAAAAGACACATTGCTCCCGCCAGCCGTTTTTTATTAGATTGCCCAAGTTGACTATCTCCGTTTTGGAAAGGATTCCATATGACTTCAATTGATCTCCAGACCCTTGCCAAACGGGTTCACGGCGAGTTGTTTTCTCGCTCAAACAATGATGTCATTACTGGGGCTGCTCCGTTGGCCGACGCGTTGCCGGGCCATATAACGTTGCTGGACCACGAAAAAAATCTTCCTCGGCTTCAAATATCCAATGCATCTGCCTGCGTAACCAACAAAACCTTTCCGAATGTCGGTATCCCACAAATTGTCGTGACGAACCCGCATGAAGCGTTCACGCAAATCTGTCAACTTTTTCGGCCAAATGTGGTTACCACACGCAAACAAGGAGTGGATTCGCTAGCCAACGTAGCGGCGTCCGCGCAAATCAGCGCTCGCGCAACGGTGGAGTCCTTTGCGAGTATTGACGAAGATTGCATTGTTGGTGAAGGCGCGCATTTGCATCGAGGTGTCACGGTCATGCAGGGGTGTCGCATCGGCAAAGACTGCCAGCTGTTCCCCGGTGTCGTGTTGTATCCCGGCACGATTCTGGAAGACCGCGTCGTCCTGCATTCGGGATGCGTTGTGGGTTCGCATGGTTTCGGTTATCGAATGGAAAATGGACAGCATGTCCCAACCGCACAAATTGGCTGGGTGCATATTGAATCCGATGTGGAGATTGGTGCTAACTCTTGCGTGGATCGGGGCACTTATGGCGCGACTCGAGTCGGCGAAGGGACCAAGATCGATAACTTCGTCCAGATCGCACACAATTGCAATATTGGCAAACACAACTTAATCTGTGCCCATGCTGGCATAGCCGGCAGCGCCATTACGGGTGACTATGTCGTTATTGCGGGACAAGTAGGTGTTCGAGACCATATCAAGATTGGGGCTCGCACCATGGTCGGCGCTCAATCCGGTGTCATCTCGGACACAGGCGAAGACAAGATACTGCTCGGTAGTCCTGCGATTCCTCGCAATGAACAAGCGATCCTATTCGCATCCATCAATCGTCTCCCCGAACTTCGAAAGACAGTCAAGCAATTGACAAAGCAAGTTGCACAACTGATGGAACAAGAGAAAACAATCGAATGACCAACACAAAATCGATTGGCATAGTCGCTGGATGGGGTGAATACCCGTTGGCCGTCGCTCGGGCACTTCGCGAGAAAGGATATGACGTTGTCGTCGCGGCTGTGCATGGGCATGCATCGAAAGAAATTGAGACCCTTGCGAGTCATGTTCAATGGATTGGCGTTTGCAAGTTGGGTGGTATGCAACGATTTTTTCGACAACACGGCGTCAGTCACGTTTGCTTAACGGGAAAACTGTTCAAGGATAGAATCCTGTTTCACGGATGGGGCTGGATGAATCACTTTCCCGATTGGGAGTGCGTCAAGACTATGTTGCCTCATTTTTTTTGGCGCACCCACGATACGACCGATGACTCGCTGTTGGGTGCCGTGGTAACCTCGTTTGGTCGGTGCGGGATCATGACAGTTCCAGGTACAGAATTTGCAACCCAGTTGATTGCCGAAGAGGGAGTTCTCACGCGACGTAAGCCGAGCAACTTCGAGCGGGACGATATTGAATTCGGTTGGACGATAGCCAAGCAAATGGGTGGCCTGGATGTGGGCCAAAGCGTCACCGTGCGAGACAGAACGATTTTGGCGGTGGAAGCCATCGAGGGAACGGACGCGTGCATTGTTCGGACCGGTCAAATATGCCCGCGGGGAGGTTTTACGTTGGTCAAAGTAGCCAAGCCACAGCAGGACATGCGATTCGATCTTCCTACGATCGGCCCACAAACGATTGAAAAGATGGCTTTAGCCGGCGGAAAGGCGATTGCAATTGAAGCCGGAAAAACGATCATCATCAATCGGGAAAAAACAATTCGCTGCGCCGAAGAAAACGGCATCACTATTTTCTGCCGAAGTTGATGTTGGCGCACTTTCGCAGAGCGAAAGGCGACAATGGTGTGGCACGCCCAAAGCAGAGCGTGGGCGTGGGAAGTTTGGCAAATGTTTCTAGCGACTCCCACGCCCTTCGTAAACTCAGGGACGTGCCACACGTAGCCGCTGACGTGCCACACGTAGCCGCTGACGTGCCACACGTAGGCGCTACAGTTCCTCGATGCCGTACGCAATGCGGTCGACGATTTCCTCGGTTGTCTTGGGATTGAAAAAGACGGCCTTCCAAGCTGGAATGTGGATGCCATTTGGGCAGTAACCAAAACTAGTTGTAAAGCCAAGCCGGGCATCTAACGTCGGATCCATCATTTTGGTTCGCTTGTCAAACAACTGTCGAACCTCGGGTAAATAGCGCGCGAGTTGTTCTGGAGTCAATTCGTTGTGGACCAATCGCTGATAGATATCCTCCGCATTTCGGCCCTTTGGCAGAACCCACCAATTCACTGATACGCCGCGGGTATCGGCGTTGAGAACTTTGCAATACTCGATCTTGGACAGCCTATCTTTGAGACGTTGCGTTAACTCCAGCGCGCGCGCGGTCAGCATCTGCCAGCCAGTCAATCCGATTCCGTTGAGCGAAGCGATAACGCTATATGGCCCAAGACCTGGTCGAGAGCATTCGAGTGTGAACAAGGCAGGATCGCGACTCGCGTCGGCATCGGAGAAGTACGGAGTATCGGAAACAGTTCTGGCTAAGTACTTCAGATCCTCGCGTCGATTCACAATGAACGCGCTTGAAGGGTAATGACCGCGACCCAGTTTGTGAAAATCGATGGTCACGCTGTCCGCGTAGCGCAGTCCCTTGTTCTTCAATTGAACTGTTCGAACAATCTCTAGGAGGCCGTCTTCCATCCGCAGCGGATTTTTTGACGTATCGTAATCGGTGAGCATAACCATGGCCCAGCCGACAGCCGCATCCGCGTGAAGTTGTGGCATAGGCACAGAATGCTGTTTGCTTTTGGACACCAGCAGCTCGCGAATAGCTTGGATGTCATCAATTCCAAAACCATCGGTGGTGCCAAAAGTCGCACACACGTAAGCAACTTTGATGTTGGCGGAATACAGCTCTTCGAGTTTGGCCTCCAGTAGATCGAGCCGCATGGCGAGTTTTTCATCCGTGGGGATTTCGATCAAATTCTGTGTGCCGATTCCAAGCCAACCGGCTACGGTTTGGTTTGAGTAGTGGCCCGCTTGAGAACAGATTCCGACGATGCGATGTCCCATTAAGCCGGAACGCATAGCGCCAGGAAGCACCCGTTCAAGACCAATTTTGGCTCCGTAAAGGTTCGAAATCGTACCGCCGATGGTGAATACCCCCCACGGATCGTCCGTATGGTAGAAAATCAAATTGGCTAAGGTCGTGACCGCTTTGACTTCAAGTTCGTTGGATCGTTGGCTGTATCGATCTGTGCAAAGATTCGGATTCTTAAGCAAACAAGCCAGTGCCCCAATAAGCGAAGCGTGATTGGCAGGCCCTTTGACGTTTTCTAAATGGAGAGGATTGTTCCAGCTGTCAGTCCCCCAAAAGTACGGGAAGATTGCATCTCGCGCGTTCTTTAGGTTGCCGGGGAGAACATTTATTTCGGGGTTGGCTCGGGCGGTTTCATAATTTTGGCTCATTAAGCCGGACGGGGTCAAATCTCGTTCCGCGGCAACTGCGGAAAGCAGTTCTGAAAAAATCTGCGAGATTGCAGGTTGATCCCACTCGAAAAAGGTTGAAACGAGTTCCTTGTACTTTTCGCGATCCATGGTCGTTCCGCTTTGTGTTTTTTTCGACGGTAATTTTCGGGATTGTTGAGTACTTTGAAAAAGTACAACTTCGGTTCGATCCGAGCTCGAATCAAGCTAGGTAACGGTTTATCCGTTTTTCGGCTGGCAAAAAACGGATCGATCTTGACCGCCATTATTGTCCTTCTATGGAAGACACAACTCCCTAATCGATCTCACTGACTAGTACTCGGTCGATTGTAGTTGAACCCTCACTTGTTTAGTTGTACTCGAACGGCCGTTTGAGGGGTTTATCGGAATCATGCTTGCAGTTTGGATCGTCCTGATCGTAACGGAAACTTTTACGATTAGTTAACAAGACAGGATCTAGACGAATGGGTCGGGCTTGAGGATCATGGAAGCAGTGCGGAGTGGTTAGCGCCATTCCCGCTCGCACGGATTTGCGATAAGTGGATTTGTGATGACGTCTCTTCCAGGTATGCACAACTTATGATTCTTCCGGTTTTTCCGATTGTCGCGCTGACGATTGCATTTCTTTTTGCTCTCATTGCGACTCCCGTTTCTAGGCGACTGGCGTTGACTGTCGGATTGATGGACCATCCGGATTCTCATCGGAAACTGCATCGGGAGCCAATCGCGCTTTGCGGAGGTTTGGCGATCCTTTTCAGCATGATCGCGACGGTAGCTGTCTGTTTGTTTACCAATAGCGAGTTCGCCACGATGTTCACTGGACACGTCTACGAGGCGACATCGCTTGCTTTGGGAGCGATTGCCATTGTTATTCTTGGGGTGTTGGATGATCGTTTTGGACTTCGAGGACGGCAGAAGTTGCTTGGTCAAATCATCATCTGTCTCTCTATCATCGCCTTCGGCTTTGCCATTAATTCTATCAGCATTCTTGGAATGCCGGTGCAATTAGGATTGCTGGCAGTACCGGTCACTCTCGGTTGGTTGCTGCTTTCGATCAACTCCGTAAATCTCATTGATGGTGCGGATGGTCTTTGTTCTTCGGTGGGATGGATATCGTTCTCGGCCTTATCGGCAATTGGATGGTATACCGGCAACCATATGGAGTCGATGGTTGCGGCGACGATGGCTGGGTCGCTTTTAGGATTCTTAGTTTTCAACTTGCCTCCAGCCAAAGTATTTTTGGGTGATGCGGGTAGTATGTTAATTGGGTTGATTCTAGGCGTTCTTGCCATGCGAAGCTGGCTTACCGAAGAGAGCCCGATTTCGATTGCGGTTCCGATTGTATTGATGTCAATTCCGTTGTTCGATTCCGGGATGGCCATTGTTCGCCGCAAGTTGACAGGGCGGAGTGTTTTCACCGTGGACCGAGGGCACTTGCATCACAATTTGATGCGATTCGGTATTAAGAATCGATGGTTGGTTGGAGTCATCACCCTCTTGAGCTTAGTTACTGCCAGCGGTGCGGTGCTTGGAGTCGTTTATGAATCGGACGTTATTTCGATTGGAACAATGGTTTTCGCACTTGGATCGTTGGTTGCGACTCGTGTGTTTGGATTTGCTGAACTCGAACTCCTTTTTAAACGAAGCTTGAATTTTTCCAAAACGATCGTTGCTAGACATGGCGTATCGGATCATCAAGTGCGACAGCAGACTGTCCGTTTGCAAGGCTCGCGAGAGTGGGATACGGTCTGGAGCACGATGGTGGAGTTTGCCGAAAAACACAGCTTGGCAAAGATCAGCTTGGACCTGAACATGCCTTGGTTGCATGAAGGCTTTCATGCAAACTGGCACAAGAACAAACTTCCTGAATACTCTGAGCGGTGGTCATTGCGATTGCCGGTAGTTTCAAAGACAAAGGTATTGGGAAGGATCGAGGTCCTCGGACATCATCAGAATGCTGACACTTATACCGTGATGTCAGCTCTGGCTGAGATGCTCAATGAGCTACAGCCGGGCATTCAGAATCTAGTAGATGATTTCAAGATCGCAAATCCTGTCCCAAATGCACCTAAAGACGCCGTTTTATCTAAGAAGCAACGCGATCTGGAAACCGTGGTTGATTCGCCGATCCCCGATAACTTAGGATCTTTATCGGGCGATCTGAGCGATGCTTTATAGGAGCATGGATTCCTAATTCCTAGCAACTAGGAACTAGGAACTAGGAACTAGGAACTAGGAACTAGGAACTAGGAATGTGAAAAAAAGCAGTTGGGTTAGGCGTTCGTTGACAGATGGAATAAAATAGTCAGGTTCCGTTTCACCGAAGAGTCCATTTTCGAACGTAGATTTGCAAGCGTGTCCAGAATCCAGAATCAAGCTGCCAACCTGCTATTTGGTGGTCTACTTCCAGCTCTTCTTGTTCTTGCTGGCGTTGCCGTTTTTCTCGCGATGGGAAGCCAACAGCCAAAACAAATCGCGATGGATGGCGACGATCCAACCTCCAAGATGGCGAAATTATCCATTGTAGGTGTCCATGCTGTCAGGGCTTTCGAGGGGCTGGAATCGCTGGATGTGAATATCACGGGAACAGTAGTTCCATTTCGCCAAGTGACACTGGGCGCTGAGATTGCGGGACGAGTCCAATTCAAAAGCGAGAATTGCAGGATTGGGCGCTTTGTGCACAAGGGTGACGTTCTCTTTAATATTGATCCAACGGATTTCAAGCTCGAGGTCGATCGTCTGGCTGCTCTTCGCGACTCGGAATACGCGCAACAAAAAGAGTTGGATCAAGAGCTTGCTAATGCGAAAAAATCACTCGCCCTGGCCGAAGAAGACGTTGCGCTCCAAGACAAGGAACTCAAACGATTGGAGTCGTTGCCCAACGGTTTCGCTTCCGCTACGGAATTGGATCAATCGCGTCGATTGCGTATCACCAGCGAAAACCAAAAACTAACGATCCAAAACCAAATACAGATGAACGATACCAGGAGAATCCGAATTCAATTAGGAGAAAGGCTGGCTGCGACACAACTTGAACAAGCCAAAGTAAACCTGGATCGCACCACCGTAAAATCCCCGATCTCTGGAGTCATTATCACCGAAGCGGTCCAAGAGGACTCGTATGTTCAAAAGGGCGCAACTCTGTGCATGATCGAAGATACCGAACGAGTGGAGGTATCTTGCAATCTTCGTTCCGATCAAATGCTTCTCATTTTGGACCAATCGGATTCGGCAAAATCGACCAACCCGTCGTTGCGAGTCATTCAGGCGTCAAGTTACGAGCTCCCGAAGACACCCGTGACCATCTCATACCATGTGGCCGGTCGGAGCGACACCGAGTTCCAATGGCGAGGTCATTTGAGTCGCTACGAAGGGATTGGGATTGATCCCCAGACTCGCACGGTCCCAGTTCGCATCGCCGTCGATAATCCACGCGAGGTTTGGCAAAATGGATCCATCCTTAAGGAAGAAGACAACGGGGGCATGCCTGCTCTGGTACGCGGGATGTTCGTCGATTGCAGCATTCGAACCAAGCCGAGTCAAGCTCTGGTTTTATTGCCCAAGCTAGCTCTGAAACCGGGAAATCAAGTCTGGCAATTCGAGCAAGACGACTCCTTGGTCCTGCCATCAGGCAAGGAAATAGAAACGCCAAGCCACGAACAGGATACCGCAAAACCGAAGCTGGACTTGACGGAATGGTCAGCAGGTCGGGTTCGCGTGCTGACCACGGTTAAGGTCATTAGTACGATTAAACTCCCATCGGATCCAAAACAAGAATATTGGATCGCTGAAGCTCGCCCGGACCTGATACCAGGCTCTTTGACGGTCGTCACTCCATTGGCCAACCTCATCGGAGATGGATCGGATAAAGCGCGCTTTTTGCGTTCAAGCATTGGAAGCGACCAACCATGAAAAACGTCATTCGCTGGGCTGTCAACAACATCGCGGGAATCAATGTCCTGGTCGTCCTGATACTGGTGATCGGTTTCGTCTCATTTTTTGCGATGCGACGAGAGACATTTCCCGAGTTCCAGCTCGATGTGATTTTGGTGACTGTTCCGTATCCAGGCGCAACACCAGACGAAGTGGAAAGCGGCATTTGCCAAAAAATTGAGGAATCGATTCGTCCCCTTTCCGGCATCAAAAAAATCACGAGTATTTGCCGTGAAGGGAGTGGGTTTACCCTGGCTCAATTGGATTCCAAGGTCGCTGATCCGCAACGCGTGCTTTCAGAAATTCGCTCGGCTGTCGATCGCGTGTCGGTTTTCTTCCCTGAACGCAGCGAAAAGTCGACGGTCGAACAGGTTACGTTTCGGTTGCCGGCCATCCGTGTTGCGATCCTCGGGCCCGAAAACCGATCCAGTGACTCAGAACGTCAATTGCGCACTTACGCAGAGAACATTCGGGAGAGACTTCTGGAGTTGCCATCGGTGTCGCAAGCCCAAATCGCCAACGCCAAGCCGTATCAGATCGACGTGGAAATCGACGAAGACACGTTGCGCAAATATGGTATGACCCTTTCTCAAATTGCAAATACCTTGCGACGTGAGAACGTCGAGATCCCCAGCGGACAGCTCAAGAGCGATGGTCAAGAGATCCTGCTCCGCGGAAAGAACAAACGCGAGATCGGCGAACAGATTGCGACCTTGCCAGTTATTACGCAGCGTAATGGCGTCGTGCTCACGGTCGGAGATATCGGCACCGTTCGAGATGATTTTGACGATGTAACTGCAATCAGCGAGATAAATGGACGTCCGGCGATGGTCATTACCATCGAGCGAACCAGCGATGAAGATTTGCTCAACATATCGGACGAGGTTAATGCCTTTATCAAAACCGCAGAGATACCAAGCGGGTACTCGTTGCGAGCCTGGGGCGACGAAAGTCTCGACGTTCGCGATCGTATCCGCATGCTCCGATCGAATGGTCTTCAAGGTGGAATCATTGTCTTTTTGTTGTTAGCTGTTTTTCTGAATTTGAGATTGGCCTTTTGGGTGGCGATGGGAATTCCAATCAGCCTGACAGGCGCGGGCATTTATTTGCTCTACTCGGGAGAGACGCTAAACATGCTTACGATGTTTGCGTTTTTGATGGCCGTCGGAATCGTGGTCGATGACGGTATCGTGATCGGCGAAAATATTTTTGAGCATCGCAAGAAAGGCAAAACCAATTTGCAAGCGGCGATCGACGGCGCGACGGAGGTTTTGCCAAGCGTTTTTTCGAGCGTGGCGACTACCATCATTGCGTTCATTCCCCTTTTTTATGTCTCGGGAGTGATGGGCAAGTTCATTGCCGTCATGCCGGCAGCCATTATCGCAATGCTATTGGTCTCGCTGGTCGAAGCCTCCATCGCACTTCCTGGGCACCTGTCGCACGACGAGGTTAAGCCGAGAACATTCTTCCAGTGGGTGAAATACCGAATGTCTCAATCGATTGCACCGCTGGAGCGTTTGTTCGAATGGATTGGGAAACCTTGCAATGCTGCTTTGGATTGGTTTGGTGAGCGATTTTACGGCCCTGTTCTTAGTTTATCCCTAAAGTACCCAGCCTTGCCGGTGGCGGCAGGATTGCTTGTGGTCATGACAGCGGCTGGCATGGTTCGCTCGGGCATCGTACCGTTTGAGTTCTTTCCGAACTTGGACGGCAAGACCATTATCGGACAAGTGGTCTATCCTGACGGTACACCGGTTTCCGTAACGAGCGAAGCCACTCGGCGCATGGAAGCAGCGATCCGCCAAGTGAGCGAGGACATTGCGAGAGAAGAGGCAATAGCAGGCACCAACAAAACTCCTAAGTCAACGGACCCAACGGCTCCAAATGGTCCAGTTGTCTTAACGTTCTTACAAATTGGAACTGCGGCGCAAGGGGATCCAGCTGGAGGGGACCGAATCAACGGTTCGCACGTTGGACAAGTTCAAGTCGAGATACACGAAGCGACTGTTCGCAATGTAACAAGCGATGAATTGCTGAACCGGTGGCGAGCCGCATCGGACATTTTTCCCGGAGCTGAACGAGTGACTTTCCAGGCGGCCAATATGGGCCCTGGCGGTAGAGCGCTTGAATTCAAGATTCTGGCTCCAAGACAGGATGTCGCGGCACTGGAAGCGGGCGTAGAAGCCGCAAAGGAAGCCCTCTCCAAGTTTGCCGGAGTGTTCGACGTGCGCGATGACTCAGCGCCAGGGAAAATCGAATTTCAATTCAGTATTAAAGAGCGAGCAAAGTCGCTGGGTATTACTGTCGCTGACCTTTCTGAGACAGTGCGCAATGCGTACTACGGAGCAGAAGTCATGCGATTGCAGCGAGGACGGCACGAGGTCAAGCTTATGGTTCGGTATCCCATAGATCAGCGACGCTCTCTAGCTGACTTCAAAGAATTGAAAGTACGCGGCCTCAACAATGTGGAGTATCCCATCACCGAACTGGCAGAGATTGCAACTCCACGCGGCTACTCTGAAATCAACCGCTTGGATCAAATGCGATCGATAACGGTCAGCGCCGAGATCGACACGGCCCAAGGGAACGCGGCACTTGTGGCCAGAAGGCTAAAAGAGACGATGGTACCGGAGCTGTTGGCGAAATACCCTTCCCTGCGATTCCGTTGGGAGGGGCAACAGCAAGAGACTGCCGAATCGTTCTCAAGCCTTGTCATCGGTTTTACCGTCGCCATGTTGGCGATGTACCTGTTGTTGGTGTTCGAGTTTTCGTCCTATATACAGCCCTTTATTATCTTGGCGATTGTGCCGTTTGGAATGGTTGGTGCCATCTTCGGTCACGCATTCATGGGCTTGCCACTTACGCTTTTCAGCATGTTCGGAATGGTGACGCTAGCAGGGGTCGTAGTCAACGACTCGATTGTTCTGGTTGATTTCATCAATCAGTGTATCCGAGGGGGAATGCCGGTGAACGTGGCATTGATGACCGCCGGTTCTCGACGATTGAGAGCAGTGTTCTTAACCAGCGTTACCACCATTGCGGGACTATTGCCGATGTTGTCGGAAAAATCGCTTCAAGCACAGGCATTGATACCCATGGCGACCAGTCTCGCATTTGGGCTTCTTGCGTCGACTTGCTTGGTCCTTTTGATGGTACCGTTTTTGTACAAGGTATACGCAGTCATGACGTTTACCAAGGAGCAAATGCTGGGTCTTGAGCCGATTGGGCACAGCGATGCGGCAGAACCAGATGAAGATCAAGGAAGAAAACCAGCCGGTGGACTTGCACCTATCGCGTTGTAAACCCTTCCGCTGGGCCCGCTGGGAGGGTTCGTTTTAGTCACCCTCCCGGAGGGAGGATGACTTTCCGGGAGGGAGAATGACTTTGCAATAGTAAACACGCCCAATAAACCGGCCGATCACTAATTAGGAGCACTAGCAAGAGCAAGAGCAAGAGCACGGAAGAAAAGGATTTTACATCATCGGCCACTCGGCGAGGGAGAAACGATATACTGGTGGTATGAACGCGCACCCAACCACTCTAGACACCAGCTCTTTGGAGCGTCCCTCCCCGAAGCTCTTGACATATTATGTTCTGACGGGGCTGCTGACCGGCCCGGGCCTGTTCATCGCTATTCCGGCCCTAATCATTCGATACAACACGCTTCGATATCGATTCGAGGAATCTGGGTTGCGAATGCAGCTAGGGCTGTTCTTTCGAAAAGAGGTCGTGGTAGCGTTTCGACGAATCCAAGACATTCACGTTAGCCGCAACCTCATTCAGCGATGGTTAGGTATTGCCAGTGTGAGTGTCCAGACGGCTTCGGGAAACGCGATGCCTGAAATTGTTTTGGAAGGAATCACGGATCCGGATACGGTTCGAGATTGGTTGTATGAACGCATGCGAGGGGCCAAAGGTTTTTCCAACGCATCCCCATCGGCTGCTCCTGGGGCTGAGTCTTTGGTACCGCCAATGCTCATGGAAAACGGCGATGAAGTCACTGCATTGCTGAGCGGTATCCGAGATAACTTGGCAAGCATGGTCGAAAAAAGCGCTCGCAATTCGGGCTCGACATCATGACGGAATCAGGCTTGGTGCATGAGGCTTGCAAATGGTGTTACAAAGGGGTTTGGGGAATCCTCACCGGTTATTTTTGCTTGCCAGATGGTCCACCTGGTTTGCCATCCATGGAGGGAGAGGCGGTAGAGTACATGCGACCATCCCTCGCTTTCTTGAACTACCGCAAGTTCTTTTTCTGGTTCGGACTTTTTGCCATCGATGTTGTTCTATTCATCTTGTGGGGTGTTTTTGCCTACTGGTGGCCGTTGGCTGGATTGCTGACCGCTCCGCTTTGGCTCTTTGTTATCATCGCGCCCGATATCGTCGCATACATTGCAATCCATTTGCGGTACGATACGACTTGGTACGTACTGACGGACCGCAGTATGCGAATTCGGCGAGGCATTTGGAGTATTTACGAGACAACGATTACGTTTGAGAACATTCAAAATGTCCACATTGCGCAAGGACCGATTCAACGTTGGTTTGGGTTTGCCAATCTTATGGTGATGACGGCGGGTGGCGGCGGAATGGGGCATGAGGGACAAGCCATGGGTTCGCACATTGGACTCATGGAGGGGCTGGACAACGCAGCCGAATTGCGTGAACGCATATTGGCCCGCAGCCAGTTGAGTGCAGGCCTTGGCGATGAACGTGGATCGGAGCACGGTTCAGTGTTGTCAGCAACCGATTCTCGTGTGACTAGGCGGCTGGGCGAAAGTCCAGAAAACGTGCGATTGCTGGCGGAGATCCATGAACTCACCGGCCGATTGGCGAGACCTTAAACCGGACGATCGATCTGTGAGGGAGCAACGCCGTGAAGCATTTTCGTCCGATCGGAGCTTGTCTCCGACGGACGCCGTTTTGGCGTACTAAAAGTGCAGCTCAGACCTTGAAGTACGTCACTCCGCGGGCTGTTACGTAGTACGCCAAAACAAGGTTGAGGGGAGGCAAGCTCCCACTCAACCTAAGCGAATTGCTGGTGAAAATGCTTCCCATTAGGCTGACAAAATGCAATCCTCGGAAAACAATCAGAAACGCCAAGAACGTCGTAGTCCGGTCGACGATTCGGTGACTTGGGTGGGCACCTGGGCCACTCAGGAGCAAGTCGCTTGCGCAGTCGAGCGGGCAAATACATCCTTCGAAAGTTGGTCAGGAACTACGCTTGAGTCGAGAACCGAGTACGTTAAAAAATACGCTAGTTTTCTCCAAGCCAACAGAGCTGCCATCGCGAGAACGATCACGCTGGAGTCTGGGAAGCCGCTTTGGGAAAGTGATCTGGAAGTCCAGTCCGCGGTTGCCAAAGTGGACAATGCCATCGATGCAATCCACAAGCGGCGATGGACGACAAGCGAGGGAGCGGGGACTTCATTTTCGACGATTCGGTATCAACCGCTCGGGATGATGGTTGTACTGGGGCCGTATAACTTGCCTCTGCATTTGCCGGGTGCTCATCTGGTGCCGGCGCTATTGGCGGGCAACACAGTCCTCTTAAAACCGAGCGAGAAAGCGCCAGCGGTTGGAGACTGGATCGTACGAGCTTGGCAATCGACGACGGCACCTCAAGGCGTTCTGGAGTGCATTCACGGGGCCGTCGATCAAGCCAAGTGGGCCGTAGGCGCGGCAACGACAGCCGGGGTCTTGTTTACCGGTTCTTACTCTGCGGGTAAGCAACTCCACCTGCAGCTTGCAGGCAGACCTGAGTGTCTGCTGGCCCTCGAAATGGGTGGAAACAATCCGATGGTTGTCGACCGCATCAAAAGTCGACGAGCAGCCATCGCAATGATCATTCAATCTGCATACATCACGAGCGGTCAAAGATGCACCTGTGCACGGCGTCTCATCGTAGTCAATCATTCAGAAAATGCAGGGTTTTTAGATGAATTAAGCAGTGCGATCTCAAAGCTCCACGTCGGCAATCCGCTCGCAGATAGCCAGCCGTTCATGGGGACGCTTGTCTCCAGTCAAGCGGCAGACAGTATTCTTGCCGTTCAAGGCGAACTGCAAGCCGCTGGAGCGATCGTTCTAAACGAGGCAAAAGCCGATGTCGCCTGCTGTGCGATGCTGACACCTAGTTTAGTGTTGCTGAATGGCCAATCCACTACCGATCAAGAACACTTTGGTCCGTTGTTGACGGCCTGTGTCGTAAAAGATTTGGACGAAGCTATCGAAGTAGCCAATCGAACTCAATACGGTCTAGCCGCTGGTCTGCTGAGCGACGATCCGTCGGCCTATCGACACTTTGTAAGCCACATTCGGGCAGGCATCGTCAACTGGAATTCACCGACGACGGGAGCCAGCGGAAAGCTGCCCTTTGGTGGAATCGCCGCAAGTGGAAACCATCGGCCGAGTGGCTATTTCGCGGCAGACTACTGTAGTTTTCCGGTGGGTTCGATCGAGAATCTCGAACTTACGACACCCAGCCATTTGCCTCCGGGTTTACAAGAAATATTCTGAAGATGACGTCGCGGAACATGGAAATCAACATCGATGGCATGATTGGGCCTACGCACCATTTTGGCGGACTTGGGGTTGGCAATATCGCAAGTTGGAATAGTCGGAATCAAGTGTCCAATCCCAAAGAAGCGGCGTTGGAGGGGCTCGCAAAAATGGAGCTCTTGGCCCGAATGGGAATTGAGCAGTTTTACCTTCCTCCGCCGGAGCGCCCGAATTGGCGTTGGCTCGAATCGATTGGATTTTCGGGCGACCGAGGTGATGTTCTGCGTCGATGCTTCGACGAAGCGCCGAGTCTTTTGTCGGCTGCTTACAGCTCAGCGTTCATGTGGACCGCCAATGCGGCGACCGTAGCCCCATCCTGCGACACCATCGATGGAAAGCTGCACATCGTGCCTGCAAACTTGTGCAGCAATCTGCATCGAGCGCAAGAGGCTACAGAACGCCGCGACCAATTGCGAGAGATGTTTGACCAACTCGACAGGGTCGAAGTACATGAAGCGCTTCCCTCCGTTGTGGCCTTGCGAGACGAAGGGGCTGCAAACCATATGCGACTTTGTAGTCAGGATGGATCGAAAGCGATTCACGTTTTCGTTCACGGTCCCTCCAACGAACCGCAAACTACAAAATTCAACTCTCGGCAATCCGAACTGGCCGCTCGACGCGTTGCAGGTTGTTTGCGTCTGCCTGTTGAAGACTGCGTTTTCGTTCAGCAAAAGCCGCGGGCGATCGATGCGGGGGTATTTCACAACGATGTCATCGCGATGAGCAACGGAAACATGATGGTCTATCATGAGCACGCATTTGAAAACAGCGAACAGGTTATTGGAATGATTCGGGAGAAGTTCGCTGCCAAAGCGTCCGAACCGTTCATTTCCATCCGTGTTTCCGAAAAGGAACTACCGCTCGAGGAGGCTGTCCGCACTTACCTTTTCAATAGTCAATTGCCTTCGATCGATGTTCAAGACATGGCATTGATTAGTCCGTTGCAGTGCGTTCATTCTCCCGCCGCGTCGGAATTGATAGATCGATGGGTGCAGGACAAAAGTAATCCGATTCGTAAGGTGCACTATTTATCGCTCGACCAGAGCATGAAAAACGGAGGGGGGCCTGCATGCTTACGGTTGAGAGCAATGCTGGATAGGCAGCAGATTTCCAAGATGGCAATCCGAAATCGAGTGACGGATCGTCGGATTGAGCAGCTGCGATCCATTGTGGGAATGAGTTACTCTGCGGCCCTTCCTTCAAGTGATCTGGCGCGTTTGGATTTCGCCGAACAGGCCATTGAGTCGGTTAAGAAAATTGCTGCACTCAGCAAGAGCGGCTAGGTGCTCCCGACCTTGCTAAGTCCTCCGCCACAACCGCTAGATTCAGATCTTCTTATGCTGAACGGAACTAATTATTACCGAATTTTTGAAAATATTTTAAGGGAAAGTCCAAGATGTGGCGATTGGCAATTTTACGGCTTTTTGTTGGCTTTACGGACGTTTTTTAACCCAATATTAGCTTTTTTGGCCTTGACTTGGGCGTCGTCGAGCCGCTTTCCCACCATTCGGTAGATTGACATTTGATCTGGACTTGTATTCAATGACCAATTGCGCACACACGCCCTTTCACGCATCTACCTCCCTTGACGCGTGAAACCCTCGGTGACAGACCGAGGAACAAAAGTCGACCTATTGAGAATGTCAATGAGGTTTTGAGAAAGGCCTCTTTTCATAATGGTTTTTTTCGTTTCTTAATTTGTGCTGAAAGGCTTTATTATGTCGACTCGTTTTCGGATGCGCCGGAGAGGCTTCACTCTGGTGGAACTGTTGGTCGTTATCGCGATCATCGGTATTTTGGTTGGTCTGCTTTTGCCCGCTGTTCAAGCGGCCCGCGAAGCTGCAAGACGCATGCAATGCGGAAATAACTTAAAGCAACAAGTGCTCGCGATGCATAACCATCACGACACGTTTAAGCGTTTTCCTGCGGCCCTTCAAATCGGCCAAACTTGGTATTCAACCACCGCTCGTAATCCACCGCCAAGCGGCGTGGCCGCAAATGGCTATCCCAATGACGGGCCCTTTTTCAGTTGGATGTACCACATTCTTCCATTCGTTGAAGGATCTACCCTTTACAACTCGTTCAATCGCACTCAATGGCCATGGTGGCAAGGTCCGTCAGGCAAACGATGGAATGCTGTGATCAACCCGACGTTCGTTTGCCCCTCGGATAATAGAGGTGGAACTGTATGGGATGGAGGAGCCGATAAGGCGGCACTTACTTCGTACATGGGAGTTACCGGTACGAATCAATTCCGTGAGGCAGCAGGTCAGGACGGGATTTTGTTCGTAAACGCCAAAGTTAGGATGGGCGATATTACGGACGGAACTAGCAACACCCTTTGCATTGGTGAAAGGCCACCTTCCTCAACACTTGACTATGGATGGCAATGGGCTGGTTCGGGAGATTTCCCTTACTTTGGCGCCACCGACGTGGTTTTGGGTGTTCACGAGCGAAGCGCCATTTCGGCCCTTCCTGACTTCTTCCGTCCCGGCAAGATTCAGGATCCTCAGGACCTTCACCGTTATCACTTCTGGAGTCTTCATCCAGGCGGAGGAAATTGGGCATTGGCAGACGGTAGCGTTCGTTTCATCAGCTACTCGTCCGCGGCAGCACAAGTACTTCCGATCACTGCGACTTCGTTTAAGAACGTAATCGAAGCGATGGCGGGACGAAGTGACGCCTACGTACAAACCACTCCAGAGTGATTTGCAATTAGCATTCGCGAGTGGTAAACGATCGCTTCTTTAAAACGAACTGCTCCCAAAAATCGAATTTGGGAGCAGTTTTTTTCATAGTGACTTTATTTGTTGGCTCTTTGGTAATTCAGCCAAAGGGCATCGGTTATTAAAGCTAAAACTCTAAATTGATTGGATTGTGATGCACAAGTTGATTGGTCTTTTGGTTTTGACTTCGATTTGTTTGTGCGGATGTGCCAAGGAATACGAACCCCCAAAGGAGAGTATTCCAGATATTCCTCCAGGTAGATCTGCCGTAAAAGCTCAAGAAGGTGAGGGCGCGAAAACGGACGCTGCCGCTCAAACGGGAATGAAGGGTGGCCAGCCACCTGCCGTTCCAAGATAATTCTCCTAGATTTCTCGCAGTTCCCGAGTGGCAGGCACACTCGGCGTGTCGTCCGCTCTCAGGCATTTACTGGGATTCTAGGTGGACGGCACATGGAATGTGCCTACTACTTTGACTTCGTCGGTTTATGCCCGCATTGTCCACTACTTACCTGCGTGATGAATTAAGTGGGCAATCTCAGGCACAATCAACCGCTCCATAGCCAATCGAACGCCCGCCGGGGAACCTGGCATGGTCAAGATGACTTTCTTGCCAACTCGTCCACCGCTGGCTCGGCTAAGCATTGATGCTGCGCCAATCTCTTCAAACGAGAGCATGCGAAACAGCTCACCGTAACCTGGGATGAAAGCATCGAAGAGAGGTTCAATTGCTTCCGGGGTGCAATCGCGAGCAGCCAATCCTGTTCCGCCTGTCACCAGCAGGGCTTCGCATCCATCGTTTTCGATCAATTGTCGAGCGGCTTCTCGAATTTGGTTCGTCTCATCAACCACAATTGCGCGCTTCAAAACGTTATTTCCTGCGGCTTGGATGAGTTCTGCGATCAGTTTTCCACCCAGGTCATTTTCTAAAGTCCGCGTGTCACTGACGGTGAGTATTGAGACGGTAATCGGACGAGATGCTCGACGACGATGTTCTTGCGTTGATTCGGAGGGCATTGGGGGAGGCTGGAGGATTGGAGGATTGGAGAAGTGGAGAGTGAGAGAGAGAGAGTGGGAGTGGGGATGGAGGAATTTGATGACTTCCGTATGGTACGCGACAGTTCGTACTTTAAGCAACTCTTGCGCTTTTACGGAATTTTGCGTCAGACTGTTATTTAGTCGATACCGCCACCCAACGATAAGGATCGCCACTCAACGATAAGGATCGATTTCGTCCGTTCGGAGCTTTTCTAGGATAGTCAAGTTCATTATTTTTCCTTTTTTTATACCTTCCTCGCGTACCGCCAGACATCGTTTTTCAAACCGTTTTTGAAAACCGTCTGCGGCCAATGGGTTGTCGTCTTTTTGGTGATTCGCCGA
>JANMHA010000195.1:0-6878 GCA_031374925.1 Pirellula sp. | reverse complement strand
AGGGAGGGTGACTTACATTGAAAATCCCTCAGCAATAAACCGGACGATCTATTTTCGCGAGTTGCAGATTGTAAAATCGTTTGCTGGCATTTTGAAATTTTTACAATCCACTTTCCTTTGCCTGCCGAATCCGGACGAATCTCCAAGCGAAACCCTAAGTTACAAAGGTTTTTCGGATTCGCAATCAAAGAATAAGCCATTTGGCACGGCATGTGCTTTTAGTTTTGATCATCGAGAGACGATCAACTCGACAGCCACGGTGGAACCGCGGTTGAGCAGTGCTGGCGGAGTATGTTCAGCACCGGCGCTCCCTAAACAAGGAGGTACCGTGATCTTAGTGGCGTCGAAAGACCGAGACCATCTCGGACGAAAACCGACAGACCTATTCGCACTAGGTTCGGCCCATCTTTCACGGTCAAAAGGGCCCGCTTTCGCTTCCCAACATGGGAGGCGGCAGCGGGCTCTTTTTTTTTGGATGTGCAGGGATTCATCCCAGCTTTAAGTTAATACCGGAAGCCGAACCAAAGTCAAGCTCGGCAGGAGCCTCGCTCTCCCATTGGAGCCCTTGGCAGGTAGTTTACACTCTGCCGCTCGCCGTACTGCGGTTCCGGACGCAGGATGATCTAAAAGCTCCGATGAATCGGAGCACCCCAAAAATGAATTGCTGAACCGTTGACAATTCTCGTTCGTATCCGATACTGTTCCTAATCGCAATTCAATTGCACTTGCCTTTAGAGGGCGTTTGCGATGAGATTCGAATATCGGTTCCTTTACCTTGTCTTCCGGTACAGAGCATGAAAACTATCCATAAACGACCTTCAAACCGATATTTCGAAGGTTTTACACTCGTGGAACTCCTAGTCGTTATCGCCATTATTGGAGTTCTTGTCGGCTTGCTCTTGCCTGCAGTACAGGCTGCACGCGAAGCGGCGAGGCGAGCTCAATGCACGAACAATGTTCGGCAGATTGGATTATCTGTAACCAATTACGAATCCGCATTTAGGCGATTTCCAAGTGGCTGGGTCGATTGGAAGCAGACCACCAAACCAGGTTGGAGCGTGAGTCAAGCTTTGCTCCCTTATATGGAACAATCCAACATAGTCAACCTTTTGGACACCAATTCACCAATCGATGCCACGGTGAATAGGCCCTACTTACAAACTGTCGTCCCAACATTTCTTTGCCCCTCCGATCCGGGTGAATCGATCTTTCAATTGGGTGCAGACACAGGTGTCGACGAAGATGGTGGCCACAACATCGACCTTGGGCCGAAACTTTTTCGTATCGCCAAATCGAATTACGTGGGTGTTTTCGGGACTTTGGAAATCGATGATTTCCCATACAAAGGGGACGGCGTATTCTTTGGAAACTCTTTCATCCGAATGCGGGACATGACGGATGGGGTAAGCAATACATTCATTTACGGCGAACGAGGCAGCAAACTGGGTGGTTCCCTATGGCATGGATACATTTCGAGTGCTGCAGGTGCCTCCGCTCGATTCCTTGGGACAACTGATCACGTTCCCAACAGTCCCGTAGGCCACTTCGATGACTTTTCAAGCTATCATACTGGCGGAACCCACTTTATTTTTGGAGACTGCGCGACCAAATATCTTTCCAATAGTATCGACTTGGAAGTTTTCAAAGCACTTGCGACGCGAGCAGGTGGCGAAGTACCTAAATCCTTTGAGTAGCGATTCCATTCAAAACGGAGCCTAGATGAAATTTGCGATTTGCAACGAGACGTTTGGCGATTGGCCCATCGAACGAGGATTCCAAGCGGCACGAAAATACGGTTACACCGGTATCGAGGTCGCCCCTTTCACACTGGGCAAAAGCGTCTACGAAATTACCGAATCGCAAAGAACAGAGTACCGTCACTGTGCGATTGAGCACGGTCTAGAAATCATCGGCTTGCATTGGTTGTTGGCCAAAACATCGGGCTATCATCTAACTACGGACGACTTGAGCATACGGTCCAAAACCTGTGAGTACTTCTGTGCACTCACTCAGTTGTGTAGCGATCTTGGCGGCAAACTTATGGTGCTCGGTTCACCGTTGCAACGTAACTTTCCTGATTCCATGAGCCACGAAAAAGCCATGGCAAACACAGCTGAGCTATTGTCAAGAGTCGTCCCGAGCCTGGAGAAGTACGGCATCAAAATCGCCATTGAACCGCTTGGCCCCCAAGAAGGGAATTTTCTCAATCACGCGTTTCAAGCCCGAGAGCTGATTAACATGATCGGCAGTCCGCTAATTCAGCTGCATCTAGACGTCAAAGCCATGAGCAGCGAAGGAGAACCAATCGACGTCATCATCCGCAATCACGCAGATCTTCTCATTCATTTTCATGCCAATGACCCGAACAGGCTTGGACCAGGCATGGGGGAAGTCGATCAAAAGCCGATCTTTGAAGCGCTCAAAGAAATCAAATACTCGGGTTGGGTCAGCGTCGAAGTGTTTGACTATGCACCTGGAGTTGAAACCATTCTCAGTCAGAGCATGGCCAATATGTTGGCGGCGATTGGTTAAAAATCGTCGCCTTTCGCTCCTAGGCTGTGAACTTATTCGCAAGGTGCCCACCATCGTGTGGCAAGTCCCTGAGTTTACCCTGGGCGTGGGAGTCGCTGGCTAGTACCATTTGCCACCGTTCTCACGCCCAGGCTTCGCTTTGGGCGTGCCACACGCAATTGTCGCCTTTCGCTCCGCGAAAGTGCGCCTCGTTAACACACTTTGGCGGAGCAAAAGGCGACAATGTTGGTGCGACACGCACTAATCTTCCGACAGCCATTTGCTAACGCAACCTTGGTCCGCTTGTGTAGTGACTGCAGCAAAGTCAGCTAAATACCCTCGCGTATGTTTCACCTGAACCGTCCCCGGACTGCGTTTGGTAAAGTCGACGTCCGCATGGACGGTTCCTTTTTCCAAATCGAAAGCGATGACGTCGCCGTCCTTGATCATTCCAATAGGACCGCCCATCGCCGCTTCCGGCGAACAGTGAACACCAATCGCGCCACTCGACACACCTGAGACTCGCGTGTCTGAAAGGAGAGCCACTTTCCCTTTGAGTTCAGGCATCGATAAAGCAGCTGTTGCAACATGAACTTCTGGCATGCCAGCTGCTACGGGGCCAAGTCCTCTCAGAACAACTACATGGCCTGGCCGAATCCGATTTTCCACGGCTGCGTCCGAAACGGCTTTTCCGGATTCGAAGCAAATCGCTGTCCCCTGAAAACGGGGCGAATCGAGGATCGAGATTTTGAAAACAATGCCCTGAGGAGCAATATTACCAAAGCAAACTTGAATGTCCGCGTGCCCTTTCCATGGTGTCCCAAGCGGAGCGATCAGTTCGTTGTCGGCAGGAACTTCAGGAGCAGGTTGCAAATTGGTTTCCAGCTTCTCTCCAGTGACCGTCATGCACTTGCCATCAAGAAGACCTGCGTTCAGTAGGTGACGAAGCAACATGCTCGTTCCACCTAGCCGATGCAAGTCGACCATGGTGCCTGTTCCTCGCGGTGCGAAATTGCAGTAAACCGGCGTTCGACGGCAGATAGCTTGGATGTCACGCAGTCCGAACTCCACATGCGCCTCACGAGCTAGGGCCAATAGATGAAGCACTCCATTAGTCGAGCCACCAATGGCAGCGATGGCGGACATGGCATTGCAAAACGCTTGATGCGTTAGGATATCTCGCGGACGGAGATTCCGTTCAAGCAACTGAAGAACCGATTTCCCAACGCGTTGGCATTCCAAATTCTTTTCTTCATCAATCGCTGGTATTGAAGAAGTGTTGGGGAGACTCAAACCGATCGCTTCCATAGCGATTCCCCACGTGTTGAACGAAGCAGCAATGCCACATCCACCAGGACCGGGGCAAGCTGTTCGAAGGATGGCTTCAGCGTCATCTTCCTGCATTTGTCCAGCCCGCACCCTGGCTTGCGCATCGTAAACGTCAAAGATGGTGGTCGGTTTCCCTTGATGACAGCCAGGCATGATCGAGCCGCCGTTGACAATAAGACCCGGAAAGTTGGTCCTGGCGAGCGCCATGGCAAACCCTGGCCCATTCTTGTCACAATGATGCAAGCCAACCAAGGCATCATAGCGATGCGCTTGGCAGACCATCTCCGCACCATTCGCAATGTGGTTTCGGGAAACAAGCGATGCGCCTCCGTCTTGTCCTCCTTGAACGAGGTTATCGCTGACAGGAGAGACTCCAAACGGAAGACCTATCAATCCAGCTTCGACGCATCCAGCTTGGATATACTGAGCCAATCGATAGCTGTGAACATTGCACAAGTTTCCTTCGAGCAACGGTGTGCCGATGCCAACTTGGGGCTTGCAAAAATCGGATTCATCGAATCCAAGTCCCCAAAAAAACGCATTTACTCCCCTTTGCCAACCCTGTGTTAGGTGGCGAGAGTTCCAGTTGAGGGGTTGAGTCATTTGTCGCTTTACTTCTAGGATTTGGATTATCGTGATCGGAATCTTGGCTCTCTGGCATTCTAAGCCAATGTCGCAATTTACCTACGATTGCAGTCGAAACAAGCAAAGATTAAAGTATAGTTCTTGCCTATTCCCAACTCTGTATCGTCATGCGAGTTCCAAACAGATGACAGACCAAATCAACAAGTCTCAACTCACAAAAGTCGAAAATGTTTCCCGTCGCGACTTTATTAAGGTTGGAAGCGCGATTGCAGCGACTTCTGGGGCGATTGCAACAATGGGCATTCAAACCGCCGCAGTACGAGCGGCCAGCTCTAACGCGAAAATTCGAATCGGTTTTATCGGTCCAGGTGGACGTGGCTTCAATGCACACGTTAGGACTTTGTCGAAGCTTTGTGCTGCGGGACAGCCAATCGAATTGGTATCCGTCTGCGACGTCTACAGCGAACACCGAGATCGGGCTGCCGACTACATTCACGACAAGAATGAAAACACCCCCACCAAATACGAAGACTTTCGTGAAATGATCGCCAAGGAGAAGCTCGACGCTGTTTGCATTGCTACACCTGATCATTGGCACGCCAAGCAAGCGATTGAGTGCATGGAAGCGGGGCTAGATATCTACTGCGAAAAGCCGATGACGAAGACGGTCGAAGAAGCCATCGCTGTGCTGAAAGTCTGGAAGAAGACTGGCCGAGTCATGCAAGTGGGCGTGCAATCGACCAGCTTGCCTCTATGGACTGAAGTCAACAAGCTTCTTCGTGAAGGAAAACTCGGCAAAGTCTTGATGTACCAAACGGAGTTCTTTCGCAATTCGGATGTTGGTCAGTGGCGATACTACAAACTCACGCCGAGTATGACCCCAAAAAACATCAATTGGAATACATGGCTGGGTGTCGACGACGGACTAGCTGACAAGCAAGCGTTCGACCGAGAAGTCTACGCTCAATGGCGACGCTTTTGGCCATTTGGTTCTGGTATGTATACCGATTTGTTTGTGCATCGCACGACATCCATGCTCAAGGCGACCGGCTTGAGATTCCCCGGTCGTGTTGTTGGTGCTGGCGGTATCTTCCTGGAATACGATGGCCGAGATGTACCTGATGTGGCCACGGTTGTTTCCGACTTCAATGAAGGAGTCCAGGGCTTGGTGACGGCAACGATGTCTTGTCAGGAATCGCCGATTGCGCAATTGATCCGTGGCCATCAGGGCTCGTTCATCTTCGGGAACGGCGAACAGTTTGAGAAGTTTGAGTTTGTGCCGGAACGACCGCAAGTGACTGGAATTAGCAAACTGGCGAAAGAGACAATTACGTCAGACAAGATCGAGGATACAACTTACGCTCACTTTAAAAACTGGATCGAAGCCATGGTGGAAAAAGACCCAATGAAATGCAACAACTCGGTGGACTTGGGGGCCGCAGCTATTACCAACGTGCTTCTAGGAGCCCGAAGCTATCGGGAAGGTAAGGTTTACCACTTTGACTCTGAGAACTTGTCGGTGCATGACGGCGATTCGTCCTGGGCCAAGAAATGGGAAGCCAAGTCACACGCTCGAGCAAAACCCAACCAAATACCAGGCTGGACTGCTGGCGATTCAGGTAGTTTGTTAAAGGACCCTGAGTACATGAAATTGGCAGGTCCGTGGGTCGATGGCAAAGACCCAGGATCGCGGTGAGCACAGTAAATGAGAATGGTCGCATTCTTACGAGCAGTAAACGTCGGCGGCAGGACGGTCAAGTCGCCGCAACTCATTGAAACATTCTATTCGCTAGGATTCGAAAACGTGACGACGTTTCTAGCGAGTGGTAATGTGCTGTTCTCGGGATCGTCTAAAGCCGTACACAAACTGAGAGGACGAATTGAATCACAATTGCTGGCAGACTTGGGTTTTCAAACAGACGTCATCCTTCGATCGATGGATCAAGTGGCAGCAATCGCCGAAAAAAATCCATTTCAATTGACCGAAGTTGAAAGTGTGAATTACACGGTGAATGCGGCTCTCTTTTTAGAACCGCCATCTTCCGCCATGCAGAAAGAGGTTCTCAAGCTAAAAGGGGACTACGACGATTTTGCTTTTGATGGGAGCGAAATGTACTGGCTATGTCGAGGCAAGAAGATGTCTGCGTCACCGCTCTTCAACAACAACCGTTTTGCCAAAGCAACGTCCGAGATCAACACCATGCGCAATATTCGTACGATGCAAAGGCTTGTAGTGATTATGAACAAAAGTAATCGCTAGATGTTTTTAGTGCGTTATCGATTTTCCAGGCTGTGAAGCATTCTTTGTCCGCTCGGAGCTTTTCTAGGATAGTCAAGTTCATTATTTTTCCTTTTTTTATACCTTCCTCGCGTACCGCCAGACATCGTTTTTCAAACCGTTTTTGAAAACCGTCTGCGGCCAATGGGTTGTCGTCTTTTTGGTGATTCGCCGA
>JANMHA010000193.1:0-52339 GCA_031374925.1 Pirellula sp. | reverse complement strand
CGGCGAATCACCAAAAAGACGACAACCCATTGGCCGCAGACGGTTTTCAAAAACGGTTTGAAAAACGATGTCTGGCGGTACGCGAGGAAGGTATAAAAAAAGGAAAAATAATGAACTTGACTATCCTAGAAAAGCTCCGATCAGACGAAAACGGCGTCCGTCGGAGGCAAGCTCCGATCAGACGAAAATGCTTCACAGCGTTGGCAAGCCGGGTCAAGCCGGGGTAAGCCGGTGCAAGCCGGGGAGGGTGACTCTTGTTGAAGCTAGCGCCATTGTTGGCTTTTTTACTTGTTGGTTTTTTTGCCCTTGCCTGTTTTTTCTTTGAATGCATTTTGAGCTTGTTCCGGCAACTTGGCGAGTTGTTCTGCAGTCAGTAACTTGCCAACCTCAAGGCGAACTTTTCCGAGCATCTCTTCCGTTTCCTTGAAGACCTTGGTTTGGTCCGCGGTCAAACCCATGGCTTCTTCGGCTGCGGCTTGGATCTCTTTGCCCTTCTTGCCATTTTCCTTAGCGGCCTTGGACGCTTCGGTTCGCTTCTTGAGGATATCTACGGTAATCCCGCTTTGAGTGCGTTTTGCCGCAACTTCCTTTGCGACCTTCTCAAACATGTCCTTGATCTTGGTTGTTTCTTCGTCTTTCAGTTCGGCTTTTTCAAGTTGCTTCATGAACTGGGTTACCTTCATCTTGGCTGGATCCTTCTTGCCCCCCTTGTCCTGTGCGATCAGGGTAACCGAATGGAAAAGAATGGCTGCGACGGAAATGAGCGAAAGGATGAACTTCTTCATGTGCGATACCTTCAGTGGGAAACGGAAGCTGGAGTGAAAACGATTAGGAAAACAATTGTGGAATGATGTTGCCGTCCCGGACCAACGTAATCGGACGCCCGGTTTCGGTTTTGTATTCTTGCTTGGGATCAATTCCCAAATTGTGATAAAAAGAGGCTGCGACGTCGCTTGGCGAAATGGCGTCGTTGGCTGGACCAGCGGCGGTTTCGTCGCTCTGACCGATCACTTGACCCCCGCGAATCTTGCCGCCTGCCATCAACATGAACATGCAACGCGGATAGTGGTCGCGGCCACCTAACGTAGCGCGCGTATTGATCTTTGGCGTGCGTCCGAACTCACCGGTGACCATCACCGAAGTCGAACCGAGCAGCCCCTTTTGTTCCAGTCCATTCAACAACGCCGAAACACCGCCATCGAACTTCGGCAACAGCTTGGTCTTGAGGTTGTTGAAGATGTCCGTGTGGTTATCCCAACCACCGACGGAAAGCGATACAAATCGAACACCAGATTCAATAAGCCGAACCGCCAGCAAGCAACTTTGCTCGAACGGGTCCGATCCGAACTGGGCCGCGAACGAAGGAGCTTCCTTGGAAACGTCGAAGGCATAGCGAGCACGTTCGCTGGTCAGCATCGAATAGGCTTTGTCGCTGAAGCGATCCAGCCCGGTCAGTAACTGATCGTGCCCCTCCATCGAAGCAAAAGTTCTGTCCAGATCGTGTAAAAGATTCTGGCGTCGATCCAGCTGTTCCACCGTTACCCCAGCCCCTAGGGTAATCCCGCGGACGTTGAAAGGTTGGCCGGCTTTCGGAGTCGCTCCAGTGTTCATGGGCGCGTACTGAATTCCCAAGAAGCCTGCGCGTTGACCACTGTTGGGAATCGCGACAAAAGGAGGGATATCGGATTGAACCGGTCGTTCTTTGCAAAGCACCGCACCGTAGCCGGGATACTCAAGCGAAGCCAGTGGTCGGCTACCCGTATTAACGTATTCGCTTCCAAGCTTGTGGGCTGCGAGGGTATGCGAGACACCTCGAAGTATCACGTACTTATCAAAACTCTTCGCCATTTTGGGCAATTGTTCCGAAATATGGACGCCTGCAACACCCGTCGGGATCGTCTTGAAGTCGCCACGGATACCCTCGGGAGCGTCCGGCTTCGGATCAAAGGTGTCGAGATGCGATGGTCCGCCATTGAGATCAATGAAGATCCCGGAGGTGGCATGCCCATCTTTTACCTGACCGGCTTCGGCCATTTTCAAATAGTTTGCCAACGTGAACGCGCTGGCAGACAGTGCACCGACCCGAATGAAGTCACGACGTTTGATTCCGTCGCAATAGTCATGAATGGACATTATGGATTCCTTTTAGGAGTTTTTGTTTCTGATGTGTTCGAGTGTTCTGAACGACGAGCTGGGGCTTTTCCGAGACGCCTTGGACTCGCGTCTCGGAGAGACGCGACTACGATTTGGACTCGCGTCTCGGAGAGACGCGACTACGCCTAATGGTTCAAGATGAACTCCTTCGAGTTGATCAATACCCAAAGAACGTCGCTGATGCCGTTGTAGGGGTTTTCCGCTACGGCGATTGCATTTTTTGATTTATCAAGTTCAAACGAAGACGGCATGCGTGAAAGGGTTCGAAGATAGACTTCCTCTACTACCTTTGTCGCGTTTTCGTCGCTTAATCCATTGTCGGATTTAGCCGGGGGCTTGTCCGTATAAATGGCAAGCGTCGTTGCTTCTTGATCGGACGATTGGGGCTTCGAGGCGGTTAATTCTTTTAAACGCTTTTCAGCCAGCGCCAGGCTTGATTGAATACCCCTGATGATCTTTTCGTTGCCCTCTTTTTCTGCTTGGAGCTCAAGCAGTCTTCTATATTTCCGAACCTCACGATCCAGGTCATCAACCGTCCGAGTATCCTTTTTCTCCATACGCGGTGGAGCAGGAGCAGGACCATTTAAGCGTGTTGGCGATAGGTTGTACTCTTTAGCGACCTGTGCTAGCCAACTGTGCTTTGGGTCGTTCATGGCCTTCAAAACATCCGCATCGTTACGAATGAAGACAGTCTGAAGCAAACTCGGGTCACTGGATTTATCGCAGTCGCAATTGCTCTCGCGAATCGAACGTCCGAACACCGTTAGCGCGTAATTCGAAAGAGCGTTCTTGCCACCCTTGTTTTGAGCACTGGCTCCTGCCATTGTCATGGCTCGTTCACTTTCCAAGTTGCACAGCGATACCGCTTGTTCGGAATCTGACAAAGCAATTCGAAGTGCGTCATAGGCAGTCTCTGCGGGCAATCTTCGTAGCAGGGCATGCGAGAAATTGCGGCGATCGAGTGCGTTGGTTTCGTTCGTCTGCCAACTGCGTTGATAGGTTGCCGAACTAAGGATCGTTCGGTGTAACCACTTAAGGTCGTAGCGATTTTCAACAAATCCATTGGCTAGATACTCGAGCAATTCCGCATTGCTGGGTGCGTTGGCCAGATTCAGGTCGTCCGGGGGATTTACGATTCCCGTTTGGAAATAGTGTGCCCAGATACGATTGACGATGGCTTTGGCAAAGTAAGGATTGTCTTTTCGTCGCAGCCACTCCATCAAGGGTTCACGAGGATCCGATACGGTCGACAGATCGACGAACTCGGCACCGAGCAAGCGAGCCTGTGGCGGCTTCGTTGCGGCCACTTGCTTCTTGCCATTCTTGTCCTTATCTTTGTTTGTGGCCGGCTTGCTTTCGCGCACGTACAACTCAGGGAATGGAATCGTCTTGCCATCTTTCACTACTTCTTGGAGCTTTTTACGAAGATCGTTTCCCTTGAGTGATTTTGCCAATCCAAGTTCGGCGATCATTTTGTCCACGTCGTCTTTTGAAGTTGGCATGTAACTGTTTTGGTTTGCCACGACTCCATCGAACAGTCGTTCGAACTGGTCGAAGTCCTGCTTGGACCACTGGTCAAACGGATGTTTGTGGCATTGAGCGCATTGGATGCGTACACCGCAAAAAGCATACGCAAAGGAAATGGCTTTTTCCTCCGCAGTTTTTTGGTTTTGCCGAGCCCAGTAATACATCATGTCGCTTCGGTCCGCAAAGCTCTTACCCGACTCATCCTTGCATATGCCGGTCATTTTTTCGCAATATTCCGTATAGCTCTCGCCAGGTTCCCTCGAGACAGCCGTGACAATCCCTTCAACGATTTGGTCATAGGGCACGTTTTTGGCCACGCGAGCGTAGATCCATTGGTACCAGTGCTGGCTAGCATACTGTGGCAACGGTAAAAAGTTCTTCAGCTGATCATCATTGTTGCCTGTCATGTCGCAAAGGAACGTCGTCCACCAAGCGGCGTAGCCTGGCGAATCCAAAATGGTTTCGATCACTTTTGCTCGCTTATCCGGTGAGGGATCATCCAAAAACGTTCGAACTTGATTCGACGTCGGCAACGTGCCAGCAACGTCTAATGATACCCGTCGAAAAAATTCAGCGTCCGTTGATTCGCCTGCTGGCACGATCCCGAGTTTGTCCAGTTTCCTTAGAACCAACTTGTCGATTTCGGTTTTCGCATTTGCAATTTGTTGCTGGAGTTGACCGGTCTTTCCGATGGGTCGAAGTACACTCACTGGCACAACGGCGTTGTCGTAGGAGACGACGACATGCGTATCCCCCGATTCACCGCAAGTCACGAGCCCCCTTTCATCGATTTTGGCAATCGATGTGTCATTGCTGGCGAATCGACAGAGGGAGGTGACATCCTCTTGCGAACCGTCTTCCCAAATAGCGATGGCGTGCATGGACTTGGTTTCATCTTTTGATGTAAAGTTGATCTCAAGCGGCGAAACTTCGAGCCGAACGAGTCTCTGTAGGCTCCCTTTTTTCGACGCGTTTGTTTTGGGAGCTCCGGCCTCAATCCACTTCCGCAGGACCCAATACTCCCAACCGTCCTTCTTGAATCGCTGTCCTCCCTCGTGCATATCTGCATCGATAGGCTTGGTCAAAATCTTGCTGTCTAGCGGCGTTTTTGAATTCACACGGCCTGCGTCTTTGTCGAGCAAAGCCTTGAGGTCGGCATCGAAGTCATAGCCAAAAAGAGAGAGTGTAAAGCCCCCTTGACCCTGGAAGGACCCATGGCATGCGCGACCATTGCACCCCAATCGACCCAGCAGTGGTGAAACATGCTTCTGGAAATCCGGGACTTCGGTTGTTTCAGAAACGCCATCTGCATTTGGCCGAAAGCGAGATTCCAGAGGAGCAATCGGAACCTCCGCCAAGGACGGCAGCGACAGCAACGCAAGGAAGGCCATCATTTGGATGGATTGGCGAAGGTGGGTTAGAATGGAGGCGGGTATTCGTTTCATAGACTCTTCTCTGTGACTTCCGAATCTCAGTGTTGGGTGGGAAAGGTTCAAGGTTTTAGCTTGCCCTCATTGGTCGTTTTCAGTTCTTGTTTTAATTTTTTTGTTTTACCAATCTTGTTGTCTACGTTTTTCAGATGAGCCGACAACTGCTGATCAACTCTTGCTTCTTCATGTCCTTCGGTTCTAGAAAGCAGGTCACCAAGTTGCTCTTGTCGCTTTGCCAAGGTTGACTGCTCATACCTCCATCGTTTCTTTTGATTTTCAAGTTGCTGCTTTAGTAGGTCTCGCAGGACAACGGTGTCAAACGATTTGTCCTTAGCGATCCCTTTGGCCACTAGCAAATCGATTTTCGATTTCAGCTTCCATGCCTCCAGTTCCATCACGTGCAGATCCGACTCTCGCTTGGCGAGCATTTCAAGTTTCTTCTTGGTTCGGACGATGTCTCGAATCGCCATCTCATACTCTTTTTGGCGCATGGCCTTGAGCGATTGCAAAAGAGAGACCAACTCAGGATGGTGCTCTTGGACAAACACAATGGCATCGGATTCGAGTTGATCGAATGTGGGCTGCGACTGAACGTCGGCGGACGTGGAGTAGTTCTGGGCTAATGCAGGAGATATTCCGAGGCAGATAATTGCAATGGTCCATACGCAGGGGGATCTTAAAGCTGGGATGAATCCCAGCACTCCAAATTTGCGATCATTGGGAAGCTTCACTGGATGAACGCCTTTCCATCCTCTAGGTCCACTATTCCCTCAACGTTGGCAGCGGTTGCCAAGACAAGCCACTCTGGAATATCGCTATCGCCGGTTGGCTCAAGCATCGCTAAGTTGTTTTCAAAATCGCTATCGCCAAAGTCTCGACTTAGCTGGGAATCCGAATTGTCGGTTTGCAACTCTCCCCAAGCCCAAACGACGCTGTTCAACGCAACTTCTTTCGAATGGCTACGGATCGATTGGATCGATTGCCAACCAATGAAGCCAATGATCAGCAACGAAGCAGCTATCACAGGCATCGATTGCCACTTGCGATAAGAATAAACCGACGCGCAAGCCGTCCGAGCCATGACTTGATTTTCCAACTCGAACTCGACCGTTTGCAAGGACTGAAAAACCGATACGGCTTCCGCAAGAATCTCGGCAAGCTGGGTATCGTTGGCCAATCTCGCTTCGAATGCGTCGCGATCGAGAGCTGGGTCGTCCAGCAAATAGAGCATGGCGTCTAGATGCATTTGCGACTCGTTGGATTCGGTTTCTAAATTTTGCATAGTAGTTGTTTCGATCTATTTTTCTGTCTCGCTTTGGCTGGACGCAGTTCGCAATCGAGCCAGCGCCAATCGCATTCGGGATAATGCCGTTCCGATTGGAATTTGCATTGCTTCTGCTATTTCCGCGAAGGTCATGTTTTCGAAAAATCGGAGCCGCAAAACCTGCTGCTGTTCTTTTGGCAGACATCCGATTCGCTTGGTTAGTTGCTCAAATTCTTCTTGTTCCGCCATTTTGGACAGCGGGTTTACTTCGTAACTTGCCTGTGACTCATAAACGGCGGATGCCGAATTTTGACTTGAATGGTTGTAAGGTTTCTGACGTTCGCGGACTCGCATCGCCTCGCGATGGACGACACGAAAAAGCCAACTTTTCCGGGCTTCAGGTGCGACATCGCCCCCAAAACGCGAAAGAGCCGCGAAGGTTGTTTGGACCACATCTGCTGCCAAAGACCAATCCCGAACGATTGCCCAGGCGTATCTTTCAAGCATTTTCGAGAATACCGAATGGCATTCTGCGACCGTTGCTTGGTCAAGAGGTCTGTCAGGCACCGCCGCCACAGTCGCGAATCCTTACTGGAGCGTCGTTAGAAACTGGTCCACTGGCAAAGAGTCGAGCGGAGAATGATTTATTCATCGGGTGGGGCTAAAATGCGAAGAAATTGTGGCTGGGGCCTCCCCACCATGCATCGGCGATGGAAAAAGGTGGCTTGTGTCTCCTTTTTTTCCTCATCTTAAAGCGGAAATGAATTTCCGCACTCCAAAGACTAACCAATCACGTTATCGACTCGCTTATCGGCCAGATTGAGCGTTCCCGCCAACCCGAGCAATTGTACCAGCTGATTTCGTACTCCGTCCGTGCCGCCGCTCGAAAGGAGTTTGGCGATGAGGGCTGCGACACTCAAGTCTTTGATGTCCCCTGAGTCCAAGTGAAATTGTTCTAAGAGTCCGCCGAGCCGCTCCTTGAATTGTTCCGGGTTGCCGGTGAAGAACGTATCTTTGATATCGGTAGCGACCTTGGAACTGAGAACAAATCGGTCGATGGCCTTCCCGCCTTGAACCGCAGCGCTGATCTGCTCAAAGAACTGACCATCGCCACCGATGATATCGATCTTGGCCGATCGAAGAGCTTCGCTCAAAACCAATGCTTGGCTTTCCGAAATAGATTTTTGAGCTGAAATTGCCGCAATCTCAATCTGCTTGTCCTTGTCGAGTCGCAGCTTGAATTCCTCGTGGTCTTTGCCAACCGTATCGAGAATCTTCATCGCATTGGCTTTCTCAGTAATCCCTTGGGCTTCGGCTGTGTATTTTTCACGGAGCACTCTGGCTTCGGCTAGCCCCTGGTCCTGAGTGGCCGTTGCTTTCGCTTGCATGACCTCCGCTTCCGCCAGCCCCTTAGCCGCGAAGTCGGCTCGGGACGCGTCGGCCATCAACTTCATCCCCTCGGATCTCTTTTCGGCTTGGTCACGGCCCGCTTCGGCCTCGAGTCGAATCTGCGCCGTTTGACTTTCGGCTGATTTGAGAGCTGCTTCCGCAGCCTTGATTTCTTTAACCAACGATTGCTCGGCGGCCATTTCTGCAGCGGTGACTTCGACGCGCTTGGTTCGATCTGCGGCCGAAAACGCTTCGGTATCCAGGATTTTTTGTTTTTCTTCCACAACGGATCGCTCGACCATGACGCGCTCGCGAATCACTTCTTGGATGTTGCGACGTTCGGTTTCAAGAGCCTTATCTTTTTCTACGGTTGCCAATCCAACAACCCGTTCTCGCTCGGTGACTTCCAGTTGACGATCGCGTTGGATTCGTTCCAATTCGATTCCGTCTGTACGTTCTTTATTTCGCTGAGCGACGAGGATGGTTCGGTCTTTATTCTGAGTTGCGATTCCGATTTCTTCATCGGCAGTGATTCGTGCCCGTTCGCCTTCCAATCGATTCTCTTCACGCGATTTGGTGGCCGAAGCGTTTTCCCTTGCTTGGATTTCCGCCACCTCCCGTTTTTGACGTTCCGTCGCTTCGATGCGTTGTCGCTCCAATTCGAGAATCGCTTCTTGAGCCTCGACGTCTTGCTTTTTTAGGGTCTTTTCCCGTTCGCGTGTAAAATGGTTTTCTTTGATTTTCTCATTGGAGGTCAGTTCGGTGATCTTCTTGATCCCTTCGGCATCCAGAATGTTGTTTGGGTTCAATAGTTCGAGCCGAGTCTGCTCCAAATAGTCGATGGCGCAGTCGTCTAGTCGATAACCGTTTAAGTCGGTGCCGATTACCTTCAGGATTTCGTTTTTGAATTTGTCCCGTTTGTCGTAGAGTTCAACGAATTCGAACTGCTTTCCAACCGTCTTGAGAGCCTCGGAGAATTTGGCATCGAACAACTCCCGCATGGTTTCGATTTGCGAAGCGCGTTTGCAGCCGATGGACTGTGCGACTTCTTTTATTTCGTCAGCTGTTTTATCGACTCGAATAAAGAAGGCCGTTTTGATGTCGGCACGAATATTGTCTTTGCAGATAAGGCCTTCCGATCCTTCCCTCGCGATCTCGAAGCTTTTGAGCGTTAGATCCATCTTTTCGTAGCGATGTATGACAGGCCAAATGAGCGCGCCGCCATCGATGACTACCTTGAGGCCACCCATGCCGGTCTTTACGATGGCTTCGTCAGGGCCGACCTTTACGTAGAACTTACCCGCTATGATCGCTAGTGAAACGATGAATATCAATACGGCAAAAACAATCGAGATGATGGTAACTACAATAGTCATTGCTTGGATCCATTAGAGGAAATCGTCGAGGTAGTCGTGGTTGCGGAAACAATGTAGATGCGTTTTTGTTTGTCGTAATGAGTCAGCCAGACCCGAGTGCCCTTCGGCAAGTGCGGCCCGTCGGTCCGCACATTCAAAAGCAAAGGAGCACCGCTGGTCTTGTACCTGACTTGCCCGTTCTCAGGGGTTGCATCGAAGGAACTGATTTCAGCTTCTTGCCCGACCAGCGAAACCGAGGTCAATTCGTTGGTTTCAAACCAACCACGCATCGGCTGCGTGATCAACTTGGTACTCAGCAATCCCAAAGTGAGGTTTCGAAGAATCATCATGCTGATGGCCAGGAAGCCCGGATTGTTGAAAAACGTGCTATCGAAACTCACCCAGATCAAAATCGAAAAAGACCACCAGGCGAGCGTAAATATCCCAGCCCACAATACAATCGGCAGTTGCTTCAGATTCAACCACTTGGCTGGCGCTAACACGACAGTGCCCATAGCGTCACCGAGCGCATGCGAGATCGTGTGACTCAATCCGTCCCCATCTCCGTGACCTCCAGCAAGCGGATTATGGAGATGCCATGTCGCTGCGACATGGCTATCCAACCCTCCAAGGACAATTGTCATGAAGCTCCAAACGAGAAGAACCCCGAGCAGGATCGTTGCAGGGAGAACAGGTGCAGCTACTAACGACGAAGCGAATTCAAACACGAGTGGTTTCGTTAAAAGGAGTCATTCCAAGTTTCAAATGGCACGTTATTCTCGGTGTCCTAGTATCATCCGAATCGCAACTTGTTCAATCCTATAAGTAAGTGCCTAGCAGCAGGATTGCCAGAGACTTAAGCTAATTGGCCGAAGATTCGCCAATTCAAGGCGCGGCGACCGTAGAAAAGAGGTGTGGCTGAGCGAGGCCCTCGCTCAACCACATTTGTCGCCTTTCGCTCCGCGAAAGTGCGCCTCGTTAACACACTTTTGCGGAGCAAAAGGCGACGAAGTTCTGCACCTTGCGAATAAATTCACAGCCTATCCGCAAAAGTGCGTTCGCGAATCGCACTCTCGACAATTGGACAATTGGACGATTGGACAATTGTAGGTGTGGCACGCTCAGAGCGCTAGCTTCAACAAAAGTTACCCTCCCTCTCCGGGCTCTCCCGGGCAACGCTGTGAAGTACTTTCACCAACAATTCGCTAAGGTTGAGCGGGAGCTTGCCTCCTATCAACCTTGTTTTGGCGTCCTACGTAACTAATTTAAGGTCTGAGCCGCACATTCAGTACGCCAAAACGGCGTCCGTCGGCGGCAAACTCCGATCGGACGAAAATGCTTCCAAGCGTTGCCTCCCGGGGGGAGAATTGCTAAAGCGTGAAAATCCTACATGTGGCACTTGCGACTCACCAACGCATCAGACTCCGGCCACGCTGCTGGCCAGCGTACCCAATTCTTTCCAAAACGTGACGTATTTGTCTCGATCCTTGATGTAATGCTCGTCGAATACGGCCTTGCGAAGTTCTTCGCGTTGTTCCACAAATTTGGAAAAATCACGGGGGTCATCCGGGCTGAAAACCGGACAAGGCCGGTCATAAACGATTGCAGCGCCTTGTTCCCCTTGAGTATGAAAGCGTGACATTCCAATCACTCGGTCGGCTACGTAAATGGCTTCGTTCAATTCGTGGGTGACCATAATTATGGTATATTCTGGGCGACGACCTTGTTTCTTGGCGATCAAGTTCTCTTGATAAAAGCGCAATAGCATCAACTGCAAATCCTCTCGCATCTTTTCATCAAGCGCGCCAAAGGGTTCATCCAGCAGCACGATCTTCGGTCGCATGATAAAGGCTTGCGCGACCGCGACCCGTTGCTTCATGCCACCGGACATTTCACGCGGATACTTTCCGAATGCATCGGCTAATCCAACGACACGCAAGAATTCGAGAGATTTCTTTAGGTGGCCTCTTCGTTTTGCAAAATACTTTCTGGTTTGGAAGAATCGCATCCACATCGAGGTTTCATCCATCTTGAGCCCAAAGCTAACATTCCTTTCTGCGGACATGAAATCGTAAAGGGCATAATTCTGATAGACAATCCCAACGTGGCGAGTCGGCCCGCGAACCGGAATCCCGTCGGTCAAAATCTCGCCATGAGTTGGAGGATCGGTCCCTAAAATGGCCTTGAGAAGTGTGCTTTTGCCGCAACCGCTCGGTCCCACCACCGCAACAATTTGGCCTGGCAGTACTTGCAAATTGATGTTGTCGAGCACTCGGTAGGAACCGAAAACATGACTCAACGCTTTTATCTCTAACGCGAATTCGTTCACAAAAGGTTGTCCTGTTGTTCTCGGCTTAATCTACGTACCATGGGCAAAGTTTTTTTCGTAATGTGGCCAGTCCCCATTCCGCAATCAAGCCTACGAAGGCGAGAATCGCTAAGTACACATAGACAATACTCATATTCAAAATGCGGGACTGCATCCGGATCTGGTATCCCAATCCAGCGTTTCCGACCACCATTTCCGCGGCCAATAAAAAGACCATAGCTGGTCCGATTTGCAAGCGTACACTATCGATGATCTTAGGCAAAATTTGCTTCCAAATCACTTCGTAAATGACTTCGAATTCTGACGCGCCGAGGGTGTACGCTTTGTTGATCGCTTCGTCGCTGACGTCCTGTCGGACCGCTTGGTAGATCGATTGTGTCATTGAAAAAAAGATGCCGAGAGCCACCATCGAGGTGAACATCTTCTGGTCGGTTCCCACAATGGCAAAGTAGATCGGCATCATGGCCGTGGGCGGTACTTTCGATAGAAACATCACAACGGGACCGAGCGGAGCTTCGATCCAGCGATAGGCGCCCATTAGCACCCCAACGAAAATCGAAGTGGCAACGCCGACCCCCATGCCCATAAATAATCGCCAAAGTGTCGCGCGCATATCGACCCAAAACATAGGTGGCTTCGGATTCTCAGGCAGACCCTGCGGCCGGAATATCTGCTTAAGACCCTCTCCTAGTTTTTCAAAAGATGGAATCGTCGATTGCAGCGGATTGATGCGAGTTTGCCTGGCGGAGACAATCTCATAGGCCCCCAGTAGTACAGCAACTCCACCTATAGCTAGAAGCCAAAAAAGCCAGGGAGGAATGGCGCGTCGAATCATTCAATCACTCTTTCGATTTTTTATTGAGGTCTTATGCATTTCCTACAACGGCTAGAAAATGTTTGCGATAGGTCGCAGATTGTCGATCATTCTACCAATAAGATAAGAAGACCTGTTGTGGCACGATGGTCCTCGCCGGGATAATTCACGCTGTTATCTCCAGCATTATTGGCAAAGCAGAGCCTAGGTCGACAACGTTTTCCGCCTTGTCAATTACCTTCCCTCTTTTCATGGTATTCCTGGAAACCTACCCGTTCCAAGTTACTATTAGAGGAAAACCATGGTTCCCTGTTTGTATTGGCCCAACGTCTGAAAGTTCAATGACCGAATCCGCTTTGGCCTCCGGGACCTATGAAGTTCTTCGCAATCGCCTGAGAGAGGCGGCAAGCGAACTCCGCCAACGGTTTGAAAAGCTGCACACCGAACGTGCCGCCGTCTTCGGAAATATTCAGACGCGATTGCACTCTACCGCCCACGTTACTACCGATCACAATTGCATCCCTCGCGATCTCTTCGCAACCGACACACACATCCTTCTAGGCTACAACGTCCAGTTCGGACTCAAAACGGAAATCGTCCCGAGCGATGTCTTTGCCTACTATCGATTCGATGGCCAGCAAGCGCGCCAGGAATCGTTGGCACCGTTGCTAAGTGAAGCGTTTCTACGAGACTTTCAAGAACTCTATCGCTACTATCGCAATGCGACCTTCCTGCGCTTCCTTCAGAGTGGCCCATTGCTCTACATGGTTTTCCAAACCGGTAAAACCAAAACCAGCTTCAAAGCCTTCAAGTGGACGCTGGACGGGCAATCGTTGAGATACGTCGACAATCGCAGTGAAGCCGAGGTTCGGGCTCCCGCACAACATGCCTTCCTTTGGAAACGAGCCACGCGAGAAAGCCATCGACACGGAGTCCACCCCCATATTTCGATCGAGGACAAGCTTTTCGTGGAATGTGTTCACGGTGACCTCACGATCAAGGTCGAGGACAATACCGAAGACGGACTTGGGATCTATCGTGAACCGGTCGATAGCCCTGACCAAACACTGGATGACGCGGAAACATTCTACGCCATCGTTGGCAATTTGGTTCTCCTCAAGATCAAACCCTACCAGGAGCGAGACTACCGTTACCTGGTCTTTAGCACCAAACGCTCCGAAGTAAAACGGCTCGATTCGATCGGAACCGCATGTGGCCTACTACCCAACGACCATGGCATTATCTTTCCGAACGGATTCGTTTTGCAAACGGGAATCGCAAAGTTTTTTGACCATGGACTTACCGACCTCGCATTTGATCGGTTAACGAAATCACCGAACGGCGAAGATTTTTTGTACCTCTTCTACCACGCAGAGTCGGGTACCTACCTGCAACTCCGTTACAACTTGATCAGCCAAGAAGTGGACACGCCGATGATCTGCCATGGTCAGGCGTTCCGTCACGATGGAATAATGATCTCGATGCGTGCAGGCGACACGCCTCAAAAACACCACGCCCTACAAGTTTGGCAAACACCTTTTACCGGTCCCGATTACCGACCGACGGTTCAGTCCGACTCGTTGTTGTTCAAAATCGGTAATCACGACCTCGTTCGAGGAATGGCAGAATGCCAAGAACTGCTGAGCCTCATCGACAAGGATGAATCGTACGCGGACTTGTACGCCGACCTCGCCAAGCGCGCGACCGATGTTCTCGACGGCTATTTCTGGCTGGATCGCAAAGAAGCTTTCGTCCTATCCGACCCTGTCCTCAAAATTCGAGATGCTGCAACCGCCGCGGTCGATGAGTTCGAAAAGGTAGTTCGCGCTCGCCAAGAAACGTCGGCGTCACTGGCCAAGGTGCACGCCGACTCACAGGAGTTACTAAAAACAATCGAACGAGCTCGATTCGAACGGATCGACGACTTCGTTGACAAGCTTGCCGCGATTCGAACTCAACGCGGAGCTGCCATCCAGCTTCGTGCATTGCGATACATAGAACTGACGGAGGTCGAGACGCTTGAGACTCAACTCGTCGAAGCGTCGGATCGGTTGGGTATTCGATGCGTGCAGTTTCTGCTATCACCCAAGTCGTTACAACCGTTTGAACTGCAAATCGAGAAGCTCACAGCGGCGATACCCTCGATTTCCACCGCCGCCACCGGCAAGGAACTCGACAGCGAGTTTGAAAAAATAGGCGGTTCGTTGGAATTGCTCATCGAAACTATCTCGCAGCTTAAAATCGATGACTTGGCCCAACGGACCACGATCATCGATGGCGTTGGTGACTGCCTTTCGCAGCTAAATCGCGGTCGATCTACTTTGCGTATGCGGCTGCGCGATTTAACGACCAGCGAGATGGAAGCGGATTTTGCGTCGCAATCGAAGTTGCTCGATCAGTCTACCGCCGGCGTGCTTGACACAGCCGATATGCCAGATAAAGTCGATACCGCTCTATCTCGCGTTCTGATGCAAATCGAGGAACTGGAAGGTCGCTATGCAGACTCGGAAACTCTACTGCTTCGCCTAACCGAGAAACGCCAGTCCATTTGCGATACATTCGAAAACAAACGACAGCAGCTAGTCGAGGTGCGGACTCGCCGTGCCAATTCACTGGTAGCCGCCGCGGATAGAATCTTGGCTGGCATCGCATCCAAAACCGCACGGATCGATGAGCTAGCTGAGTTAAGCTCCTACTTTGCCTCAGATCTGATGGTCGAAAAGGTGCGACGCATCGCCGATCAGTTGCTCGAGCTCAGTGATTCCGTTCGCCGCGAGGACGTCCTGTCGCGGCTTAAGACGATTGCCGATGACGCGGTCCGTCAGCAGCGAGATCGACGGGAGTTGCTTAGCGATGGCAATAGGGCGATCAAGCTTGGCCAACACAGCTTCAGTGTGAATCACCATGCGATCGAACTTACGACGGTCGTCCGCGACGGACGGCTGCATCTGCATTTGACGGGTACCCAGTTTTTTGAGCCACTGAGCGATCCGGCTCTCTCCAATGCAAAGGAGCTATGGGACCAGCCCCTGCCTAGCGAATCACCAAGCGTCTACCGAGGTGAGTATCTCGCTTATACAATGGCCGAAAACCTAATCCAAAGCACGAACTCGGTTGGTATTAGCGATTCTACATTCCTTGCCCTTGACCGAGCTAGTCGCATTGTTTTAGTTCGCGAAACGATGCAACTACGCTATCAAGAGGGGTACGCAAGAGGTGTGCATGACTCGGATGCTGCGAATATTCTTGCTGCCATTCTTGAAAGCCGAAATGGTTTGGGGTTGCTCGCCTTCTCTCCGAAACTACGCAGTCTTGCTTGGTACGTTTGGGATCGATTGATCCCCAGTGATGTCCGAAAAATAACCGAAGAATGGCTTACGTCCTTTGGTCTTATGGACAGAATACTAACCAACAAACAGCACAACCGATCTGGATTAGTTCGTTTGCAGAAACTTCTTAAACAATTTGATCAAGGAATGCTCCGTGGGGAGTCGCGAGCAAAGGCTGCTCGTTACCTGCTGACGCAGATTCAGGACTTGAAATCAAATCGAGTTCCAAGCGTTCATCCTAGAGCCACCGCGATTATCAACGCGATGAAGCATTCGGTACCGGAAACTTCATGGATTGCGATTTCTTCGGAGTTGGGAAAGCAAAGAGATCGACCTATCGAACTTTGGCAACTGGCTCAACGCATCGTCGACGGTTGGATCGGCAATTATTCTATTAAATTCGACAAGGAAACAAACGATCCCGCTACCGACTATCGAGAAGAAGTTGTTTTGCAGTTGCTCCTCGAACCATTGGAACGGTCTATTCCAGAAACGACAAAGCCATCTACACCCAAACTGCAATGCACGATCGAGCCCCTTTCTGGGGATCATCCTCGTATCTCCAATGGTTCGATGCCATTCCATTACCATGAGTTTCAAGAGCGTTTGACCCATCATGCCAAGCATCATGTTTCACTTTGGACGACGCTGAGAGAGACCAAACAAAGGCTTGTCGAGCAAGCCGAGAAACGGCTTCGGTCCCATGAGTTCAAAGCAACCGTTCTGACTAGTTTTGTTCGCAACCAACTGATCGATCAAGTTTATTTGCCTCGAATCGGCGACAACATGGCCAAACAGTTAGGGGCTCTTGGTGAGAATAAACGAACGGATCGGATGGGATTGCTGTTGCTCATCAGTCCACCGGGCTATGGCAAGACAACATTGATGGAGTACATCGCCAACAGGCTTGGATTGGTCTTTGTCAAAGTGAATGGCCCAGCGATTGGTAATTCAGTCACTTCGCTCGACCCAAGCGAGGCAACGAATGCAGCAGCCCGGGAAGAGGTCCAACGGATCAATCTTGCACTGGAGATGGGGGACAATACTATGCTGTATCTCGATGATATCCAACATTGCAATGTGGAGCTGCTCCAGAAATTCATACCACTGTGCGATGCAACGCGACGGATGGAAGGAGTCTGGAATGGCCAATCCAAAAATTATGATTTGCGAGGGCGCAAGTTTGCAGTGGTAATGGCGGGAAATCCCTATAACGAAAGCGGCGAGCGTTTTCAAATTCCGGATATGCTTGCGAATCGAGCCGATGTCTACAACCTTGGTGAAATTATCGGTGACAGCCGCGAGGCCTTTGAATTATCCTACCTCGAGAATTGCCTGACGAACAATGCTGTTCTTCAGCCCCTATCCAGATGTTCTAACGCGGATCAGCGGGCCGTAATTGCGGCGGCAACCCGAGGCACAACCGAAGGGATTTCGCTGGAAAGCAATTTGTCACCCGATAGTTTGCAAGAAATGATGTCTGTTTTGAGCAAACTCAATACAGTGCGCGACGTGGTTTTGACCATGAATCGGGAGTACATTCGAAGCGCGTCGCAATCAGATGACTATCGCACGGAACCACCCTTCAAACTGCAGGGTAGCTATCGCAACATGAACCGCATTGCTGAAAAAGTGGTTCCCGTGATGAACGAAGTGGAATTGCGTACGCTGATCATCTCAAGCTACCAACAGGATGCTCAAACGCTTTCTCGCGACGGCGAGTCCAACATGCTTAAGTTCAAGGAACTACTGGGGATCTTATCAACCGAGGAGCAAAAACGTTGGAGTTCCATCATGTCCACTTTTTTGCAAAAGACGAAGCTCAAGGGGTTGTCGGGAGAGGATTCGACAGCCCAGGTATTAGCCTCGATCATAAGCCTGAAGGATGGACTCGATGCCATTCAGAGCGCACTTATTGCGGCCACGGACCAACGCACCGTAGAGGCCAATAAACCACCTGTTGATCCTCGCGTTGTGGTTCAGCATTCCGTTCCTCGAGTCATGACGGAGTTGATTCGCAGCCAGTTTCAGCTTTTGTACGATGGTCTACGCCCTTTGCTGGAGAATGCGAGCCATCAAACGCAGACTCAAGAGCGGCTTCGGGCGGCGATTGAAACGTGTCTTCAACGCTACAAGGAACTTGAAAAGGAAGCCAGCGATGCGGAGGAATCAGAGCAGTCGGATTCGTGAGAATTCAGGATTCTTCTTGGCGAATTTTACAACAATGTCATTCGGTCCTTCGCCCCAACGCTGCTACAATCGGTCAAGCGGAAACGCCGCAAAGGGTTGGTCAATTGTGGAGCAATGGTTTAGAGATCCCCGAGGTTCCTTTTGGAGAAAGATCCGACAAAATTGCCAGGTACAACGGACACCTCAGATCCGGATTCATTGTTGGTCTCGGCGCCTCATCTGACTCGCGAAGATCTGATCAAGATTCACGTTCTTTGCACGCGATTTGAGCAGGCCTGGAGCAGTAGCCGCAGAGAGTCGATTGAGGAGATAATCGCCGGCACAACGCACCACCATCGGGCTGCTCTTGTCGAGTCCTTGATTCGCTCAGAAATGGAGATGAGGGAAAACGGTGGATCGAAACTGGTCCTTAGCGAATTGCAAACTCGCTTCCCGCAAGACATGAATGCCGTGAGACGAGCACTGCGACCGAGCGCCGAAATAGAACATTTGGATGCAGCGGTGTACGGACCCGACTCCCTCAATGATTTTCCGGTGTCGGCGGGGGAAATCGCCTTGGGTTCTGGTGACGGCAATCCAAAAAGGGTACTGAGCTACTTCGGTAACTATGACTTGCTTGCTGAGATTGCTCGAGGGGGAATGGGTGTAGTATATCGAGCCCGCCAACGCAGCCTGAATCGTCCGGTCGCAATCAAAATGATCCTTAAGGGGCGCCTAGCGGACGCGAGTGATGTGGAACGCTTTTATCGCGAAGCTCAAGCATCGGCCACTTTGGACCATCCTGGAATCGTGCCGGTCTACGAAGTCGGCGAACACGATGGACAGCATTTTTATTCGATGGCGCTTGTCGAAGGAATGGACTTGAGTAGACGACTTCGGGATGGTCCCATGTCCAACAAGGAAGCGGCCAAGTTACTGCATGCGATCGCCGAGAGCGTTAGCTATGCGCACCTGCAGGGCTTAGTCCACCGCGACTTAAAGCCGTCTAATATTCTGCTAGATAAAGACGGATGTCCTCATTTGGTGGATTTTGGGTTAGCCAAAAATTTGCAGTCTACTTCGGGGTTAACGGCCACTGGCCAAATCTTGGGCACACCGGAGTACATGGCTCCAGAACAAATCACGTCGGGAACCGAGATTGTTAGTCCGGCTTCGGATATCTATTCACTGGGAGCCATTCTGTATGCAACGCTAACAGACCATCCACCACATCGCGGCGCTTCGGTACTAGAAACGCTTCGATTGGTTCAACACCAACCACCGGTTTCTCCACTGGCGATCAATCCCAATGTCAGCCGAGACTTGAATACGATCACGCTCAAGTGCCTTGAGAAAGCACCGCATGCTCGCTATTCCTCAGCAAAAGCCTTAGCAGACGATTTGCAACGCTATTTGGATGGTCGACCGATTCTTGCGCGTCCAATCTCTTACCTGGCCAAATCTGTCAGATGGTGTCGCCGAAACCCAACTCCATCGGCCAGTGCGGCGATCATTTCGTGTGTCATTGTCGTCAGCGGACTCTTGCTATGGCGGTCCGAAGCAAGCCATCGCGGGCAGCAAGACCACCTGCGGATTCAAGGCATCGTAAACTCGCTGCAGGTCGCAGATCCTGCTGAGATTCCAATATTAATGAGTCGATTGCGAAGCGTAGACGGTCGATCGACGGCCGTAGAAGTTTTGCGAAACACGTTGGCAAATGTCTCCATGGATTCGCCCGGCTACCTTCGACTGGCATTGGCGAGCGCGCCGGAACAAGCGATTTCCAGCGAGAATTTCTGTCACGCAGTTGTACGTATCGATTTGCGAGAAATGGGGGCGATTGCAGATTGGATGCCAAAAGCAGACCGAGAATTGCTAGAACAATTGCTGCCAGTCATTACGATGCAGAAGCCGGAAGCCAATGAGATCCAGAGTCTGCGTGCGTTGGTTTGTTTAGCCCAAGCCAAAGAATGGACAATACTGGACGACTTGGCCTGGAAAGCAAAGATATCGGAAGAAAATTGGTCCATGCTAGTCAATGAGTTGGTACGAGAGGTTGTTAACCAGCCGTCCGCGTTGCAGGTTGCGACAATACTGACAAAAGGACTTCGGGTATCGATGTTGCCATCCATTCAGTCTGTCATGCTCGATGCCAAAGAGAGTGTTCGGGCGCACGCTGCGGCATCGTTGCTCGCAGGTTGGTACGCAGATGAGCCTGCTGCATTGGCCGTATTCGCCACGAAATGCTCGAATGATGAGACCGAATTGTTTTGGGATCCTCTCGATAATAGTCGGGAGCAGGCAACCAAGGTACTCAGGGCCATCGTCGAAAGTGATCCAAGCGGCATGGCTTTCGTTGATCGTATAGCCCTGACAAGACAGCAGGGAGTTGCGGCAACTCTCCTATCACGCTTAGGCGATTACGAATCGTTATGGCCATTGCTTCGATTTTCAACGGAGCCAGACTTGCGCTACAATACGATCCACCAATGGATACGACTTCAGCGCGACCCGAATCCGTTGATGCGTCGCATATCGCAACTCGCGGAGAAACTTCGGTCGGAGTTGGATGCACCTCGCAACGAAGTAGATGTACAAGGAAACTTGACATCACCCATCCGATGCGAGTTGCGCTCGCTCCTTCTGATATTGGGAAGTGTTTCGAAGGTTTTGAAGGTTTCCAACGAAGGGGCGTTGCGACAGTTCTCGGACGATGTGGTGACGCCGCTCATGCAAAATGACCCCGATCCTGGCCTCTTTGCCGCGGCGCACTGGTTTCTGTCTAAATCGCAACGAATACCGGACTCCGAAATTGCATTCGATGCATCCAAGCTTGGCAATATAGATGCAACTCGCGATTGGTACATGCGACCCGATGGTAAACCGATGGCGATCCTCCGTGGCCCAATCGAGTTTCTCTATGGGAGCGATCCTTCGGATACGGATCGCTCGTCTGGTATTGCCATCGATCCAGTGACCAAGGAGACACAGTCTTGGAATGAAGAACGTCAGATCCCAGTTCGCATTCCTAGAACCTTCGCAATCTCCATGCTCGAAGCGACTCTTGAGGAAATAAACCGTTGCGATCCCGAGTTTCATTCCAAGGTCAATCAGACGCTGTCGCCAACGTTGGAACACACTGCCAACCGACTGACGTGGTTTCAGGCTGCTCGCTTTTGCAACTTTCTTAGCGAACAAGAGGGTATTGTCCCAAGTCAATGGTGCTTCGTTCCGAATGATCAAGGTGAGTATGCGAACGGAATGAAATTGGCAGAAGATTATCTTCACCGAACTGGTTACCGGATGCCAACGGAAGCAGAATGGGAGTACGCATGTCGAGCTGGCACTTCTGAGCGACGATTCATCGGGTTTGGTCATGAGTACCTCGTCGCCTACGCCAGATGTAGCTTGAATGCCGAAGCCCAAATGATGTTCGCTCCAGGCCAACTTCTTCCAAATGACTTTGGGATGTTTGACATTTTCGGAAACTCGATGGAGTGGTGTGTGAACACGGGATATTTGCCAGGGGATTTGGACTCGGAATTACCCGCCGACCTACCTATCCTTGATGCCGAACAGTCGCTCGCAATCAATCCAGAAGAAACAAGGCCATTGCGGGGAGGTACACTCTACACCGATCCCAACGACTTGAGAGCTTCAAAGCGTTGGACATACCGTTTGTACGAACGCGATTCAAGATTTGGATTGCGTGTGGCAAGAACGATTGTCTTGCCCAAGTAGGAATTGGAAAGCGCGAGTGATCGAAATGATACGCGTTGCCCAATGAACATGCTAAACTGAGAGCTTACCAAACACGTAGGTCCGCATCTCCGAGGCGGACACGCCAACGCAGGTATACAACTGCCGGTCGCCTGGGAAAGATTTTTGACTTTTCACAAGTCGAGGACTCCAAAATGAAAAAGAATCGCCTCTTCGCTATTTGCTTCTTCGCTTTCACAGCCATTTCGTGCGCCCGAGTGAACGCGGACTTGTCCGCAGAGCAAGTGCTGTCGCAGATCAACGAAAAACGGGGCGTGATCGCGTTGCTCGGCTTGCCAAGAAATCAACCCGAATTCGTGAATGAACTAGCCCAGGCCAGCGAATTCACCGTCTATTTTCAGTCGGGGAATCGCGATGAGATTGAGGCAGTGCGAAAAGCCGCTGACCAAGCTGGACTTCTTGGAAGGCGAGTGTTTGTAGAATTAGGCGCACTCGATTCGGTTCATTTGACCCACAATCTGGCAGACGCTGTTGTTGTCGACCAAGCGTTCGCGACGCAAACTTCGGACGAGGAAATTCTGCGAGTGCTTCGTCCGCAAGCCAAAGCTCTTGTTGGAGCACGCCAGCTTGTTAAGCCAATTCCGAAGGGGCTTGATAACTGGAGTCACCCGTATCACGGGCCAGACAACAATCCACAGTCGAACGATCTGTTTGTAAAAGGGGAGTTCGAAACGCAATTTATCGCGGACCCGAAGTTCAGTCCAATGCCGGAGCAAACGGTTGTGGCTGGTGGACGCATCTTCAAAGCTATGGGGCATATCGCTCACAAATCCAACCAGAACGCCATGTTGAATACGATGCTATGCATCAATGCTTACAACGGTACGGTACTTTGGCAACGCCCTTTATCCGAAGGATTTATGCTCCACCGCAATACGATGATTGCGACCGATGATGCTTTGTACATGGGGGATCACGAAGCCTGCAAAGTCATCGACGCTCGAACCGGGGAAATTCGTCAGTCGATTACGATCCCGCCAAATATCACGGACGGTCCGGTCTGGAAATGGATGGGCATGACTGAGGATGTGCTGTTCGCTTTAGTCGGCAATCTGGAAATGAAAGTTGAGACGATACGTTCGGACCGACCGGGACTTGGACATTGGCCTTGGGGTATGTGGCAAGGGCACGATTACAAAGACCTCAGAACGGCTTTCGGATATGGTCGGACGCTGGTCGCCGTCGATCGCCATAGTGGCCAAGTGCTCTGGCACTATCGTGACGATGAGTTTCTAGATGCGAGAGCATTGTGCATGAAGAACGGAAAAATCATTTGCTACTGCCCCGAAAAATTCTTGGCATGCATCGATGCCAGCAATGGTAAGTTACTTTGGAAAAACTCGGACGAGAACCTATTGGCGGCCATCGGTCCCAATGAAAAAGCGCAGCATTACATCACGGGATACGCGACGACTTGCTACATGAAGTGCAGCGATGATTATGTGTTTTTTGCTGGCCCGCAACGCAAGATGATGGTGGTTGCTTCCACCAAAGACGGCTCGTTGCAATGGACGAACGAAGTTGGCAACTTGCAACTGGTACTTAGAGACAACTCCATTTACGCTGCCGGTCCTGAAAAAACCAACGGCATGCAGCTCGACTACAAGACCGGTGCCATCCTAGCGAGTCTTCCGGCGAGACGGGCATGCACTCGTGCCACTGGTTGTATCGACAGCATCTTTTTTCGAGCAACAGGGGGTACCGTCCGATTGATGACAGCCGATAATCAAGCCCAACACATTGCGCCGATGAGGCCTCCATGTCAGGACGGGGTTATTATTTCGAATGGACATCTTTATTGGGGGCCGTGGATGTGCGGTTGCCAATTGTCGTTATATGGGAACATTGGCTTGCGACCCGTTGGCGAAAAACCATTGGTTCCTAGCAGTTTTACCGACATCGAGCGAGAATCCCTTGTCGTTTTTCCAAACGCAGACAAAGTGACGCCATTCGCCATCAAGAATCAAGACTGGGTTACATTCCGCGGCAACAACAACCGATCGGATGCAACAAGCTCCGAACCTCCTTTGAGAGTCGGACCCACCTGGACAGCCGACCTCGTTTCGAACGAGTTACCAACAGCGCCTGTGGCTGCAGGTGGGTTCGTATTTGTAGCCGATCGGACAGGCGTTGTTCGTTCTTTCAGCGGTGACGGAAAACCAATTTGGAAAGCCTATACAGGCGGTCCGATTTTCTATCCCCCGGCGATTTCGCACGACCGAGTTTATGTCGGCTCCGCCGATGGACGAGTTTACGCATTTGAGGCAGCGACAGGTCGGTCGCTTTGGACATTCCGCGTTGCTCCGGAGGACCGCTGGATTCCTATGTATGGAAAGCTGGTTTCGCGATGGCCAGTGGCGGGTGGCGTGATCGTCGAGAACGGCCGGGTTTATGCCGCCGCAGGGATTACACATTATGATGGCACCTACGTCGTGGCCCTCGATGCGCTGACAGGGAAACTAAGTGCAAGGAACGGCAGCTCAGGAAAATTGTCGGATGTGGTCAATAGTGGCATCAGCATGCAGGGGGAATTGTCCGTCGTCGATGACGAACTGAGATTTCCGGGAGGCGGCATTTACGAGATGGCTCGTTATGACCTCGATTCGCTGGAGTGCCTCAACGAAGTACGACATCAACTCTCCTCCGATTACCGGACCGCTTTCTATCCTTGGTATCCTTCCTACGACAAATTTGTATCGATGGAACATGCAATGCCAGATGGGAATGTACTGAACCACGACGCCAACTACGATGGGAGTGTGTTCGGCAATTTGACCTTGGAAACTCCGCGTCCGCTGGGAATGCAAGGCAAGCTCAAAAAGGACCTCGCGGGCGAATTTCTACGGCGCCGTGGGAAGGAGTCGCCATCCAAGAATATCTGGACCGACAAACAGAACTGGCGATTTACGAGCTTTGCCATTTGCAACCAGACGCTACTGGCCACAGGTCACACTGAGGAATTCGCCGACAAACCCTTCCTGGTTGCGATCAATATTGGGGATGGATTAGAACTGTGGAAACACAACTTGCCGGCAGAAGCTGTCAAGGGCGGTACTGCCGTGGACGCGGCTGGCCGGATTTTTATTACTCTTGAGAACGGTCAACTGATGTGTTTCCAGGGCTCAGAAGCCAAGTAGCGCCTTGGCTGGCGTCGAAGGCTTTTGCGGATAGGAAGGCTTTTGCGGATAGGCTGTGAATTTATTATTATCGCATTCGGAGCGAAAGGGGAGTCAATGTTGTGGCACATGCCTCTAACGAACCACCACGCCCTTCGTAAACTTAGGGACGTGCTACACGATGATGGGCACTTTGCGAATAAATTCACAGCCTAGGAGGGTCTGGTCTTCCCATACGCGAACGACCTATTGACTGGTCGTACGCGACAACCCTAGCGACCGATACGAAGTGAGAAACCGTACGAGGGAAACCCCTGTCCGAACCCTGCACTGTATTGAGGGTAAGTGTTATACGATGGTCGGTAATTGTGGTACGAACGATGGCTCAAGTAATCGTGGTACCGATCATGGTCCAGATCTTGATGCAGTTGAAAATGCTGGTATGGCGTTTGCCGGAACTGGTGTTGGTCTGCGTGATACTGCTGACGATGGAATTCATTGTGGTCGAGGTCTTGGTGCAAATTCCGATGCGAGTTGCTACGAGACCCATGCTGTGAATAGCCATATTGCGCCCTCGCATTTGAAGTACCAAATAAAGCCATCGAAGCAACCACGAGTGTGGTTAGAAAAGCGTTGCGAAACATATCATTAACTCCCATTGAGGTTCTTGCTTGTCGCCAGCATGTGTGTAACTTTCCATCCGATGAAAGTGCGACAGAGGGGCTTTTCCATTCCCACGTTAATTGTGGAATGCACTGCACGTGCCAATGCTAATTAAAATGGGAATTACTGGTTAAAAAAGCGCGAACCACAAAACTCCACGGGTTTTTAGCGAAGATATTATATGGAAAAACTTCAATAATGCCCAAGGGAAACTAGGATGATGTCACTTTGAATACGCTGCCAATCCGTTTGATTCATTCATCGGCCGGCGTGTTAAAACTCATAGACGTCCGGTCGCGATGAAATTCCAATGTTGCCGTCGGTATCGGTGACTCGCCGGGTGATTAAATGGCCCACAAAAGAGTTGTCGTCAATTTCGGAAATTGGTTGTCGCAAATTGGACTAAAAAAGCACGATGGCCCGCCCCGGACCGCCATGGCAGTCACGAATCTTGATCGCGGCAAAGAGGAAGTAGGCTTCGTGGTCGCGGGGAATCTTGTCCAAATTGTGCAGAAACTCAACACCAACCATCTGCCGGCTGCCGAGAGCCCAGTAGGTCATCAGCGCTTGCTGCGGATCGACTCCCCCAAGGTCTGGAGCGTCGGTCGCGACGCAACGAATCCCTTTGCTCTTCAAATACATGATCGCATCTGGACCAGGAGCCGGCCATCCTTCGCTCTTGCCTTGCAGCGGTTCGGTCCAGACGCCGGAGTCATGCGGTTGCGGTCGGAAATGTCGATCGAGATGGCCTGTGTGGAACAGCACGATATCGTTTGGTTTCAGTTCTCCCTGCTGTTCCTCGAACGCCTCAATATGAGCAGGGGTGATCTCGGGCGAAGCGGGCCAAGGCTTCTTTTCCGTGCTGCCGACGAGGGACCTAACGTCGATAACCCGCGCCCTCCCACAGGTCCAGTCGAGAGGCACCTGTTCGGTCGTCATCGAACTCGTTCCTCGCGGCCCATACTTGCCTTCATATTTATACAACCAGCCTCGCACTTCTGGGGCATACGCGGGCTTTTCCCCTTCAGGCGGCAAAGCATAAGACGGCGGAACCAAATGTGTTCCGGCCATCGAATCCATCCAGTGAGTGTGATGCCACATATCGAGATAATCGGAATAAAGAAAATCCACTTTTAAATAGACCTGCCGATGATTACCTGTACCGATTCCGGGAGAAGTGATAGGCAAATTCGGAGCGAGTGTCGGAGAAAGGTCGATAGCCCGCTTTTTCCTCGCCGCATCGATAAGCCTCTTCGGCAAGTCGCCACCTACAATCGAGAACGCCCTTCCCTCGCTATACGGCGCTCCCTGATGCTTGGGTCCTAGCATGCAGTAGAACGCGCCCGTTGGAGGCAAAGCTCCCAAATTGGACGCACTTTCGGTCCAGATCATGCCATGCTTCAGGCCCGCATAATGAGTCGGCTCCGCCAAGTCCGGCAGTGGGCCCATGCTGGCGCTGTCGGTGCCGAGCGTCATTACCCCCCGAGACGCCAGAAACTCCATGCAGTCCGGATCTGGATCGGGATAGCCGGGTGCCTTGCGATCCAGCGCATCCGCGATGTACCGATTGCCTTCGGGAAACGGCCGGTAGTATTTGTCCGAATAGTCACTGCGAAACAACACAACATCGCCGAATTGCAGCATCCGATGTTTCGTTTCGAAACGTTCCACATGTTCCCGTTTCACTAGCGGGCTAACACCCTTCGACTCTTTGTCGAGAAGATCTCGCACATCTACAACGCATGCTTCGCCTCCGAATTGCCAAGGTTCGATTTTGTCCGTATAAGCCAGCCCCAGTTCGCCTGATTTCGGACGTTTCAACTCCGGTCGGGCGACAGAATGCGGCGGGACGTCCAACTGTGTACCGGTATTTCCGTCGATCAATAGTACATCGATGTTGTACGCTGACTCTGGTCCGATGACGCGCTGATGCGTTATCTGAAATCGAGGGAACGGCGCGGACGGCCACGTGCAGGGATACTCCGGTGCAACCAACAACGAATGATCGACGAATACGGAATTGCCTTGTCCTTCCTTCTCGGACTGGGCCATCGCCGAGCCGACACCAACCAGCATGCTCAACAACAGTGTCAACGGTTGCTGTATCGACGATAAGCGACAGGTGGACAGAGGATTCGGCCAGCGTTGCTGCGAGAGCCGATGCAAACGATTTCGATGGTGACGTGGTCCGCACGAAATCCTGCCAGAAGCCTCTTGATCGAGAACAAGCTTCATAGTGTTTTCTCCTTTGTTGGTGATTTAGGTGATTTAACTGTTAAGGCTAACGTTACCGAACCCCATTCACCACATTCGGCAAAGTTTCCCCGCGCAGCGCCATTGCCACCAGATTGGCGGCAGTTTCTCGCAGCTTTCGTACGGCAGGAACGCTGCATGACGCGATGTGCGAGGCGACAATCACGTTGTCCATTTTCAGAATCGCATGGTTGGACGGGATCGGCTCCGGCGCGAACACGTCCAGCGCAGCGGCTGAGACGTGACCGCTTTGCAACGCGTCGGTTAACGCGGCGGGGTCGACCAGATCGCCGCGAGCCACGTTGATCAGGATCACGCCGCGTTTTGCAATCGCCAGCGAATCGCCATTGATCATTCCGCGTGTCTGATTCATCGACGGACAATGCAACGATATCGCGTCGGACTGTGATAGAAGCTCTCGCAACGCAACTGGCTTTGCACCCGCTTGTTCAATCTCACTCTTTGCAACGATTGGGTCATGCACCAGCACAAGACACTTAAACGCTCGCAATCGCGAAACCACTTCGCGACCGATGCGTCCGAAACCAATGATTCCGACGGTGATGTCGCGCAGGGCCCGCATCTGGTCGAGCGGTGTCGCTAGACCCCATCGCCCTTCACGGTTCCGCACACAATTCGTTACCACTTGCCGCGTCGTCGCAAGAAGAAAGGCAAGCGTTTGGTCAGCCACTTCGTCAATACAATAGTCTGGCACGTTACAGACTGGAATCCCGCGGGCCTTGGCCGCGTCGATGTCCACGTTATCCACCCCGATACCGTAGCGGACAATGACCTTCGCCCGTTGCATGCTCGAAATCACATCGGCATTCACCGGTGCAAACTGCGTGATGACGGCATCGGCATCGGCCACCAATGGCGGTAACTGGGCGGCGGTCTTCTTCTCTTTCCACGCCACAATTTCGTGGCCTAGCGGCCGCAGAATACTCTCTTCGATGTCGAGACTTGGAAACGAGTAGTCTGTGATAGCGATTTTCATTTCAAGTTTTCCGTTGAGAGCTCGGCGAAGCACACCCGGTGTCTTCTTATAAGTAGCAGCATCCATCCCAACAGTATCGAAGCAGATCAAAGGGAAGCCCTTCTCCGATCCAACTTGCTTCCCAGCCGCTAGGAAACTTTAGTCTAGCCGATCCCGCGGTCGGAAGTTGCGGTAGATATCCCTCAATTATCAAATCCATTATCCCGGAATATGAGGCTACCTTTGGACCGTCTGCAATGGCAATCCGAACCAATTCGTGGCTTTGCCGAGGGTCGGACCCGGGCCTGACCTCAGTGGTGCGCAACAAGCGATTGAGGGGGAAGTAAATGATGGTTCAGAAGAAGGCTGCGAGGTCGAAGAATTGAGAGGCCAGTGCGTCTTCAAGTCTTAATTTTGGGATGGCCAAAGTGTAGAACGGCACTCCGTGCCGTTTTTCTCGGCACGGATAGGCTGTGAGTTTATTATTGTCGCCTTTCGCTCCGCGAAAGTGCGCCTCGTTAACACACTTTTGCGGAGCAAAAGGCGACAAAGTTCTGCACCTTGCGGCAAAGTTCTGCACCTTGCGAATAAATTCACAGCCTATCCGAGCCGTTTTTCTCGGAACGGAGTGCCGCGCTACTCTTTGTCGCAACCACGGAGAGCTCGAAACGATCGACGTTTTAAAGTAGCTGTCAATTGCTGCCTCCGCCCGGGCCCGGCCGACTAGACTACGCCTGCTGGATTGGATAGACTGAAGCGGTTAGCGGCGGGGATGCGGTTGGACCTTCAGTACTGATCTCGTGGAAACGCTTCGCTACTAATTGCGGTCCCTTTGCGTTCGCCCTGAGGCGGATAATGAGCAGCAATTTTGACGAACTGAAAGATCATTAGGCGAGGACTAGAGATGAATCATAATTCTTCGATGCTTCGAGTGCTTATCGGAAAATTGATTGCAAACACAAAGGACTACCTAGTCGTAAGGCCATTACAGATCCTTTTTCCAAAGCGTCGGTACGAGCAAAAACTGCAACTTTTGCGATCATTGCCGGACCACACCGTTGGCAATGACTTGGCAAGAATGCTGGACGAGAAGGGACTGAAACTGATTCCTGGCTTTGAAAGACATGATCTAAATCACTTGGTTCTTGGCTATGGCATGGGGCCAGAGGAAGAACTATGTATGCAGGCGTATTTGGTAGGCAATGGCTATTACAAATTTCACTGTTGCCTGTTTCTAAGTTCCAGTCTTTTGCTGCCCTGCCTGTGGAAAACACTTTTCGCTCATTACAAATTGGGGAAAGCAAGTGAATCACTTTCATCGTTGTCGCTAAAAGAATGCATGAACGAAAGAACTGTAATCGTGATTCAGAAGTATCGTGCTGGCACTGCAATGGAAACCTGTCCAGAACTTTTGAATGGTCATCACGGTTTGGTAGCACTCTAATAAGGCTAAGCCGAAACGTCGACAACATGCAAGTCTGGCACTTTGCTAAAATCACTTGCATGGGCGGGCACTTCGCATTGTTTGATACCGAGTCTCGTTGACTGACTCCGCTCGATTGCTGATAGGTCGGCAATTGAGGGGAACTGAGATTTTAGCTGACCAGACTGAGATTTGAGTTGACCAGTCAGTAAACCACCGAAGTTAAGTCGGAGGTGTTAGCTCTAGCAGACCTTATCGACGGTTGCGCTAGCTCCAGCAGACCCCACCGACTTCATGTCGGTGGTGAACCGACTGGTCAGCTACATCCACCAAGCACAATCAAAGCAAATACCCCACCGACTTCATGTCGGTGGATTCATGAGTCCCTCGCCATCCAAACTCCCATGCAACCCATCTACACCATCGAAGACTGCAAGCCAGCCTATCAGTTGCGGTGGTCGCTGGCGATGTTCCCCGACAAAATTCTACCTTCAGGCGACACCTGGCTCAGCCAGTTGACAGCCCTTACAGAACCCGATGGCGTCCGAATTTTAGGCACCTACCAAAACGAAAAGCGTTGCCTATTCCTGTTGCTATCGACCAAGACACACGTTAAGCCATCCAGCATCGTTCGAGCAGTCAAAGGGCGAGTCGTAGCCATCTTGCGAGATTCTCAGTCTAATTGGAGACGCAATTTCCGACTGACTTCGATTGGGGATGCGAACTCAGACACCGTTGAAAATTATGTAGCAAAGCAACTTTTTCACCATCGCGAGAGTTATACGGCTTCGCAAGTTGCAACCCTCATGAACTACCAATGGTCCGATCCTCGTGTCGATCTGAACGCGCCCGTATTTAGCAGTCATAGTCAATACGTGTTGGCGATGCATGTCGCACTTGTCCATGCCGAGCGGCATCCCGTAGCGGTTCCAACTTTCATTGAAAAGACCCAAAAAGCGATTTTGGCAACTGCGGCAAAGAAGGGGCACTCCGTTTCTCGAATTGGCATGTTGAGTGAGCACGTTCATTTTACGCTGAGATTCGATTACGAGACGAGTCCACAGGATATTGCGTTGGCATACATGAACAATATCTCGTATTGCCACGGGATGATTCGGTTGTGGATGGATAGTTTTTATGTTGGAACGATTGGACCTTATGATATGGATGCGGCTAGGCGACGGATGGCGGGGGGAGAGTCAGCAAGCCACCGACTTGAAGTCGGTGGGGATGTGGGACCGGATTCGTTGGATTGTAGCTGATCAGTCAGTGAACCACCGACGTTAAGTCGGTGGTGTTAGCAGCAGACTTAACGTTGGCGGTATAGGCAGCAGACTTAACGTTGGCGGTATAGGCAGCAGACTTAACGTTGGCGGTGTTGGCAGCAGACTTAACGTTGGCGGTGTTGGCAACAGACTTAACGTTGGCGGTGTTAGCCGCAGACTAAACGTTGGCGGTGTTAGCAGCAGACTTAACGTTGGTGGTGTTAGCTCTAGCAGACCCCACCGACTTAACGTCGGTGGTGAAACGACTGGCGAGCTACTTTCCGCAAAAGCATAATCCAAGCAAACACCCCACCGACTTCATGTCGGTGGTTTCATGATCGGCATTGCATTAGCTCGGGAATGGGCTAGCCAAGTTGTTTTTGAGAATGAATTCGAGGGGGACACTGCGCAGTTGCACCGAAACGACTTGCGGGGCTATTATTTTTTTAGCGGCTGTAAGCGTTTAAGAAAGGGTACCAAGACACCCTCAGCGGGGTGGAGGGCTGTTGCCCGCAAGTCAAGGTGCAATTGGATCGATCCCCTATGGGGGTTGCCCTGGCGTTTGGCCATCCATGAAAACCGGCCTTTGACCAAGACTTGGCCGCATTGATGTTGCCAGCAACCGGATCAAGGCTCAGCAACGGAATGTATTTTTTGTAAAGGTCAATCAAGTACAGCATTCCGTTTTCACTAAATTCGTCGCGACTCATTCGAAGGATATCTCGCGGCGAATAATCGCTAACGGCATCTAAAAAGATATCCCAGTTCGAACTATTCTGCTGCAGCAAATTGTCATAGAACGAGTGACAAAGTCGACACATCACGCCAAAAATCACATAGTTGGCTGAGCCGGCGAAGTGACAGGAATTCTGAACGGTAACGCTCGATCCGCAGGGGGGATTGGCACCGGATGTAGCACACTGGGGACGAAAGGGTTTGTTAAGTGTATCGCTAGTGACTTGCAAATGAAGTTCAATGATGTCCCAGGCAAAGGAGCCCGTTGACCAACTCGTTAACGCTTTACAAGCTGTGTTCTTGTCCTTGTTGTTCCATCTGGCAAATGTTCGTTTCGTCGAGTTGATTGCCGCGATCATTTTTTGCGTCACGTCGACGCCGCAAGCAAATGATGTTGACGTGGCTCCTGTGGGAGCAGGTTGGGTCGCCCCTCCGGATTGCCGCTCCGATCGACGTCGGCCTTCTGCATCCAGCGGGCCGCTTCGGCTGTCAGGATCGCGTCGCCCGCCAGTACTGGCCATAATTTTCTGTAACTTTGCGTCGTAAATCCAGGTGGACCGTTGCAGATTTTGGTAGGAAAATCTGAAAGAATCCTGCTCAATGTTGCCCGATTCAAAAGCATGAATCAAGTCGGTACGGTACGTTCGCAAATCCATTTGGTTTCGAAAATCATGGTTCGGAACCCAAATCGAACTCCGCGACGAACCAGCAAAGATAGGAGGTTGTTTTTCCAGCGACTCCTTAGTTGAGGAATCAACTTTAGTTGAGGAAGCAACTGGATCGGAAGTGATGGATGTGATTGAGTTGCGGTATGGGAAAATTCGGTTTAATGTTTGGCGTCGTTTTTCACATCCGCCACATGGTTCGATGCCGAAGAACTTGGTAAGTCTTGCGATCGAGTCACCAATCCCCCGCGGCACGGTTTTCGATTGTATTTCTTTGAGTATTGACATGGCTAACTGATAAGATTTCTTATCCCCCGGCACTTGTAACGCTCTGATGACGAAAGAAATCATACTCTTCCGACATTCGTGAAACAACTCTCCAATGACGCTTCACGATTCATTTTCTTGGCTAACATTCTTGATGAATGAGACTCGCCCCGTTTTTATTCAAACCCAAAAAGCGAAAAACTAACGCGTCGATGATGGGTGTCTGGCACGGAATTTGCTAATGGGGTGTTTTTTCACTCAATATTAGTCTTTGCGATTGACAAGCTTCCTTTAATGGTACAATTGCCGTTTGTGCTCTGTTCTGCAATTTAGATTCTGACGTTAGTTTTTCACGCTGTATTAGGAGGTGCTAATATGAATTCTAGAGTCCGTCTCCGTCGCATTGGCTTTACACTCATTGAGCTTCTCGTGGTCATTGCGATTATCGCCATTCTGATTGGTCTGCTGCTGCCTGCCGTGCAAAAGGTCCGCGAGGCTGCCAACCGAATGCAATCTTCCAAGAACCTAAAGGTCCTTGGTTTAGCTCTGCACAGCTACACTCAGGATATTAGGCAGCTTGCTGTGAAGACGAGCGTAGATGTTGTGAAAATGATCCGACGGGATGCGTTGGATTTGGAGGTACTTGCCACCCATAAATCCATGTACGAAAACGCTTCCTTTGAACTCGGCAGCATCATTGCGGATATGCAGGAGTTTACTCCACGGACGCCCCTTAATGCAAAGGAACGTGAGGCGCTTGCGGAAGGTATCGAGGCGACCATGGAATTGCAAAGGGGATGCGACCTCATGGTCAGCGAGATCGGCAAATTATTTTCTGAGCCCCCGCCCAGCGGTGCAGCCTTACGACTCCAGTTGCAGAACCTTCCATCGCTACTCGCGAAAGTCAACCTGCCAGAGTCGAACAAATTGCTTGAGGCGGAAGCTTCGTTCTTGATAAACCCGTGAGCAGGCGTTGATGGATTCTAAGGCGAGCGGCGGATTGCTTTTACAGGGAGAGCGAGGCCTCGCCCTCCCAAATGAAGACTCGCTGGTAATCAGACATCATTTCCATTCCGCGACAAGCTTTCCATCGTCCACGTTCCAGACTCTGGCGATCCCTTCTTGGCCTGTCGCTATTGCGAACTTTCCGTTGGGTGAGGCAACGACGCAATAGAGAGAATCGGCCGCAGGCCCAAATTGCTTGCTCTGATTTCCTGAGTTGGAATCGTGCATGCGTACTAGATTGTTCATGGTCGAAGAAACCGTGTTCGCAGTCGCCCCAATGAATGCGAGCGACGTCACTTCAGTTCCAAACCCTGTAACGGTCCGGACCGATTCACCTTTCTCGATATCCCAAAGCTTGACCGTCCCGTCGGAGCTTGCCGTACCCAATCGATTTGCATCCTCTTGCCAGGCAAGTGCCAAAACATGATGTGTGTGCCCCTCGAACAACTTCGCGATCTCATAAGTTTGTGCACTCATAAGTTTTGTCATCTTGTCCGCGCCGCAACTTGCAAGCCAACGACCATCCGGAGAATACGCTAGGCCGAGAATAGTGTCGCTATGCAGATCAGGCATCGTCTTTATTGCCTTTCCGTCAGCCAAGTTGACGATCACGAGTTGGCCACTACGGCTCGCCATACCACTGCCTATTGCAAGCGTGGTTCCGTCTTGGCTGAAGGCGAGGGCCGTGGCTCTGTCCACCACCATCGCTGGCGTTTCCAAAACGCTCTCTTGTTGCCAAGAAGTCGGAATGTTCTTTACCATGGCAGAAAGTTCCGCCTCGGTAGCGACTGGTTTACTGAGCGTGCGAGATGCAACCCGTTCAAGAGTCTCAACGGAAAAGAAGTCGAGAACATTTGTTGGGGCCTTTTCCGCCATTCGCGTCGCCGAAATCACGTTCGTTCCGGAAAATGAGACGGATTGCACTGAGAATCGAACCGCCTCATTGGCAGCTTTCTTATTCGCGTTCTGGCTTTGAACCGAGGACAGGGTTTCGTTTTGTTTTTCTACGCCAAGCTTGCGTTCCTCCAGTTTTGCGACAGCGGCCTTTTGATTCTCTTGGATTCCGGCAAGCGACTGATTGGCATTTTCAAGCATGGCCTTCGACTCGGCCGTCTGCTTTTCAAGATCCGTAAGTGCTTTCTTCTTGGGTTCTAATTCAGCCGTGAGTTGCGTCAGTTTTTGCATGGCAGCATCGATTGCCGTTTTTGTTTCGGCCATGGCTTTTTCGTGTTCGGCCATCGCTTGGGTAGCTGTCTGCATTTCTTTTTCCTTTGCTGCCATCGCCATCGCAGCTTTTTCTTGACTTGCTTGAGCGGCTTTGACGGCCGCTTGCTCAGCTTCTAAAGCCTTCTCTTGCTCGCCGACAAGTGCTTTCGATCGATCCAACGCGGCTTGTGTTCGACGGAGTTCTCGATCCGAGTTTAACAATGCGAGTTGTTCTTTTCGGTCGCGTTCAAAGGATCCGGTCAGTTTGGCCTGTACGACATTCCAGAGCTTGAGGGATGTGTTCCCGGTCGGTTCGTCTTGGCCAAGCGAAAGGGCTAGAGAGCGATCCGGTGAAAGCCGAACGCTATCCACCGGCCCGACTCCATTGATGGCGACGGCGAGTGGATGGTCTGCAATCATTTCCGCGGAAGCTGGAGTCTTGTATTGCCACACAACGGCTTTTCGTTCTGTTGTCAAAAGAAGCGTCGACTCGTCCAAGGCGGCGAGCGATTTCGCCACGGTTGGTAGTTGCGTCGTCGTTGGAGTCGCCGGAGTAGCTGACGAAAGATCCCAACAATAAAGTACGTTGGAGGTCCCAACGGCAAAGAGCCGAGCGTTGGATGGACTCCAAACACCAACTCCCAAAGCCCCCTCGGCAACCGCGAAAGCATGCAAGATACTTCCGTCATTCTTCATAAGCTTGATATTGCAACTGGGAGCAGTTGGGGGCGCCGTCGGGTCAGTTGGAACTGTGGCTGAAGCGACCTGCTCAACTGTTGCAAAAACGTTTCCGTCCGAAGACATGCATAGCAATTTTGCAAGGTCAATTCCGACGGCAGCGAGCGTCACCCTCGCTGCTTCAAGCGACGGTTCGTTTCGTTTCCAAATCTTAACTTGGCCGGTGCTGCCGGTCGCAATGCGTTGGCCGTCAGGACTAATCGCAATCGATTGAATAAAGTCCGGATGCGCATCTTGGATCACTTGGATTGGCGCAACATCGAGGGTTCCTGCAATCGGCTGCGCACTAGCTAACCGTTCTGAATTGTGAATCAGAAGTTGACCACCTCGTCCAAACGCAACAAAAGAACTATCCGGAGAAATGGCCACGGCATAACTCGCGCGTGCACTCTCAGGCAACTTAAGATTCGCCAAATTGATCATGTTTTGGCTGGGCCCCCGCGACAACGCACCACCTGCAATCCAGGCCTTAATCACGGCGATTTGAGCTGGAGTTAATCGTTCGGCTCCGACTTTGTTGTTGTCTGGGGGCATGATCGTCTCGCCTGCAACGGATGGTCTGGTAAGCAGAAGACTTGCATCGACATTTGCAATTTCGAACACCGGTCCCGTATCGCCTCCGCGAGTTAGGTCCACCTGTGACTCAAGATTGAGCCCACCTTCCGCCAGCTTCGCATTGTGGCAAGCGGTGCAGTTCTTGCGCAGTATTGGGGCGACCGCATCTTCGAAATAAATGGGAGTCTGAGCCGAAAGAAATTTGCATGAAATCAACAAAGTGGCAAACAGAAACAGAAACATATTCATAGGAATACAAAGCCATGCGTGGGAAAAAAGGGGCAGCTTTTTTAGGTAGCTTAGGGTTTTTTTCACGGTGCATCTCCGATTCGAACGCGTATGTTAGAGCTAGGCAATTGCAAGGTAATACTTTTCGTCTTATCTTTGGCCGCGGGATCTGGAACCGAAACCGCAGACTCACACAAGGCTCCAAATAGGAATTCGCCAATCGGTGTATCTTTAGGAATCTGAAGGTCCAGTACCCCCTCAGAAGCTTTTGGTTCGATCTTTATTTCGGCGGCAGTTGTCTTGGTTGGGCTGTGGTGCAGTCGCACTGTGATCACCCCTTCGCCTCCAGTCCGACGAGTGACTCGAACTGGGATCTTCAGCGATTGGCCTCGGATCACGTCCATTCGAATCGGTGATTTCGCATCGAGGTCCTTCGGGCCAAGTTCGATGGTCAGCGGGCAAACAACCGAATCGGCTTTGGATAACCTTAGGAAACGAGCCATCTTGGCGATCGGCGAGCGAAACGTATCAATAGCATTCCAAGTTATTTCGAGAGGAGCGGCAACCGCTGAAATCGAAAGTGCTCCGATCTCGACGGAGCCTTTGACCTCAATTCTCGACATGTCTTTTCGCTCCTGAGATGCGGCTGTCGGTTCAAAGTTCCAAACGTTGAGCGTCGCAAGATTCTGATCCCGAGCCATCACACCCGTTCCACCTCGACATCCGTCAGGGAGTCCAACGATGCTCAATTCAATCGGTTCGGCAAAGTTGTCAAAGCGGATCGCATGCACAGAAAAAATGACAGATCCACCCGCCAAGATTGTGGGGCTTGTGGTGCGAGCTTGATCGGGGGTTAGGGTCGGCGTCGCTAGATTAGCAAGGAGCACAAATCCAGGATTCGGCTTGCGAATCTCGATTGCGTACCTTGGGATGATAGCGGATCGGTCAAGCCGTTGTTGGCTGCGGACATGCAAGCGATATGTCCCCTTGTCCGTCGTTTGAAATGTAAACAGTGGATCCTTGATGGCAAAACGCATTTCGCCGTTCCCTACTGCAGGTCCATCATCGTTCTCGGCAATTCGATGCAGTACTTCGTTCGGTTGTCCAGGATTCTCAACACGGTACGCAACTATCAGTCCATCCGATAGCTCTCCGATGCGTTGCGAAACCAATTCCACCGAGACGTCCGTTTTCGCTTCGCAATCGAAGTCGATCATGTCTATGTCGTCGTTGGTGTCCCATTCCCCGGCAACGATAACTGGCCAAGTGACCATCATCGATTTCATACCCCCATGCACCGCTTCATCGTGAATGATGGTTGGAGCATTCGTCGGCGAACGCAGCAATCCACACCGGGGATGCCATAGACGTACAAAGTCAATAGGCTGACAGTCAACGTTGCGCGGTGCCTTAGCCAATCGCCGCCATCGCTCCACCAAGCTGGCTTGGTTCAAATCGAGGGAGCTTGGGTTGTCCAGTTTCAACACGTAGCGGTAGTCGCTACCGCCTCGAAACAAATGATCGTGAACGACCAACAAATACTCGGTATTGGCTTTCAATTCGACCAACATTGATGCATCGCTATCGTTCGTTGCACTGCATGTCGCAACGGTTACGTGATCGGGATTGAGCAATGACATGACAAGACGTGCCCTCGAATCGAGAGCATACGCAAAGGATTTCAGTTCAAGCTTCTGGTCCTGCTCGCATTTCAAACGATAGTAATTTCGACCTCGTTCGGGACAGTCATCTTGCCAAATAGTTCCAGGTGCGATGGCCGCTGGGTTCACTTCACTCTCGTTTCCAGTTACCACCACCCATGGCTCGGTAGTTACCATGAAACTACGGCTGTTGGATAACCCGTTCGGGCCGAGAGCCTGAACTTGATAGATTCCCGGCTCCGTACCTGCTGGAATCGATTCTGCGTTGAAACTCGGAATGGTCCAATCCGAAACGGTGCCTGCCAGTGCTTGTCCAATCGCAGTGCTAATAGCGGGTGGTACCTGGCCGACTTTGCAACCCAATTGCGGCAGAGTTTGTATTTCGGGGGCGCCAAACTGAGCGAAGCATGCCAGGGCTAGCATTCCGAGGATGTTTGGACTAAGTGCAAATGGAACTAGGCAGAAACGCATTGGAAAGGAACTCGTATGGGGACGATTTCAGCGAAATCGAGGTGGGAGTCAGGCAGGGGGCCGGCGAGCCGCGGTAAGAATTGATGCCATCTTAGGCGCAAGGCATACCAGTCAAATAGTCCCTACCGACTATAAGATATTGTACTTCATCCCAGGCAAATTGCAGCAGTGGACAAACGTAACTTTTGAGAATAGAAGCCGGTTGGCGGGCGTGAGTACCAACCGGCTACTCATAAAGACGTAAATGGAGCCAGGAACCGAACATGAAATTCGAAGATTTTGTTTCGAAATTGAAAAAACCGGATAATTATCGGCGAACACCACCGTCAATCGGACAACAAAGCTTGCCAAGAACACGAGTTAAACGTTTTTTGGGGCTGAGGATCCACCCATCGCCAACGTAAAAATCGCTGGGGACCGCAATCCGAGCCCGATCCACATGACGACCCCAATGATAACCGGCGCTATAAATGGATCGCCGACGCGCAAATGCGTCACCGTGGCCCCGCCTAGATAGCCAGTCAGCAATATTGCCCCGAAAAAGGAGGTTCTAGGGATGAGGTAGATTACTGCAAGCATAACTTCCAAGATACCAATCTTGAAGATTAACTCGGACGAGAAGCCGATGTGAGCAAACATCTTGTCCTTACCTTCCCATTCCAAGAATTTACTCATCGCGCTGGGGCCGATCAACAAAATTGCGATCAGGCCACTCAAGATCCAGCCGATAATGCTCTGTTGTTTGGATCCCATTTCAAGTTCCCCATTTTGAGTTGTATCGAACGTAAGCACCTCGGCAAAAATAACCTGATGTGACTTCGTTGGACCGAGCGGGCATCGCCCCGCGTCCTCTAGTGCACGCGGCCCGTAGGGCACGCGGTGAAACGAATTCAGAGTCTACTAAATTCTAACGAATTCAGCTACTCTTTGGCTTGGGTCGTTTGGGTTGAGCCTCAACGACGTTCTCGAAGGCTAATTCCAATGCGGAATGGGCAAGTTTCGGGTGAACAGAGGCTAGGACAATATGAGTGCAACCCGCTCTACCCCAGGCGCCGCTGCATGGTAAAAAAACCTCGCCATGGGTTTCCAGAAATGCCGCTTGCTGCGTTGGAGTCAGTTTGACCATCCCCAAGTCGCCATCGGCGGCATTGAGGCTCGCAAAAATTTTTCCGCTGAATCGAAAATCTGGATGTCCCATGTGCTCGGCTTCTACGGCTCCAGGAAATGAAATTGCGATCTTGGCGAATTGGCGTGGGGTCATGATCAATCCAATTGAGTCTCTTGGCTCTCGTCAGCGTTGTATGCAGATCATTCAACATTGTTTGAACCCGGGCGGACGCGAGATTCGGTTCGGATGCTAGCAGCATCCGCCACGCGTTGTAGGCGACGGATAGGTGCTTAACCGACCAGTTTGCGAACTGTATCCACTAACTTCTTGCCCAAGTTCTGCACGGCAGCCTGCTGCTTCTCGTCCTTCAAAGCGCCGTTGCTGTCAAACGCTTCATAAGCCTTGGAAACGGCAATCTGTTCCGGCAGCACTAGCACCCCAATGTTTCCAAGGACGGACCGTAGATGGACCAGGCCGCGGAGACCGCCCAACCCACCAGGCGATGCACTCATGATGCTCGAAACCTTGCCCTGGAAAGCAGCCAAAGATGCCTCTCCTGGAGCCGGACGAGAAATCCAGTCGAGGGTGTTCTTCAAGACTGCGGTCATCGAACTGTTGTACTCCGGTGAAGCAATAATCAATCCGTGGTGCGTTAGGAAGAGTTTTTTGAGGGTCAAGGCATTGAGGGGTAAGCCTTCTGCTGCCTCTAAGTCTTCATCGAACAACGGCAATGGGTAATTTTTCAGATCGATCACGGTGAGTTCGCCCCCGGCATCCATGGCACCACGAGCGGCGATCTGCATCAGTTTTTTGTTGAAGGAGTCTTTTCGCGTGCTGCCAGCAAAGGCAAGGATCTTTGGTGATATCGACATAAGTGAACCTTCCGATGGGAAATAACCATACACATTTGCTTGGCATCCTATGGCGAAGCATTGCTGAGGTCAACTGGTGAAGAACTAACTCGAAATCGCGCTCACCGAAGTGTTCCTTCCAGCCGCTGTTTTAGCGATGTTAGATCGGACTCCAGGTTCGTATCGGGATCGGATTCCAGTGCCAGCTCTCCGTCACGAATTTCTTTCAACGAGCGATCAAGTTCTGAACGCAATTTTGCGTCGCCAGTTGCAACATAAACTCCAACAACATGAATGTCATCCGAAACATGGATTTGTCCCTTCTCTATGCGATAGACGACATCGTGAGTTCCATCGGCATCCACTCGAAATACCGAGACAGATCCCGTTATCCAGGGAGCCAATTGGAATGACACGTCCGTAGAACGCCGGTCAAACTCAAATACATTTTGCTTGGCATCAATTCGATAGCGTAGATCGTTTGCTACCAGCAACATGGACTCCGGAGAGACGATCGATGACACGTCCCACTCGGGAACGTCCCCTTGGAGCAAGCGTCGATACTCGAAAGGCGCTCCCGTCTCCAGAATCGATTTGAGTAGGACTATTTCTCGGTCCACTCGTTGAATAGGAACAATCAAATCGGGAAACTTGCACAAGGATTTGACGCTCAGATTGAACCAGTACAGCGATGCAATTCCATTTCCAAGTCCGTGCCATGCCTGCGATCGCAACTCATCTGGGGTGGGAGAGGTTCTGCGTTGGCTCAAGAAACCTCCCCAGCCATCGTGTGCCCCCTGTGACCAATACGCGATCGGCTTCGGACGACTCTGCTCCCGCAAACTGCGTGTCATATCACCAATCGTTTCGAGTGGGGCTCCCCATCGAATGGACTTGCCTTCCCAGCGATCGTATTTTGTCCAGGAATCAGCAGCTGGCGCGATGACGCGATATGCATCGTAGTGGGGATAGTCAGATAGTCCAGCATAATATCGCCAAGTGCGTTCCTCGCTCAATGTAAGCGATGTCGAGAGTCGACTAGCTTGATAAGGAGCGAGGCTGTCATACACTTCTTGAGGTGGGACAGGCCGGCCGCCCCCGTACTGTGGTTCCCCCATGAACTCTACAGCATGAATGTTCGGCAGCATCGCATCTGAGTCATATCGATCCAACGCTTGCATTCGATTGAAACGCTTGATCGGGAACTGCGAATAGACTTCAGGCCGGTCTGTAAAGCCTCCGACCTCCTCGATCTGACCGGTATTGATATGCAATCGTTTGAGCATCCGCAAGTATGCGTCGATTTGCAAGCTATTCACTCCCTTGATATCGGATGCAATCCAGCCTCCACTGATATCGAAGGAGCTGACTCGGATCTTGAGATACGACCAAAGCGAATCGGCTTTTAAGACTCCCTCCCGTCGAACTTGAATCTCGACCACCGCATACGACAAAGGCAATGATTCGAATGGCTGTTGAAACCCTCCAATGGCTTCCGAAGCAATTCGTCCGTCCTTGGGAAATCGATCTAGTTCCGATTGCCAGGGAGACGGATAAAGCGTCCGGAAAGTATCCTTCGTTTTGGGTAGCCACAGCCTTGACGCTAGCACTTGAATGGAACCCTTATCTTGGTTCCGAATATAAGCGATCATGCGATTGGGATAGATTGCATCCTTTGCGTTGGAATCTCGATGGAACGAGACCAAATCGATCCAAACTTTCGGAGCATTGAGAGCGAACGGCAGCTTTTGCATTTTGTCTGTGCTAATCGATAACTCATGCTGTGAATCAACCCCCCAAGTGCTGCGTCTGCCATTGAACTGAATCACCGTCATCGATTCGCTGGGCAGTTCGATGTCATGAGAATGGTTGGTATTGTGCCAAGTCCAGTCGTTCGATTTCAGCAGTGCGAGTGCTGGCTGGGAATCGAATCGCAATGCATCTGGCTTGAGAGAAACACCGGATAGAGTCTTGTTTTGGAGAAACAACTCGACGCGCGCACCAAGTTCTGGATCAGGTGCTTGCCGCCATTTTAGGTTTGATGAAAACTGATGCGGAACGACATTCACTCCAACTATTTCTTGAGCATAAAGCTCGAGCGAAAGGGTTGTGCAGAGGGCGAGAAAGAAACCAATTTGCCACAAGCTTGTTCTCTTATCTTTCGCGGGCCAGGAAGGGCGGAAAACAACTGTCTGGACAACTTGTATGCGGTTTCGTTTCATTCAATATCCGTCCTGAATATCCCAACCCGAAGCGTAAGTATCCCAACCCGATGCGTAAGCGAGGGACAATTCCGCAGGTCCCTCGCTCACGCTTCGGGTTGTGATTGTTGTTTTCACATCGCCCGCATTAGCACGAGATTTCATGCGGATCCAAATGCGAGAACGAATTCCAGTAGTCCATCCGCCAGCGTCCCTTGGCCAGGGACAATCGGGTGATCGAAGTGTTAATGATATCACCGAGTTGCTCTTCGATGGAATCATCTTCCAAAAAGGCTTCTAACAATCGCATCTTGAAGTCAGCGTGGATCACCATGGCGACCCGGTCACGGTTGCTGTGCGACTGCGTTTCGGACTCATACCATTGGCGAACTCGCAGGGCTCGTTGGCGAGCTTCGTCCGCAGTTTCGTAGTGATCAAGATCGTACCAGCCTTGCTCGCTGATGCGTTCATCCAAATGCCAACCGGAATATTGCTGCGACAGCGCCTCCCGATTCATGCCCAGATGAGCGATTCGTCGCCCTGTTTGGTAGCCGCTGTGACAGCCGCCCTGTTCGTAAATATCTTGCCGTACACTTGGAACCGCGCCTGTCTGCAGCGCAATCCATCGCGTCGTTTCCAGAGAACGCCGAAATGGGCTACAGTACAAGACTGTAGGGGAAAGCTTGGCGACAATAGCTGCCAGTTTTTTGGATTGGACCACGCCTAAGTCGGTAATATCAGGATCGGGAACGCGAAATTGATCCTCGAGGGCATTGTTCTCCGACTGAGCGTGTCGAATGAGCAGCAAACAAGGCAGGTGGTGCATGGGCTTTTCGTGTCGTAATCGATGTTTTTTTCGCGTAGAATGAAGAAATGGAAGTGGGCGTAATGTACGTTCCCATTCGATTCTCGTCAAAAGTGAACTTGCGAATCGCTTTAGCCAAACCGAAAACAAATTGAAATGAACAAGACGGGAGACCTGTCCAACCTGCCTGAATTGCTCCGAAGGAACATGGCGAACTGGAACAAAAAAGAGCATTGTGATTCGCATCGCGAGTTGGCGCCGCAGTACGCGTATGGTCGTCATCGCGGCCCCGCTCCCAAATACTCGCACCCTGCCGCCGTCCTCATCTGCTTGATTCCGATCTCCGGCTCCGATTGGACGATTCCGCTAACCCTTCGTCCAACGCAAATGGCAGATCATGGTGGCCAAGTCTCCCTGCCCGGGGGAAGATCTGATTCGGGCGAAACCGTGTGGAGAACGGCTTGCCGCGAGTTTGGCGAAGAGCTCGGCTGCACAACCGAATATATGCAGCCCATTGGAGAGTTGACTCCATTGTACGTTTACGCGAGTCGGCATCTGGTGACGCCAATAGTTGCGGCCAGTTCTCTCCGGCCGTCGTTCCGCCCCAACCCCGATGAAGTTGCTGAGTTGATTTTCCTACCGCTTCGGGATTTGATTAGCGACGAGGCGGTCACCGTCGGCACGCTGCAACGTGGCACTGTGCAGTTTGATGCACCTGGCTACCGTGTCGGAGAGCATTTCGTTTGGGGTGCGACGGCCATGATCCTAGGCCAACTTCGAAACATGGTTCGTGAAATTTTGGCCGAACAGATTCAGGAGCCTTGGTTCATGTAGCCAGATTCCCCGCTTCGCATAGAATTTGGCTAGCGGCGAGGTGAAAACTACCGATCTTAACTCGATACGTAAGTGAGGGATCTGCGAAATGGTCCCTCGCTTACGCTTCGGGTTATGATACTTCAACCTAACTATAAAAGGTATTCGAATGATTCGTGTCGGCATTATTGGCGCTTCTGGTTATACGGCAATCGAAGCGATCGAATGGCTCATTGGGCACCCTCAAGTGCAAATCCTGGCAGCCACCAGCCGACAAGCGGATGGGAGCATGATCGCCGACATGCATCCGAGCCTTATTCGACGCCTAAGGCTTCCGGTTGAGGACTTGACACCGCAACAAATCGCCGAGCGATGCGATGTGGCTTTTTCCTGTTTGCCGCATGGGGCTTCAGCGCATCATGTGATGCAATTGCTTGACGCGGGTTGCCGTGTGATTGACTTATCCGCGGACTACCGTCTGAGCACCCCGGCTCTTTATGAAAAGTGGTACGGCGAAGTCCATCCGGACGCGGGTCGTTTGGGAATGACCCCATACGGTTTGCCTGAGCTTTTTGCTGGCGACTTAAAGGACTGCAAGTTGGTTGCCAATCCTGGCTGCTATCCCACCTCGGCCATCTTGCCATTGTCGCCGCTGCTTAAGGAAGGACTCATTTCGCCATTGGATATTATCGTCGATAGCAAGTCGGGAGTCAGCGGTGCTGGACGCACACCCAAGCTCGGAAATCTTTTTTGCGAAACGAACGAGAGCATCTCTGCCTATGCCGTTGGACACCATCGCCATCAGCCTGAGATCGTTGACATCGTCAAACGCTTCAGTGGGGTCGAACCGGAAATCGTATTCACTCCGCATTTGACCCCGATGGAACGCGGGATCTTGTCCACCATCTACGTCCATCCAGCGGCGGGTGTAACCCCCAATCAAATTCGAGAATGCTTGAACACGTACTATGACCCTAGCTCATTCGTACGAGTTGTTTCGCATTTGCCAGCCACTCGATTTGTCGCTAGGACGAACTACGTGGACATAACGGTTCGCGAAAATGGCCCTCGGATCATTCTCATTTCGGCCATCGACAATCTCGTGAAAGGTGCCAGCGGCGCGGCAATCCAAAACATGAACCACATGTTCGGGTTAGAACCGACCATGGGCCTTTTGTAATCAGGTCAGATCAGCTCAGATCAGATCCGTATGGATGAAGGTAGTTTAGAAGGAGATAGGATGTGCGATTCGGACTACGCTGACCGCCGGTCGCGGAGCGAACCGGTCCACGTGGCTCCGTCGCTCCGCCGACGGATGTCCTGTTTCTTAACGCCGATTGCATAAACCCATCCAAATAGACGCGTCTAACCAGCGGCAGCGATCAGGTCAGATCAGACCAGGTTAGATCCATTTGGATGGAGGTCGTTTAGAAGGAGATGGGATGTGCAGTTCAGACTACGCTGACCGCCGGTCGCGGAGCGGACCGGCCCACGTGGATCCGTCGCTCCGCCGACGGATGTCCTGTTTCTCAACGCCGATTGCATAAACCGATCCAAATGGACGCGTCAAACCAGCGGCAGCGATCAGGTCAGATCAGACCAGGTCAGATCCATTTGGATGGAGGTCGTTTAGAAGGAGCTGGGATGTGCGGTTCGAACTACGCTGACCGCCGGTCGCGGAGCGAACCGGCCCACGTGGATCCGTCGCTCCGCCGACGGATGCACTGTTTCTCAACGCCGATTGCATAAACCCATCCAAATGGACGCGTCAAACCAGCGGCAGCGATCAGATCTGTGGTGGTATTGGAGAGCATTGGCTTTGGGATTTCGTATTACGCATCAATCCATGCTACAATTCTTGAGTCTATCCACCGCATCCCTTCCAATCCGTTGATGAGAACGAACTCATGCGAAAGGGCGCAGCCAGGGTAGGCAAATTTGCCTCAACGGACCAGCGATGATGCCTTGCCGAATTTTGCTCACCAAGATAGCAATCCTAGTCGCTTGCCTACTTTTGCAGACAACGATTCGCAGCGAAACACTTCGACAAGCCGAGTCGCTTGAAAAACTGCTTAAAGCAGCGGACCTTGCGGATCTCGTTCGTGAAACACGACTTCGAGGTGACCCACGAAGGGGTGCACTGGTTTTTTATCGATCGGCTGCGGCATGCGTCCAGTGCCATTCCAGCGGCCAGGGTTCGTCACCGCTCGGACCCAATCTCGCCAATCTAAACCAAGGTATCGATTCCGAACAGTTAACCGATGAGTATCTTATCGAATCGCTGTTGTATCCATCGAAGCATATTCGAGCGGGCTTTGAAACCGTCTCTGTACTAACCGACGATGGTAAAACGAGTACTGGGATTGTGGTCGAAGAAAACCCTCAGCAACTGGTCCTACGGTCCGCGTCCGATCTAATTCAGGGCGTGACGATACTCAAAGACGAAATCGAGACTAGGTCAACGTCTAAACTCTCGATCATGCCAGAAGGCCTGACATCTGCTTTGCGAGACCAAAGCCAATTCTTCGACCTTGCGTCGTACGTGATTCAAGTTGCAAGAGGCGGACTAAAAGTAGCAGACAAACTCAAGCCTTCGGAGGATCAGTTAGAGATCAAGCAAGATTGGTTGAACCTCGATCATGCTGGGATTCTCAAAAAATTAAACAAAAAGGACTTGGAAGCCGGCCAAACGATTTATCAAGGTTTTTGCATTGATTGCCACGGTGCCGATGGCAATCGACCGGCCCTGTCGACCGCCCGTGCCTTCGGAACGCAAAAAATGAAATTCGGAGCGGAGCCGCTTCAGATGTTCATGACGCTGACACGCGGCAACGGTTTGATGGGAGCCATGTCCCATTTGACACCAAAAGAACGCTATCAAGTGATTCATTACATTCGTGAACGCTTCATGAAGCCGACGATGGCCGAGTACTCGGCCATCGATCAACTCTATCTAGCCGGTCTTCCCAAGGGTGCAGAGGATGGCACGGCAGTACCAATTGTCGATCGCGATTTCGGGCCAGCGCTTGGTTCGCAACTCGAACGTCGTTTTCCAAGTGTCCTTACGATGAAGATCGGGGAGAACGTTTCCCTCTGTTACGACCTCCACACGATGAACCAAGCGGACGTATGGCAAGGCGGTTTCTTAGATCTCGATGACACTCAGCATATTCGCGATCGCGGAGAAGGGACAGCCAGACCTCGAGGTAAGTCCATCGCCGAATTGCAGGGCTGGCAATGGGGACATGGCGAAACACTGGACTACTCACGCGACGGACTTCTGCCTCGCGGTCCGATGCCAACGAATTGGATGGATTACCGTGGTTACTTTCTCCACGGCACCCAAGTCGTTCTCAGTTATCGAATCGATGGCCGATCGGTTCTAGAAACCGTTCAAGCGGACGCATCGTCCAATACGATTCGCCATCAACTGGAAATCGCACCTGGGAAGCCACTTGTTCTGTCGGTCGCACAAGGCGACAAAACCAACAAACCAAAATCGGGCGTCGTTGCTCTTGGCCAAAGCCAGACGAAGGGATCGACTGGCAGCGCAACAGCCACGTTGGCGATGAGTTGTTCTACAATTGATCAGAAGATAACGCGATTCACCGCGGCCGCCATCGTTGGTCAAAGGGAGTCGTTAACTTGGACCGTTGATGAACAAAGGCGATTGGTTTTGACTATTCCAGCAAGCAATGAATCCCTCCGTTTTGATGTTGTCTGTCATGATGGTAGCGATTCGAGGGAAATTGAATTATTCGGTAAGCGGATTCAAGAGGAAGGCGTGCATTACGTGCCAACGAGCCTTGCCGAGCTAACGCAAGGGGGAGGGGAAAACTGGAGCACTTTATTGAAAACGGTTGGGGCGCTTGGGCTGCAACGAGGCGCCTACGCCCTCGATACCATCACGATTCCGGAGGTGACACCTTGGAAGACATGGTTCCGGACGTCAGCCCTCGATTTTTTGTCAGACGGGCGCATGGTCGTTACAACCTACGGTGGTGATGTCTGGATCGTTTCCGGTATTGATGACACCCTCTTGAACCTGGAATGGAAACGGTTTGCAGCGGGCCTCTATGAGCCGTTCGGCGTGAAAGTCGTCGATGATTTAATCTATATAACTTGCAAAGATCGTATCGTGCGTTTGCACGACCAAGACAACAACGGCGAAGCGGATTTCTACGAGAGTTTCAGCGCGGACACGGATGTTTCGATCTTTTTCCACGCCTTCAATTTTGATTTGCAGACCGATTCGAAGGATAATTTCTATTATGCCAAGGGTGGGCACGACGCGGACTTTGCTTTGCCCGGCGCGGTGATTCAGATTTCGCCGGACGGAAAACGACGCAGTATTTACAGTACAGGCTTTCGAGTGCCGAATGGAATGGGGTGCATGCCTGGCGATCGAATGACGTGCAGCGACAATCAAGGGCAATGGATGCCTGCCTCCAAAGTGAGTTTGTTGCGGGAAGGTGGATTTTATGGCTGGGTACCGACTTACAACGGAAAGGACAAATGGTCCGCGGACGGTGGGAAGATTGATACGTCGAAGGTCGTTCCACCAACGACCTTTGATCAGCCGATGGTTTGGATGCCACAGAAATTTGACAATTCCTCTGGCGGACAGCTTTGGGTGGACGATCCGCGGTGGGGACCGCTCAGTGGCCGCCTCTTGCATATGAGTTTTGGCAAAGGGTGGATGTCCTACCTAATGATTCAGGAAGTGGCTGGGCAATCCCAGGCTGCGATTGTCAAATTGCCGTTTGACTTCCGAACTGGCATCATGCGAGGACGTGTCAATCCGAAGGACGGTCAAGTCTACGCGACGGGACTGCAGGGTTGGAATGGCGAAGGCCGAATCGGTCTGCTCGATCAAGGCATCCAGCGATTGCGTTATACTGGCAAGCCAATTCAAATGGTTAGTGACTGCAAGGTAGAATCGGATGGATTACGTATCGATTTCAACTTTGCGGTCCAGGCTGAAATTGCCGGTAACTTCGCATCCTACATGGCGGAACACTGGAACTATCGTTGGCAAGCCTCGTATGGATCCGAACAGTATTCGCCAACGACTGGAGAAATCGGTGCCGAAAAAATGAACATAACGTCGGTCGATGTCTCCGAGGATCGCATGAGTGTTAAACTCCATGCCTCGAATCTTCAACCTGTCAACCAACTCCATTTGATCTTGCGGATCAAAGCAGACGATGGCAGTCCTTTTGACGAGGAAATCTATTGGACCATCCACCGCATACCCTAAACGGCCATTATTTATTACGTGTGGCACGCCCAAAGCGACAGCTTGGGCGTGGAATTGAGACATAGGTCACTAGTGACTCACCACGCCCTTCGTAAACTCAGTTCGTGAACTCAGGGGCGTGCCACACGACGTGAGACGGATAAAACGTTAGTTCTAGCCAAAGTGGTCGTTCCTTTAGCGATCGTCTCTCGTTTGATTTTTTACGACTACTTGCTAACAAAATTTATGAGCTCAAATACTATGACCGAACAACCACAACCGTCTAAGAGCCTCCCGACCGTTTCCGCAAACGTTCCAGTTTTCAATTGCGTCGTCCATGTGCTTCGCGACGCGAGCGGCAATGTGAGCGCGCGCGTTGCGAATCTTCCCGATCTCGTTTGCACGGGCTCAACAGAGCGCGATGCGCTTGCGAAAATCGTGAGGGAGTTCAAACTGTATTTGAAGCAGTTGGCAGATTCGGGGACTGCCATTCCGTGGGTAGATCCACCAAGCCCCAGAGAACCGAATGAGCAAAGCCGATTTATTCCGGTGCATTTATAGACGGTGTTACCGCAGTAAAGTGACCCACCCGCGGAGCCCTCGCGAACGCCTACGGCTGGCTCGGGCCCTACCGCCTTGGGTTGCCTTCCCACAGGCCAGCAATGATTGCAAATCCGTTCGAGTCTTGGTCCTTCAACTCGCATCTGATGAATGGATAGTGATCATTAACCAGGAAATAACTTTCCATCAAATCGGCAAAGTACTGCCTTTCGCTGACCAAGCCGGGATGTGGTACGCGTTGGCCGTCGAATCGCAGAACCGACTTGAATCCGTCGTCATTTTTGGCGTTTTCGTAGGCGGCTTGGATCTTTTTGCCTAGTTCAGAATCCGGCTTTGCGGCGTGTCGGTCGTAATAAGCCAACGCCAACGCGTGAAGCACGTCGGACTGCTCGATCATCGCCCACTTCAGCATACTTTGCGAGTCGCGAATCTCCACAGCTCCAAACTTGTCGGGATTCACCGCCGCGTCGTTTAACGGACCGCTTTTCCCGCAATACCGAATGTACGGACCTGCTTGGCTGATCTCCAGCCAGATCGGTATCTCATGCAATTGCTTGCGGCCAGGTTCAGCGATGAAGTGATCGATCATGTGCAGCTTGTAGTTCAACAGCGTTACCATGGTTGCGCAAAGCCCAGGTTGAGCCACCAATTGCGGACTAATGTTAACGTGCCAGCCGTCGATGTCGCGATTTTCGTATAGTGCAGTTGGGGTGTATTTCGCGGCGGTCGCAGGATCGCTGGCCTGCTCTGCGCCGATGGTACTCTGCTGGATCTGTTGTTGATAGGCCACCAGGTCCTTCTCCAACTTCACCACGTAATCGGGATCCACGCCCCAATAGCGCTCAATAATCTGAGCCATCTTTGGATCGTGTTCTCGCAATTCCGCCCGGACGAACGGATAGAAGTCGTTCACGGCGAAATAGGCTTCCGAACTCTCGGCCCAGTATTCCATGTGATTGGTACGTGCGTAGTGGGAAGCGATGCGGCCGTCCCATAGCTTGATTTTCTCGTACTTCCCTTCTTTCATCATGCGATCGTAATTGGCCCTGGTTTCCTGGTTGCCGTAACCATCGCCCTTACTGTTGAAGTGAGCATCATACCCATGTGCCAGTTCGTGAAAAACCACAAACGGGTGGCGGTAAGAGTCCCCAAGGTGTGTTTTGACGCTGAGCGACATGAACGATTCAGGGTCTCTTGGGATTGTGTATTTGCGCTCGATAAGCCAGGACCGTCCAGGGTGGTACGACAAGCTCACCTTCTCATCATATTCAATCCAAATGGCGTTGTTTTCTTGCAAGTTGCGCACTGCGAAAGCGGGGGCGGCGAGTTTGATCTGATAGAGTTCCCATCGTAGATGCTCCATCGTTTTAGCCGCCTCTTCGGGGTAAAGCTTCTGCACTTCGCGATTGGTGAAAATGGTCCATCCTTCCAGATTTCGCACCTCAAAGCGATCTTCAGTGATCGGCTGTTGGGCCGTTTTTTTGGCTGGAGTATCCTGGGCCTCAGCAGGCAAGCCCAGCAGGCAGGCCATGAGGCAGAGATAGTATTTATTGGCGTTCATGTGGTTTTTATTTATTGGAAAATTGATCGCTACGTCGGCGGCTTTGCGAGATTGCTCTGCCTCACGATACTATCGCTTTCTAGAGTCAAAGTGAATATCCACAAGGATAATCCATCACTCCCGTAACGGTTGAAGCGAAACCCCCGATCCTGAAGCAGCACGGCGGTTTCACGACTAGCTTGGCATCTCGGTCGATCTCCAAAAAGGTCAATTCTAAGTTGGCTATCATTCCAAGCTTCGAATTGCAATTACAAGTTTATCAGATGATATTGTTTGGAGGCGGCAGCAAAGATGCCGTACGTGTTTACCGGGGGTAAACTGATATTTTAATTGACCGACGGTCTGGGTTATGTTGTAGCGATGGAAACAGACTCGCCACAACCGGATTGTACCCGCTGCAAGGAACTTGAGAAACAAGTCGCTGAACTTGCTG
>JANMHA010000190.1:0-85681 GCA_031374925.1 Pirellula sp. | reverse complement strand
GAATCCGAGAGCACACCGCACCCGCCTCGACCGCCGTAGGCGGTCGAGGCGGGTGCGGTGTGCGTTAGTAGGTAGCGTGCGCGTATTAGGACGCCAAAACAAGGTTGAGGGGAGACAAGCTCCCACTCAACCTGAGAAATGCTCCTCAGCCCTCCTTCAACCACTGTGTCCCGTCTCCGCCCGTCCAACTCTTCAACTCTTCAACTCTTCAATTTTCCAACTCCGTATGGTACGCGACAGTTCGTACTTTAAGCAACTCTTGCGCTTTTAGTCGATACCGCTACCCAACGATAAGGACCGCCACTCAACGATAAGGATCGCCACTCAACGATAAGGATCGATTTCGTCCGTTCGGAGCTTGCCTCCGACGGACTCCGTTTTGGCGTCCTACGCGTAGCTCAGACTGTGAATCCGAGAGCACACCGCACCCGCCTCGACCGCCAACGGGGGTCGAGGGGGGTGGGGTGTGCGGTAGGAGGTAGCGGGCGCGGATTTAGGACGCCAAAACAAGGTTGAGGGGAGGCAAGCTCCCACTCAACCTGAGAAATGCTCCAATCCTCCAACTCTCCAACTCTCCAACTCTCCAACTCTCCAACTCTCCAACTCTCCAACTCTCCAACTCTCCAACTCTCCAACTCTCCAACTCTCCAACTCTCCGACACTGCAATCCTGCAGCTCTCCAACACTCACGCTGGACTCCAGTTACAATACGAGTCACACCTTCTCACACCCCTCCCTCCCTTCCCTGCCAGGATTTCGATGTGCGAATGACTCAAAAAATGCTTTGCCAGATTGCTCTGCTCTTTCTCGTGGGATTGGCTTCCAACGCTTGGTCCGACGATTTCATTCCGCGAACCCAAAAAGTCCCGCCGGGGCCTGCGTTAACGCCCCAGCAAGCCATGGCCAAGATGACTCTACCACCAGGATTTCGCGTTGAATTGGTGGCTTCTGAACCTGCCTTGCAAAATCCAGTTGCGATGGCCTTCGACGACAGAGGACGCATCTACGTTACTGAGAGTTTTGAATATCCCCGTCGAGAACCTGGCCCCGGACGAGACAAAATCAAAATCTTCGAGGACAAAGATGGTGACGGGCTAGCCGAGACCGTTACCGTTTTTGCAGAAGGCCTTAACATTCCATCCGGTATTGCGGTCGGCCATGGTGGCGTATGGGTTGCCAACGCGCCCGATCTCTTGTTCATGGAAGATACGGACGGCGATGATGTAGCGGACAAGACAACCGTCATCGTAACAGGATTCGGTCGCGACGACACACACGAACTTCCGAACGCTTTGACCTGGGGACCGGATGGATGCCTTTATGGTCTCAACGGGGTTTTCAATCGATCGGTTGTGAAACAGGATGATCGTGTATTCGACTTTACATGTGCGATGTTTCGTATTGACCCGATCACCAAGAAATTCGACTTATTTTGTGAGGGGACGAGCAATCCGTGGGGCATCTCTTTTGATCACGAGGGGAGCGCATTTATCAGTGCTTGCGTGATCGACCACCTTTGGCATTTGACCGAGTCAGCGTATTACCTACGTCAGGGCGGTCCCTACCCACCGCATACTTGGTTTGCCGACTCGATTGTTAAGCACAAACACCAAATGGCGGCCTATTGTGGTATTGAGTATTTCGATTCTCCAGCCTATCCCAAACAGTATCGCGACAAACTCTACATGGGCAATATCCACGGGGGATGCATCAATAGCGATCGCGTCGAACGATTCGGTGCGACTTACCAAGGGTATAGCGAAGCCGATTTCCTGACCGGCAATGACGTTTGGTTCATGCCCGTTGCGCAAAAGGTTGGGCCCGATGGCTGTATGGTCGTTCTCGATTGGTATGACCGTTATCACTGCTATCAAGATGCAAATGCGGATCCCAAAGGGGTCGATCGTGGACATGGCCGACTCTACCGTATCGTTCATGAAGACCGTCCCAAGCCCAAGGTCAAGGACTTTAGTAAACTCAGCAATCCAGAGCTAGAAACACTGTTGTCGGACGAGAACATTTTCAACCGTCAGCGCGCTCAACTGGAGCTTCAAGAACGCCGGGTCATGACTAAGGATCCAGCGTGCGTAAAACGATTGCAGGCACTGGTGCTCGGTACTGACTCGCCAATCAAATATCGGATGCATGCGCTTTGGTCGCTTATTGGCTCCGGAACTTTGCCGACGGAATTCTTAAACCAATTGTTGGACAGCAGTTCGCCTGAGTTGAGAGCTTGGGGTGCTCGCACAGCGGGCCGCCAAAACACGCGAGAAGGCACGACGTCCGAACGCATGAAAAAAATGGCGATCGACGGTGATGCTCGCGTTCGACTGCAAGCGTCCATCGCTGCACCCAAGCTAGCTGTCGGCCAGACGGCTACTGCCGACAACGTTTCGCAGCAGATTCGTGTGCTTCGAAGCAGTTCGAATGACCCTCTATTACCACGGGTGGTTTGGCAAAACTTGCAACCTCATATCGTTGAGCAACAAGCACTCATCTTGCAAAGCATCTTGAATGGCCTCGAGCGGGGTGACGATTTGCTTCGAGACATGGCGCCGCGTATCGCTTCCCGTTTGATTTCCGATGTCAAACCGACTGTCGCTGACGAGCCTAGCAAACGTGCGGTTGATTCGGTACTTGAACTGGCGAGCGGCCTGAGCGACAAACAAGCGAACCAAGCTGCCGCCGTGCTAGAGTCGCTACTAGTTAAGGCGAGAACCGGTGAAATCAAGAACGAAGCCCTCAAGCCGATGTTGAAACAATGGCTTGCTTCCAACGCTTCGAAAAAACCATTCAATGCATTTGGGGATGTTGCTTTAGAGGCACTCTCGTCCTGGCAAAAAGCCATGCTTTCGGTTCGACTATTATGCGCTGACGCAGAAGCGATCGAAACGGCTCGGAAAATGGTTCTGGAAAGAAAGCTGGATGGAGGTATTCGAAAGCAAATGCTGCAAGCGGTTGTCCAAATTCAACCCAAAGTGGCATCCGAAGCGTTGGCTCAATTGCTGGAAGACTTAAAAGCCGATCGAACGATCGATGGCGGTTATCGAGACGCCGCCATGGACACAGGGATTGCGACTGCAAGTGCCAATGATACCGCCCAATTGGTCGCCGCGCTGCCCGCACTCAAAAACGACATGCAAGCGGCGATTGCGGAACGCATGTGCCGACGAGCAGACACTGCCCAAGCGTTGCTCACGCAGATCGTCGATGGAAAGCTGCGAAAGGAGCTGATCAGCCCAAACCGAGTTCGATTGCTCGCGGAAAACACGAATGAAACCATTCAGTCTGCTGTTGCCAAAATCTGGGGTAAAATCAACACGGAGACGAATCGCGAACGAGAAGAAGTAATCAAACGCGTTGCCAATACGCTCCGATGGGATGCAAGAGGAGACGCCGAGAGAGGACTCGCAATTTACGATCGTATCTGCGGTCAATGCCATTTAATGAACGGTCGAGGCCATGAAGTCGGGCCGAACATAACCGCCAACGGTCGTGGCTCTTATGAACAATTGCTGGTCAGTGTTTTCAATCCGAGCTTGGTCATCGGTGACGCATACAAGAGCGTGACCCTCCGCACGATTGACGGCACGGTCGTCACTGGACTATTGGTTGAAAAGACCGACAAGCGAACGGTGATCAAGGTCCAAGGGGGCAAGGAAGAAACGATCCCAGCAGAGGATATTGAGGAGTTCAAGCAAGACAAAAAATCTTTGATGCCAGAGGGTGTCGAAAATCAACTGACCACGCAGGAGCTGGCGGACTTGTTCGCGTTGTTGACACTCGAAGGGCCACCTTCGGAAAAAGAGAACACCAAGATCTTAGGCACACCTGAAAACCTCCACAGTAAGAAGCGTCCGTAGTGGCGCGTTTGCGACTCAGTGTAGATCGGCACTCCTCGGCTGTGAATTTATTATTGTCGCCTTTCGCTCCTAGGCTGTGAATTTATTATTGTTGCCTTTCGCTCCGCGGCTGTGAATTTATTATTGTTGCCTTTCGCTCCGCGAAAGTGCGCCGCGTTAACACACTTTTGCGGAGCAAAAGGCGACAAATTTCTGCACCTTGCGAATAAACTCACAGCCTATCCGTGCCGAGTAGAACAGCATGGAGTGCTTGTTCTACACTGATGAAACATGAGACTATGCGAATAACCTTCCTCGCCAATTTGCTATTCCGACTCGGTTCGGTGACGGTCTTTGCCGAAGTGCCGCCGGCAAGCTTGAGCTCGGTTGACTTCGTTAAAGATGTCCAACCCATTTTCCAGACTGCTTGTCTGAAGTGTCACGGCCCACTGCGACAGGAAGGGGGATATAGGCTCGACATCCGCGATATCGCATTGAACGGGGGGGCCAGTTACGCACCCAATATCGTTCCATTAGATAGTGCCGCAAGTCCACTGGTCCAGTTCGTTTTGGGCAAAGTGGATGGCATGAACATGCCGGCCAAAGGGAACAGGCTTTCGGATGAGCAAATTCAAGTTTTGCGATTGTGGATTGACCAAGGGGCGAAGTGGCCTGACTCTGCCGATACAAAGCTAGAAGAACCCATGGCGTGGTGGTCACTACAGCCGTTACGGAATTGTTCGCCGCCAAACCGCGAAGACAGCAAACATCCAATCGATGCGTTTGTTCGCGACAAACTGGATTCCAAGGGGCTTCGTCCCGCACCACCGGCGGAGCCTCACGTTCTGATTCGTAGGCTCTACTACGACCTGATCGGGTTGCCACCTTCACCGGCAGAGGTCGATGAGTTCGTTTCTAATCGTGACCCTGCGGCTTATGCGATTTTGGTCGACCGTTTGCTATCTTCGCCTAGATACGGCGAGCGTTGGGCGCGACACTGGATGGACACCGCGCACTTTGCGGAAACGCATGGCCATGATCAAGATCGCATTCGCGAACACGCATGGCCTTATCGCGACTACTTGATTACCGCGTTCAATCAGGACATACCGTACCATCAGTTTGTTCGAGAGCAACTGGCGGCGGATGTGCTAGCTGCCAGCGACCCGCGGACAATTGCAGCTCTTGGATTCTTAGCGGCAGGACCGTGGGATGAAAGTTCACTGCGGGATATTCGTGAGGACACGTTAGATCGAGAGATAGGGCGCTCCCTCGATCGCGATGATATGCTCACCAACGTGATGAATAATTTTACTAGCCTCACCGTACAATGCGCGCGCTGTCATGATCACAAATTCGATCCGATTCCGCAATCCGACTACTACGCGCTTCAAGCAGTTTTTGCAGGCGTCGAACGCGCGAATCGCAGCTACGATGCCGAATTGTCCGTGCAGCGAACTCGCCAGTCATTGACACAGCGCCGCCAAAGCCTTGCGACGGCGGATAGCGATTTGAGATCGGAGTTGCTGGGCTCGACGATGCAACAAGTTGTCAAAGTATGGGAGACGAATCTTGCTAACCGAGCGACTGTTTGGAACGTGCTGACTTCCCAATCGGCTTCCTCGATGGACGGTAGCACATTGGTACCGCAACCGGATGGATCTTTCGTATCGACTGGCGATCGTCCAGATCGCGATACGTACGTGATTCGCGGTGGTTCTACTCAGTCGGAGATCACCGGCCTGCGATTGGAAGTCTTAACGGATACTTCGCTTCCCAAGCAAGGACCTGGACGACAGGATAACGGAAACCTGCACCTATCGGAAATGGAAGTCGAGGTTGGTTCAGGTAACTTGGTTGCTATCGCGAGGGCATCGTCCGATTTCGACCAAACGGACTGGGGCATTGCGCGCGCCATCGATGGTAACGCAACAACGGCCTGGGGGATTTTCCCGCAGGTTGGCAAATCGCACGTTGCAATATTTGAGTTTAAGGATGCGGTTAGACTTTCGGCCGAAACGCCGATTACGGTTCGGCTCAAGCAATTGCATGGCGGCGGCCATCTCATCGGTCGGCCTCGATTGTCGGTCACTTCCGACAAAGCACCTCTCCATGTTAATGCAGTGCCCTCGGATATCGAAGCCATCCTGTCGGTTGAGTCCAAGTTGCGTACTACCGAACAACAGTTGACGTTGGCCCTTCACTACGAACGTGAGCGAGTTGACGGCCAATTGGCCTCGCTTCCCAAGCTGTCGATGGTTTATGCAGCGGCAGCCGACTTCGTGCCCGACGGTGGTCTCAAGCCGCCGGTCGGGCCGCGGCCGATTCACCGACTAGAACGGGGGGATATCCGCCAACCCAAAGAGGAATTGACCGCAGGGTCCTTAACATGCCTTGCACTCTTGCCAAGTCGCTTTCTCCTGGCCGAGCCAAATCGCGAATCCGCTAGGCGAGCGGCGCTCGCGGAGTGGATTGTGCACATCGACAATCACTTAACATGGCGATCGATAGTCAATCGGGTTTGGTTACAGCATTTCGGACGCGGAATCGTAGATACACCCAACGATTTCGGTCGGCTTGGTTCGAAGCCATCGCACCCCGAGTTACTCGACTGGTTAGCGATCCGCTTTCGAGATTCGGGGCAGTCGTGGAAAGCCCTGCATCGACTGATCGTCACGAGCGATACTTATCGCCAAAAGTCTTCCATCACGGAGAGCCAACATTTCGACGGGTTGGAAGTACATTCTTCGCCCAGGCAAGACGCTGCAAAAACCGTCGATACCGACAATCAACTTCTGTGGCACATGTATCGGACGCGATTGGATGCGGAGTGCGTTCGAGATGCAATGCTCCTGATTTCAGGGCAACTCGACTTACGGATGGGAGGTCCCAGCGACCGCCAGTTTGGTCTCAAGCCAGGTCGGCACGTGACCCCGGTAATCGACTATGGACAATTCAACCTGGATGGGCAATCGGCTTCACGTAGAAGTGTTTATCGGTTCTTGTTTCGAACGCTGCCGGATCCGTTCATGGAAGCGCTGGACTGTCCAGCCGGCGACCAAATTATGCCTACTCGAACCAACGGCGTTACCGTACAACAGGTGCTTGCCATGTGGAACGACGCGCTGGTTCTTCGCCAATCAGAACAACTTGCCAAACGGCTTTCTTCGGAAAAGTGGAGTACGCCATCTCAGGTTGAATTAGCGTTTCAACTTGGATTGGGGCGAGTACCCACAGTGACCGAGCTTGAACGATTTGTTGCTTACGCTGAACGACACGGCTTGGCCAATTTTTGTCGATTGCTTTACAACATGAACGAATTTATTTTCATCGACTGATTCGAGGTCTTTGCGATGCGAACACGACGAGAGTTCCTAGAGTCTTCCGGCGGCGGAATCGGGGCGCTCGCGCTTTGGCAAATGCTGGCAGCCGATCACGAATTGGCGGCTTCCCCTGATGCACGATCCGATGGTGGACTGCATTACCCGGCGAAAGCCAAAAGAGTCATTCAGCTGTTCATGAATGGCGGCGCGAGTCAGATGGATTTGTTCGATTATAAACCGCTGTTGCAAGCCAAGCATGGGCAAAAATTCGAGCCGACCACGAGTGAACGAGTCGAAGCCGCCACGAGTGTGCCAGGAAATATTCTGGGGTCGCCGTTCCAGTTTTCTCAACACGGACAGTCAGGACGATGGGTTAGCGAATTGATGCCCCACATGGCCAAACATGTGGATGACATTGCGCTTATGCTCTCGATGACTTCAAGGACAAACGTACACGGCCCTGCAAGTTACTTAATGAACACGGGCTTCTTGCTTCCTGGCTTTCCGTGCTTTGGCGCCTGGGTTAGTTATGGACTAGGCAGTCTTAATGAGAATCTGCCTACGTTCGTGGTCTTACCGGATATACGAGGGCTTCCGTACAATCAGCGAGGCAATTTCAGCGCGGGTTTCCTTCCCGTAAGCCATCAAGGGACAGCCATCCATGCGAGCCAAGCTGCGCCTCTCCACGGATTGCGGGCCCCGTCAAGTGCGACTTTTGTAACGCCTCAGTCGGAACGCGATGGCCTAGCCCTCTTGGACGCGACGAATCGAGAGCAACTTGGGGAGGGTGACCACGATCCGCGTCTAGAAGCTCGTATCCACGCCTATGAGCTTGCGGCCAAAATGCAGCTGAGCGCGCCGGAAGTTTTTGACCTACGTCAAGAAACGCATGCCACGTTAGAAGCATACGGCTTAAACAACCCCGTAACGGAGGATTTCGGAAAGCGATGTTTGCTGGCACGGCGTATGATTGAGCGCGGCGTACGAGTGGTTCAGGTTTGGAGCGGATCGAACGGCCCCACCGGCAATTGGGACAACCATAGCAGTATTATCAAAGAGTTACCACCGATAGCGCAGGCAACGGATCAGCCGACCGCTGCCTTGCTCGCAGATTTACAAGCTCGAGGCCTGATGGACGACACCTTGCTCATGTGGAACACCGAGTTTGGACGAATGCCATTTTCACAAGGGAGCGAAGGACGTGACCACAATGGCGGAGCATCCATCGGTTGGATAGCTGGAGTTGGCGTGCGACCGGGCATTGCCATCGGCGAAACGGATGAGTGGTCATGGAAGGCGGTTCGGGACCCGATCAGCAACTACGATTTCCATGCAACGGTTTTGCAATTACTCGGCATCGATCACGAACAGCTCGTGTATCAACACAATGGCGCTAATCGGCGGCTGACGGATGTCCACGGCCGTGTGGTCAAGGGTTTGTTGCAGTAGTTTTCTTTCGGCCGTTGGCCCAAAGCAAAAAGTTGCGGTTAGAGCCAGTCATGTGCTAGACTGAAGGCCGGACTTGAAGTGTGAGCTCGCTATTTGTTCTACAACCAGAAGGGTTTCGCCAATGTCAACTTGGTACTATGAATTCGGGGGCAAGAAGGTTGGGCCGGTGCCCAGTGAGACACTCCATCACCTTGCTGATTTCCATGCGATCAGGCCTGAGACGAACATTTGGAAGGATGATATGGAGGCACCGGTGCATGCGTGCAAGGCCAAGAATCTTTTCCCGGCATCGACTGGAGACCTGAATATGGCGCATACAAATCTGACGACCGCGCTGTCCGCTGTAATGGACGAAGATGAGAAACGACTTGTAGCTCACCGTCCACGACTATTATTCATACACTCCTCTCCTGGGATTCTCATCGATTACAAAATCATTTCAATTACGACGAAGACGGTACCCGATTTCGATCCGAATTTGGCTCCCGAAGAAAAAATGAAACCGATTCGTCACCTGTTTGATGCGCAGGTTCTGGTAACGTTTTGTGATCGCCCCCTTCATCCTTGTCCGCTGGCCGAATTGCGAATATCCAAGCCGGGACGCCGAGTCGAAGCGTTCCAGTTGCAATGTACTGAGTTCGCCGATGGAGATTGGAAGTTCTGGGACGGCGTAGTCAGCTCAAAGGGATCGGATCTCCTTGATTTGTAAATCCGTTGGCGGAGCGAAAGGCGACATTTGCGTGTGGCACGCCCAAAGCGAAGCGTGGGCGTGGGAACTGTGGCAAATGCTTCTAGCGACTCCCACGCCCTTCGTAAACTCAGGGACGTGCCACACGATGGTGGACGTGCCACACGATAGTGGACGTGCCACACGATGGTGGGCTCCTTGCGAATAAGTTCACAGCCTAGGAGCGAAGGATTTACGTTTTAACAATCGACAAAGTTGACTGCTAGGCCACCTAGCGATGTCTCTTTGTACTTTACTTGCATATCGACGCCCGTTTGTCGCATTGTCTCGATGACGCGATCGAGGGACACAAAGTGCTTGCCGTCACCGTACAGAACGGCCAACCTAGCCGCATTGATTGCTTTGGTCGCCCCCATCGTGTTCCGTTCAATACAAGGGACTTGCACCAACCCAGCAATCGGATCGCAGGTTAATCCAAGGTTATGTTCCATACCGATTTCTGCGGCGTTTTCTATTTGTTCAACCGTCCCACCCATGCAGGCAGCCAAACCGCCAGCAGCCATGCTACAAGCAACTCCCACTTCACCCTGGCAGCCCATTTCCGCTGCCGAAAGCGATGCATTGCGTTTGTACAGCAGACCGATAGCGCCCGCTGTCTTGAGGAAGCAATGCAGGCCAGCCCGATCCGCGTTGGGATAGAAATGAATGTAGTAAGCCAGCACCGCAGGAATGATTCCAGCTGCGCCATTGGTTGGCGCCGTCACCACTCGGCCGCCAGCGGCGTTCTCTTCGTTGACAGCCAAAGCAAAGAGACTAACCCAGTCTAGTTGTTGCAATGGGTCGCTCGAAGCGGGTAAAAAAGGCTTCGGGGCGCGGAGGAATTCGCTCGGAGGCGATTGCGAGGCCTGCGCCGACAGCTTGGCGTAGATACCAGGCGCACGTCTAGGTACGCGTAATGATCCTGGCAAAATTCCCGAGGCAAGGCAACCGGCATCAATGCACGCACTCATGACCGCCCATAGTCGGTCCAATTGGTAGGCGATTTCAGACTCGCTCCGATGGGTTAATTCGTTTCTTTGGATGAGTTCCTCGATCGACAAGCTTGAACTTTTGCACATTTGCAGCAGTTCTTTTGCGCTACGAAAGGGAAATGGGACCGAATCGCTATTCGGGATTTCGAGAGCCTGTGGCGGTTTTCGAAACTGTTGATCAAATTCAAGTCGTGAGTAGACGAAACCGCCACCGGTAGAAAAATACTGCTCTTCCAATAGGCATTCGTCCGTGCTTGAAAATGCTTTGAATTGGATCGCGTTGGGGTGCTGCGGTAGAGTTTCGTTGCGCAGCCACAACAGGTCAGCTTTTTCATCGAATGGCAATGCCAGGCGGTCATTTAACCGCAACAGTTTTGACGCTCGGACCTCGCGGGCGGTCGATTGGATGCGGTCTGGTTCGGTGCGATCTGGCAAGCAGCCCGCTAGCCCGACCAAGATTGCGGTGTCGGTCGCGTGTCCTATGCCGGTCAATGCCAGTGAGCCATAAAGCTGTATTTGGACGCGAGTGATCGGTATTGAGCAGTGCTCCTCTGCTTTTTCTTGCGGTTGAAAGAGGCTCTCAGCTGGTTTAGGGACTATCCTATCGGCGCATTCCTTACCGAAGCGAAAGGCAGCGATCATCGGGCCTACGGTATGCGAACTGGACGGACCAACTCCAATTTTGAACAAGTCGAAAATACTGTACATGCTGCAGCCTTGTTTTGTTTCTGGTGTTCCAAACTCATTATCATTGTATCGGATCTGCTGCTGCGGTTCGAAACCGAATGGGCGAAGCTGGCGTCTAACCTGAATTACAACCCAAAAATAGCATTTGCGATGAACAACTTTCCAAATTCGGAAGCACGACAATTCACCATTCCCGTTACGCGCAACGCAGCCGAGTATGCGGCTATTCTGCTCTGGTGGCTATTTCTCCTGTGGCTGGTGAACGCCGGTCAACTGGAAATCGGTTTGCTGACGGTGATTGTGATAGCCGGATGCTGGACCAAGACAGTTTTGTTTGGTGTTGAAAACATGAAACAACTTTATGCGGCAGCCCAACTGAACTTAGCCCACCATCGATTCCTTATTTTAATGGGGATCAATATGACGCAGATGATTATGTCATTTGCCTTTGACTTTCATCTGCTCTATTGCCTCAACAGTAGTTGCTTTGTTGGAGTGGGAACGGGGGTCGGGCAATTGGAGGCATTATTTGATTTCTTTTATTTGAGCACGCTCAATTTTTCATTTTTTGGCTATAGCGATATACTGCCTCAAACGGTCCCGGCCAAAATCGTCAATCTGACGGAAATTGTTTTGGCTTTCGTGACGGTTATCTTCCTTTTATCGGACTTCATCAGCTTGAAAGATTCGATCCGGAACCGAGACTAGTTAGCGAGTCGGATTTCGTCACCATCCATTTTTGGACATTCTAAGTTAGAATGGAACGCAGAGTTGCCTTTCGTTTACTCCATCCATTGCTGAGTCGTATCCAACGTGTCGCTTGATTTCGAAGTCATAGGTCCATACAAAATCATTCGAATCCTTGGCCAAGGTGGGATGGGGACTGTTTATCATGGTGTTCACGCAAAATCGAACGATTCGGTTGCGATCAAGGTGATTTCGTCCAGCATGGCTCAGCATCATCGATTTCGTCGTCGCTTCGACGCAGAGATCCAGACACTTCTAAAGCTGAAGCATCCGAACATCGTCCAACTGATTGGGTTTGGCGAAGAAAAAGGATTGTTGTTCTATTCGATGGAGTATGTGGACGGCGAAAATCTTCAGCAACAACTTCGCCGTGAAAAAAAGATCGGCTGGGAGCGAGTGGTCGATATTGCGATTGAAGTTTGTTCGGCATTGAAACATGCCCATGACTACGGTGTGATCCATCGCGATCTCAAACCGGCAAACGTCATGATCAATTCGCAAGGCAAAGTCAAACTCACCGACTTCGGGATCGCCAAGCTGTTTGGAGCGATGGATGCGACCTTAGAAGGTTCGGTTTTGGGGACCGCGGATTTCATGCCTCCGGAACAAGCAGAAGGCAAACCGGTTTCTGTACGAAGTGATCTCTACTCACTGGGTAGTTTGTGTTATGCGGCGATTGCTGGCCGAGCACCTTTTGTTGGCAAGAACATGCCGGAAATCCTCTTCAATGTTCGCTATGGCGCCTTGACGCCGCTTGCAACCATGGAGCCCGGTGCGCCAAAGGAACTTTGCGATTTGATTGACGAATTGTTGCGGCGTGATCCTTCGATGCGTCCTCCGACCAGTCTAGTCGTTAGCAATCGTCTGCAAGCTTTGCGTGTCGGACTTGCCATGCGAGCTCGAGAAAAGTTATCCAGCAAAACCGAAGTCCGAAACCTCAAAGAGATGACAAGCATCGATATGAATGACGATGCTTCGCTCATGAAAGAGGTTAAGTCGATATCGCCGAATGAAAGCACCATCGCCGGGCCAACTCACTATTCCCCTTCCGGCAAACAAGGAGGCAAGAGTGAGTCTGGCTCTTCGTTCGCTGGTCCGGATGATAGTACTAAGTTGGCACTGTCCCATTCGGCTTTTGCATCGGGCGAACAACCAAGCGGCATCGAATACATGGGCAAAACGAACTTCACCGAAGTTCGAGAGGAAGACCGACGCCGATCGGCGATTCCGATGGCGGAACAGGAGCATATGTCCGCTTGGACGCAGTGGCTTAGCATTGGTGGATTGATTGCCACTCTGATCGCATGCGGGATTGGTATCCTTTGGCTTTCGCGACCGCCATCAGCCGATAGACTCTATCAAGCGATAGCGGTTGCAATGGACGCCACCGAAGAGGAGCAGTTATTGGCGATTGAACCGACGGCGGAGCAATTCAAGGAACTGTACCCAAACGATCCTCGTTTCGCCGACGTCGACGCTTTGCTGCGGGAAATCGACTCTGTCCGTTCGATCCGTCAAATGCAACGCAAGGCAAAACGCGGCGGCACGGACCAATTGGATGCGGTAGAACAGGCGTTTTTAGAATGCATCAAAGCCCAGTCGATCGATTCGATGCTTGCTCTACGCAAGCTGAACGCGCTCAAAACCGTTTTCGCCTCTAATGAAAAACTAACGCAACACCAACGTCTCATTGTAGATTTGGCTAAACGCATGGGGGAGAAGATCGCGAACGAGGTCAAGCCTGCTCGTCATCCGGCCATTGAATCGTTAGAGGAGCAAATGATTTGGGCTGAGGCAAATCTCGCACCGTCGACTCGAGCCAATTGGCTGAAAGGGCTCATTGAATTGTTCGACGACAAAGAATGGGCTCGTGAGTTAGTGGCGTCCGCAAAGCTCAAGTTGACAGCCATCGAGAATACCACGAACTAGGCGGATGTTCCACTCGGTGATTTCGTAGTCGTATTGAAGACTTTATGCCAAACATAGTTGAAGTAACGGGTCTCACCAAAAAATACGGCAGCTTCGCTGCTTTGAATGAGTGCAACCTTTCTGTACCCGAAGGATCGATTTTTGGCTTGCTAGGGCCAAACGGTGCCGGAAAAACAACGCTTATTCGCTGTGTTATGGGCTATTTGCGGCCCACCGCGGGCGTTGCGAAGGCCGATGGTTTGGATTGCGAGCATGATAGTTTGAATGTTAGGAAACGCGTAAGCTACTTGCCTGCCGAGACGAAATTGTTTCGAATGATGCGAGGCCGTGATTGCATTGACTTCTTTTCTGCTATTCACCCGCGTGGCAGCAAACAGCTTGCCCTTGCGATCGCGGAGCGACTCGAACTGGATATCGGTCGCCGAGTGGGCTTCATGTCCACAGGCATGCGTCAAAAACTTGCTATCGCCTGCGTGATGAGTTGCCAGTGTCGTCTTATGATCTTGGACGAACCGACCGCGAATCTCGACCCCACGGTTCGTGCCGAAGTACTCAAGCTGGTACGAGAGGCGAACCAAGGAGGAACGACAGTGGCCTTTTGCTCGCATGTATTAAGTGAGATCGAGGAAATTTGCGGTCACGCCGCAATTTTGAAAAGGGGGCAAGTGGTTCGGAATATCGATCTAAGCGATGTTCGATTAGTGCATCGCGTTCAGGCCTCGATTCCAGAACTTCATCCCATGGTAAAGATTCCGGATGCAGTTCGAGTGATTTCTCAGGAAGCCAATCGGATGATACTTGAGATCGATGGCCCGGTCGATGATCATTTACGTTGGCTTTGCGAGAGTGGATTGCAGTCGGTTCAAATCGACTCGATTGGGCTTCGCAGCATTTATGATAGTGTTCATCCCAGTATTCCCATTTTGAGGGCGGCAATATGAATCCCAGACGACAGTTTCTAACCTTTCTCGGGGCATCGTCCCTGGCGTTGTCTTTGCGTCACGTCTCGCTTGGTCAAGGGACGACTGGAGGCATGAAAATTGCTCTGCTTTCGGATACCCATTTGCATGCCGACCCCATCCACGAATATCGTGGGTTTCGACCGTATGACAATTTGTTGGAAGCGTCCAATCAGGTTTTAGCTTCCGACGCAGAATTTGCTTTGCTGTGCGGTGACGCAGCTCGATTGGACGGAAAAAAAGAAGATTACGATCAGCTTAAGAAACTCCTAGAACCTATCACTCGCAAAATGAAAATGGAGATCGCTTTGGGAAATCATGACGATCGAGCCAATTTTTGGAAGGTGTTTAGCGACCGGCCGATCGATAAAACGCTTGCCGGCAAGAAGCATGTGTCCGTTGCGGATCTGGGGACGCAACGTTGGATTGTCTTGGACTCGTTGATGTACGTAGATAAAACACCAGGATTTTTGGGGCTGGAGCAGCGAGATTGGCTGGATAGATTCTTGGGAAGCGATTCCGTCCGTCCGGTCGTATTGATGGTCCATCATACGCTTGGACAGCGCGACGGCGATTTGCTGGATACTGAACGATTGCTGGCTATCGCAAAAAAACACTCGCACGTCAAAGCGATTGTTTTCGGACATTCGCATCAATGGCGAATCGAGCAAAGTGAACAGCTTTGGTTGATCAATTTGCCTGCTCTTGGATACAACTTTGCAGACGATCAACCCATCGGTTGGGTCAAAGCGGAACTTCGCCAGGATGCGTTGCTGCTCACTTTGTCTGCGATTGGGGGCAACACAGCCGAGCATGGTAAAACGCATACCCTGGGTTGGCGAACGTAGCGCTGAGTTTCATTGCTATTGCTTCAGACGGGTAGTTTGTCTTATCTTTCGCATTGGCGGAGGTCGCGCGCTTATTTTATCCGCCAAAAATACAAACATGCATGTTCGAAAAATTCGAAATTGAGAGCATCGCTCATTTTCCAAGGATGGAAAACGACAATGGAAAAGAATCCGAAATTGACCGCACGATTATCTCGTTTCCGCTTTGATACGCGATGGCTTACTCTGCCCCTGCTGTCAGCCGCATTTTTTAGCTTTCCTCCGCCCGCCATGGCGCAGACCAAACCCAGCAAAGCCAGCGTACCACCCTCACCCACAGCAAAGACCGAACGCGAGTGGATTTGGTATGCGGATCCTCAAAGCGAGTCACGAAGCGGCGACGCCTATTTTCGCCGCATCATGGACCTACCTGAAATTGAGAAAGCGTTCGTCGAATTCGAGGCGGACGAATCCTGTGAAGTATTTGTGAATGGTCGCAGAGTTGGGACGAGCAAGGCCGCCCGAACCATGGAACGAGTAGACGTATCCGCCGCGGTTCGCCCCGGCAAAAACATTATCGCTATCCGCGCCAGCAATCGTCAAAGTGACGGTGCGGGGCTCAAAGTCGGTTTCATGTTCAAACCGGTGGATGGCAAATGGCGGATTGTTGTGAGCGACGAGGAGTGGAAATCAAGCAAGATAGCATCACAAAGTTGGCAGCTTGCAAGATTCGATGACAGCAAATGGATTTCAGCGGTCTCGATCGACAGGAATAACAAAGCTGTCGTGAAGTCAGAAACCGCCAAGGCCAAGGCATCTCCTGTCGTGGTCTCGCTTGGCGACTACGATTCGACAAAAGGCGCCCCATCCACAGATCGATTCACTACAAAACCTGGTTTTGTGGTGGACGAAGTGATGGAAAACGCATCCATCGGTTCGATTATCGCGATGGCTTTCAATGAGTTTGGGCACATTGTAGCATCGCAAGAGGGTGGGCCGTTGCTGTTGATCTACGATGCAGACAAAGATGGCACACCGGAAAAGAGCCGCATCTATTGCGAACTGGTCCAAAACATTCAAGGCATATTGCCACTCAACGGAGACGTGTACGTGACCGGGGATGGACCCGAGGGCTCGGGTCTCTATCGACTTATGGACGAAGACCGTAACGGTGAGCTTGAGAAATCCGAGCTAATGCTAAAGTTTCAGGGTGCGCCAGGAGAACATGGGCCACATCAAATCGCTTTTGGTCCTGATGGTTGTATCTACATCGTTGTTGGAAATCATTCGAGACTTAGTACACCCATCGATGAAAGCAGTTCCTATCGATTGACCTACGAAGGCGATCTGGTTCAGCCTCGCTTCGAAGATCCAGGTGGGCATGCAGAAGGGGTCAAAGCACCAGGCGGTACCGTCGTGCGATTGGAATTGGCGAGCAAAAAGGTCCAAGTGGTTGCCGGTGGTCTCCGAAACGCTTACGACCTCGCTTTCCATCCAAGTGGTTCATTGTTCGTTCATGACAGTGATATGGAGGCGGACATCGGTGCGATATGGCATCGACCGACCGGGCTGTTTCGTATTGCGGAAGGTGGCGAGTACGGCTGGCGCAGTGGTTGGGCAAACTGGCCGGAGTATTATCTGGATAGATTGCCTGCCCTAGCCACATCCGGTCGCGGCTCGCCAACCGGCATGGCCATCTATTCACACTTTAAGTTTCCCGCAAAATACCACCGTACGTTGTTTATGGCAGACTGGTCTGAAGGACGAATCTTGTCCATGAACGTCGAATCGCCAGATAAAACCAAAGGCAAAATGGAGGACTTTGTTACAGGAACCCCCATGAACGTCACCGATCTGGAGGTCGGCCCTGATGGTTGGCTTTACTTCAGCACCGGTGGACGTGGAACCGATGGCGGAATCTACCGAGTCCGTTGGACAGGCGAAATCCCTCCGCAAGCCATGGATTTGGGTAGCGGGATCACCAAAGCGATTCGACAGCCACAAATCTACTCAGCCTATGGTCGTCAAGCGGCAGCCGTCCTCAAGAAAGAAATGGGAGCGGAATGGGCAGAACAAATTGCAGGCGTCGCGTTCAGCAGCGAAAACCCTGCCCGATACAGAATGCAGGCCCTGGATCTAATGCAATTGCTAGGTCCAATCCCAACCACCGAAATGCTCATTGAGTTGAGCAACAGCACCAGCGAACAAGTGCAAGTTAAGTGCGCTCGGATGCTGGCTCTGCACAGTCTCGATAGTGAAGCCCAAAACCAGTTGCGAAAGTTGCTGCGCGATGACGACAGTTCCGTTCGCATTGCAGCTTGCGAGTCGATCCTTAGACTTGGCGTGATTTGCGAGCCGTCCGAATTGAAGCCACTTTTGCAAAGCAACACGCGAGAAGAACGCTTCGCAGCTCGCCGTGCGTTAGCACTGGTGCCGAGCGATCAATGGCAAGAAAGTTTTCTGACGGACACCGCCAACCGATTGGTGATCAATGCTGGATTGACGTTGATTGCAACGGATCCGAATAACTCGAATGCCGAGTTGGTCATCGGCAACCTACTCAGATTATCGCAAGGCTTCGTCAGCGATGCGGATTTTGTAGACTTGCTCCGAGTATTGCAAATCGCTCTTCATCTCAATGCGGTTGAGCCCTCGAATCTGCCGATTCTTAAGGCACTTGTCGAGAAAGAATTCCCAGCAGGGAATTCAGCCATTAACTGCGAGCTGGTTCGGCTTGCCACTTACATGCAATGCGACATCATTCCGCAAGCTATTAAATTTCTGCAGTCTGACGTGGCCATGCCCGAGCGAATGCTCATCTCCATGCATTTGCCAATGATTCAGCACGAATGGACCTCCATTGAGCGAATGACTGTCCTGCAGTTCTTAGAAACAGCCCAAAAAGCCAAGAGTGGAAGTTCGTATCAACTCTATGTGATGAAGACCTCTCAAGCATTAGCGGGGTTCCTTACGGAGTCCGAAGCTCTTCGCATCTTGGAATTAGGTGAGCAATATCCAAACGCAGCATTGACGGCTCTTTTCAGAGTCCCGGAGCAGTTAACGACTGAGCAGATCCAAACCTTGGTCCAACTTGACAAAGCGATAGACAAGGGCGGTTTGGAAGAGGACGTTTTCAAGAGACTTAAGACAGGCATCACCGCCGTCTTGTCCAACCAGCACGATGATTCAGCGATCGAACACTTACGAGAACGTTGGCGCAAGAGTCCCGACCGCCGTGCAACCATCGCCTTGGCATTTGCCCAGCGGCCAGACGAACGCAACTGGGACTACTTAGTTCGTTCCATTTCACTTTTGGATTCCTTCGCCGTTTCTGACGTCTGCGATTGTTTACGCAAGATCGATGTAGCTACAGAAGACCCCGAAGCTTTGCGGCAAACCATTCTTCAGGGCTGCAAACTGTTCGAAGCCGGACAGGATCCAAAGCCAACGATCCAGCTCATGGAGTACTGGACCGGCGAAAGCTTGGAGAAGCCTGTGGATAAGAAGCAGTCCCCCATGACATCTTGGCAGAAATGGTATGAAATGCGATTTCCCGATTTGCCACCCGCGGTTTTGGCCACGTCCACGGAGCAACCACGATGGTCTCTTGGCTTCCTCGAACAGTTCTTGACAGGGGATCAAGGTAAATACGGCGAAAGGACGAATGGCGCGCAGATCTTCGCAAAAGCACAGTGCAGTTCGTGCCACAAAATGGACTCGCTGGGTAACGGCTTTGGCCCAGATCTCACCAGCGTTACACGGCGATTTACGAGATCCGAGTTCTTGGAATCCGTCCTATTTCCGTCCCATGTCATCAGCGATCAATACGCATCCAAGAAGGTACTCACGACAACGGGTCAAGTGTTTACGGGGATTGTGATTCCCACGAAACAAGGGCTAACTGTTCGAACCAAGGAAAACAAAGAACTGCTAATTGCTAAGGCAGATATCGACGAAGTATTGCCAAGCAAAGTATCCGCCATGCCCGCGGGTCTGTTGGACGCACTCACGCCATCCGAGATTCGCGATCTGCTGTGCTTTATTGGATACCTTCCACAGGAAAACGTGGCGGAAGAAAAACCGGCCACGTTGCGACGATAAAGAATGTGTGGCACGCCCAAAGAATGTGTGGGCGTGGGAAATACGAACAAAGTTCTAGCGACTCCCACGCCCTTCGTAAACTCAGGGGCGTGCCACACGCATAAAGCGAGTAGCCCCGATCAAGCGAGTAGCCCCCATGATGTGAGTAACCTCAAGTAGAGACAGTCCGGTTTATTTCTTTGGAAAACTCAAAGTACGTCACCCTCCCTCGGCAACGCTGTGATGCATTTTCGTCCGATCGGAGCTTGCCTCCGACGGACTCCGTTTTGGCGTACTAAAAGTGCTGCTCAGACCTTAAAGTACCGCACTTCGCGGGCCGTTACGTAGGACGCCAAAACAAGGTTGAGGGGAGGCAAGCTCCCGCTCAACCTAAGCGAATTGTTGTTGAAAATGCGTCACAGCGTTGCTCCCTCGGGGAGGGTCGGCCAAAGGCCGGGGAGGGTGAACTGAATTGTGCGATTGCCTCTCGCACTTCAGCCTCCCCTCGCTTCGCTCGACCCTCCCAGCGGGAGGGTGACTAAACCGGACGATCTCCCGGGGTGAGGGTTATTAAACCGGACGATCACATTAAACGAGTAATCCCCAGTAAGGGTGGCACTGCACTAGTCTTTATAGACGTTAGCGTTCTTATCGCCAGCAGTCATCAAATAAGCGATCAAGTCTTTGAGTTCGTCCTCGTTCAGACCGTCGATCAAACCAAGTGGCATCTGCGATACCTTGGACGAAACGATACTCTCCACATCCGCTTTCTTGACTACCACCGGTTTGGCATCCACATCCACGGTGTAAACATAGTATTCATCGCCGATTTCAACCACACGTCCGACAAGCACTTTGCCATCACTGGTCAATAACTGTTGTGATCCGTATTGATCCGAAATGACCTTACTCGGCTCGATGATCGCTGTGAGCATGTCTTCGAGCGAATATTTTTTACCTGCGGTGGACAAATCGGGTCCAAGGGCTCCGCCCTCTCCAGCGATTCGGTGACACTTCGCGCATGAAGTGGCATGATAGAGATTTTTTCCGACAGCAAAACTACGTTTGGATGGTTTGTCACCGACCGTGGCAAGCGATTCCAAGGTCGTCCATTTGCGACCAGGCCCCACAGGAGGCGTCGAGGTTATCGGCGCGGAGACCAACGAAACGCCGGCAAGTGGTTCCAATACAATCATCTCCGCTGGAGTGCAGCTAGTCAGCGAATCTTCGCGGAATTGCATCAGGAATTTCGCGTAACTGTTGCCCCCTGGTTTCTTGGCTGCTTCAATGAAGAACTCGAGGTACTTCCGGCGCTGGGCCATGGTCCAGCCTGATTTTACATTGCGCAACATGAACGCAAAATGAATCGCCCGCGACGGAGGCATATTGGCCAACATACTCCCAACCGTGCCGCCGTAACCCGCGTTGCGTGAAACCAAATAACCCCAGTCAGGAATCGGCTCGGGGCCAAGGTTATCCATAAGGGCCAGCGTCTTGGCAACTACGGTAGGTGAACGCAAATAGACGAGCAATTGCACTAGCTCCGCGTTCAAGTTGTAAGACTGGGCGGGATAGTTTGCGTCCAATGCTTTGACTAGTCTGTCTCGCCACTCTGTGGATGGTTCGCCATGTCGTGCAAACGCGATTTCCAAAGTGCGAAGCCCAAACAGCTGTTCAGACTCGTTCAATGTGTCAAGTTTTAAGGTCGCGAGCTTCTCAAGCAACGGCCCTAGATCCTTTTCAGAGCCTTGATGCGCAACGGCCATCATGGCGTTGAGAACGGCTTTTGGCTCAGTTGTCTCGAAGGCCGAATCGCGCCATTTGGCGAACGGTTGATTCTCCAAAGCCACGCGAGCGGCGTAGCGAATAAATCGATCCTCATGCCCCAGGTTGGCCAAAATAAACTTTAGTTCACCGTCGGTCTTACCATGAAAAGCTTCCAGTCGACGACGCAATGCTCTAAGTTCTGCGCCACGTGTTTCGGTGCCCGTAGCGGGTGACGTAGATTCTGCCCCTTCGTAACTCACACGGTAAAGAGCCGATTGGGTTCCGCGGCCTCCTACTGCAAAGTAAAATGCCCCATCCTGACCAACGATAGCGTCCGTCACCGGGAGTGGCGAGCCGGTCACGAAATCCGATTTTTTGCCCGTGTAACTCGAGCCTTCTGGCGTCAGTTCGACGGAGTAGATCGTACTATATGTCCAATCGAGGATGAAAAGTGCACGCTGGTAGCTTGCGGGGAACTTGGCACCGGTTCCGAACACAACGCCGGTTGGCGAGCCAGGACCAATTTCAAGGGCGGGTGGCAAAGAGTCTTCGTAATAGGGTGGCCACTTTCCAGTTCCGCTACGCCACCCGAATTCGCTGCCGCTAGTAGCATGACAGACACGCGTGGGCCGGTACCAAGGCGACCCGAAATCCCATTCCATATCGGCATCGTAGGTAAACAAATCCCCATCCGGGTTGAACGCGATATCATATTGATTGCGATATCCCATGCTGTAAACGTTCCATTCCTTGCCGCTTGGGTCGACATTGCAGATCCAACCGCCCGGCGCTAGAATTCCAGCGGCATGGCCGTTGGCGTCCCATCGTCGTGGCAGTAGATGGTCCTCATTCCAATTCTGTGGGATACGACTACCGGCTACCTTGCTCGGTAGTTTCGTGTGGTTTCCAGCGATGACAAAAAGGGACTTCTGATCCGGGCTCAGAATTACAGCATGCGGACCATGCTCACCAGCGCCTGGCAAAGGCATACAGAATTCATCGCTATCGACCAGTCCATCACCATCGGTGTCACGCAAACGGTGAAGTCCTGATGCGGCACCATTGACAACCGCGTAAAGAGAATCGAAAGCCCAAAGCAATCCATGTGCGCCGCTAAGCTGCACCGGCAACTTCTCGACCTTTGTTGGCTTGGTTTTGTCGCCAGGGGTAATCATAAAGATGCCAGCTCCGTCTTGGTCGCTGGCGAACAGACGACCCTGAGGCCCCGTCGTCAGAGAAACCCAAGAGCCCATGGAACGAGGCACTTGAAAGATCTTTTCAATTTTGAATCCAGCTGGCACTTGAGCGTTTTTGGCGATTTCAGGAATGAACTCACCACCGGCGCTCGAACCACCTCCCAAAGCAGACTGCAGCGCATCGCGATCGATGTTGGCAGACCAAGGCAACGAGCTATCACCGATTTTCCCAATCACATTGACCGAACTCCATTTCGAGTCGTCGAAGTCGGATTTGCGCCAAGCCGGAGCTTCGGCATCGGTGCTCCCTTTCCACGATGCATCGGTTACGAGCTCCAAGGTTCTGCCGTTTTCCATTTTCACATAAAGGGCAGCGAGGACTCCAGCCGGTCCACCCTGGTTTTTGGCAGAGATGCTGATGACATTCTTTCCTGGCTTTAGCAACTTGCTGATATCGCTGGCCTCAAGCCGGGCCCAGTCATCGGAACGTGTGGCTTTCTTTTCATTGACAAAGACGTCGCATTGATTATCCGCTGTCGCGGCAAGAATCGATTTCTCGACTTTGCCCTCCAGCGTGAACACTTTACGCAAAGCGATTTGAGGCACATCAGTTGGGTTGCCTAGCCATACCCAGCTAGGCGTGGACTTGAAGTCGACGGTTGGTTTCTTGGTTGCATCCTGAGCCATGCCATGTGGAACAACGGGGCTAACAACAATCAATGCAATGACTGCTGCGATTCGAAAGAGTGATACCATTCGATGAAACGGGTTTACGATCGTTTCGCAAGTCGTTAGGGGGATGCAATTCCAAAAAAGCACGGAAGGGTACCTCGGCGAGTAAAAAGGTGGGGAATGTAGGTGGGTTTATTTATTGTCGCCTTTCGCTCTGCGAAAGTGCGCTTCGTAACACACTTTTGCGGAGCAAAAGGTGACACTTGTGGACGAGCGAGGCCCTTCGCTCGGTGGGTTGCTACTTGATCGCTTGGATGCGAATATTCTTGAACTCGGCCCACATCGGCTTTCCAGCGTGGAGTTGCAAGGCCATCACGCCTTCTTTCAAGGCAAATGTCGGTTCGTTGTCGGTGAAATCGAGCACCAACTGGTTGTTCAGGTAATGCTTAATGTTGGCTCCTTTACCGATGATCACGACGTCATTCCAGTCATCGACTTTCATTAATTTTTTGAAGCCTTCTTGATCGATGAGTGAACTGGATTCGACTTTCTTGCCTTCGGGTCCCCAAATTGCCTTTTCACCGACGAGGCAAATGCGTCCACGCTTTCCACCTTCGTCATAGATGAAGCTGGACGTATTTGGGAACAAGACTTCATTGCGAAGCTCATGTTGGTATCCGCGTACTACCCACGCATTGTTCACTTTACCTTCGGTGACGTGCTTGGACCGGTACTGAATTCCAGAATTGTTGGTTGCATTGCAGCGGAACGACAGTCGCAATTCGAAGTCCTTGGTTGTGCCTTTTTTCCAAATGAGGAACGTGTTTCCTGCGGCGGGGTTTTCCGCGGTCGTTTCGCCATGGATGACACCATCTCGCACGCTCCAAAGCCTTGGATCACCATCCCAGCCATCCAAATCTTTGCCATTGAAGATCACCTGCATCTCCGACTCTGGCGGCGCGGCAATCGGCCCATCGGCAGCTAACGCCATGAATGAAACAAAGAGGAAGCAAGGAATGGCAAAGCATCGCATCAAAATGAACTCCAGGAGGGAAACTTTGGAACGCAGGAAGGAAATGATTATGATCATTGGTCACCCAACTGCAAACGCCTGAGAGAAACTACTCCAGAAAAAAAGACGTTTCCTAAGCCTTTATCGTACGTATCTTACTTGTTTTCTTCCGGCACGTTTGGCACGCTCTGAAGTACGAGGGGGCGTGGGAGCAGGTTGGCGTTGCTGTTTGTCCAAATGATCCCAAACGACGCGGTGGTTTTTTCTGTTACAATTGGAACTTAGCCTCGGCCGGTCGTTCGCATGCGATTGCATTCGATTCTTGTTGGGGCCGATTACAAATTTCTATCCCTCCATTTTGCCAACCTAAATCCTATGAAGAAACATCCAAAACTCCAATCCATGAAATTCGGCTTGATTTGTATCGCAATTTTCTTATCCGTAAGCACTACAATTCCGGTATCTGCTCAAGAAAAAACGCAAGAGAAAACCAAACCTGTACGAATGGGTTTCGGACTCATGACCTTCGACACCGTTCCTGGCTGGGGACTCCGCCCAGATGGCAAGTCCGCAATCGGGCCAACCCATGGAGCGGTCGTGGTCGACAAAGCAGGGAACATCTACACAAGTGCCGATGCTGGGGTGTTTATCTTTTCGCCGGACGGGAAGGTCATCCACTCCTATTTGGGTAAGGAATACTCCAGAATTCATGACATGGAAATACGAGACGAAGCCGATGGCGAGTTCATTTATGGTGCTCGCAACGCGGACGCTGAAGGGATCAAGTTCAATATCAAAAGTGGTGAGATCGTTTTGAAGCTTCCGTTCCCCAAGGAATCGGGACTCAACCTCGACAAGTTCAATCCAACGGCCATCACGGTAGCCCCGAACGGTGACATCTTTCTTTCGGATGGCTACGCTAGTAACCATATCTTCAAATTTGACAAGACCGGCAAGTACCTGATGCACTTCGGTACAAAAGGAAATGATCTCAAGCAATTCAATACGGCGCACGGGATGACGCTCGATACTCGTTATGATCCACCCCGACTTTTGATATGCGATCGCAACCACCAGCCAAAAGGACGATTGCTTCACTACGACCTCAATGGCCAGTACATCGACGAGATCATAACCGGATTGGGAATGCCAACTTCCGCAGCCGTTCAAGGGGATTATGTTTCCGTTCCAGACTTGCATGGGAGGGTTGTAATCTTGGACAAGAGCAACACGATCATGGCTGTATTGGGACACAACCCCGACAAGGCCAAAGGGAGCAACTACAACATTCCACAGGATCAATGGGTTGAGGGTGTTTTCAGCGGTACACACGGCTCGTATTGGGACAAGGAGGGTAACCTGTACGTTCAGGACTGGAACGTCGCAGGGCGCATCATGAAACTGGTTCGGGTTAAATAGGACGATGACGAATACACCGGATAGTAACCCTGACGGCAAACTGCCAGTACCGAATGTCAAGAATTGCAACTCGCAACAAGTCGCGAGATTTGTTAGCAAGATCAAGAATTTGGAACAGCAAATCGGAGAGCATGTGTTGGCGGCGCTTCAGCACCCAGATACCGTTGCCGTTCTAACCACAGTAGTTGTTGGACCCAGCGGCGACCAGCACATCGTTTCGGCGGCGCTCAACCCACAACGCATGTCCGAAGTAAACGAAATACTAGAGGAAGCTCAGCAGGAGCGCGTTGACGACGAAGTTTGCTTCGGTTTTCACTGCCTTCTAAAACCTAAACTGTGACTTGACCAAACACGCAATTACCTTCTAAACTCTAGGGTTTTGCATGTCCGGGACACTGTCATCGCTTGGTTGCGGTTCGCTTTGCCCGGATTTTTAGGCTTTGAAAGAGACTCTTGTGGCAGCGACCTGTGTAATCGGACTTCAATGGGGGGATGAAGCGAAAGGCAAGTTGGTTGATCTACTCGCACCTAGGAGCGATATTGTCGTACGCTACCAAGGAGGCGCCAACGCTGGCCATACGGTTGTTTTCGGAAGCGAGGTCTATAAACTCCACCATATCCCATCTGGCATCCTCTCCAAGCAAATCAACAATATCATTGCACCTGGGGTCGTGATCGAGCCGAACATGCTCATCAAGGAGATCGAAGGGTTAGAAGCTCGCGGTAATGAGCCTAGGAAAAACCTAATGATCAGCGAACGGGCGCACGTCGTCATGCCCTGGCATTTTGTTGAAGACAAGGCAACCAACCGGGCTGTAGTGGCCGGTGAAAGCATTGGAACGACCAACCGCGGTATTGGGCCTTGCTACCGCGACAAGGTCGGCCGGACGCATGCCATGCGGATTACCGACCTGTTCAGCGATCAACTGAAATGCAAGATTTCGGATACCGTTGCTGCTAAGCGACACATGCTCTCCCACCTCGCGGATGCGGCGGATTTGGAATCGCTCGATGCAGACAAGATCTATGAACAGTGTTGTCGCTGGGCCGCCAACCTCGGTCCTTTGGCCGCAGATACCACTAACTATCTTTTGGATGAGTTGGATGCGGGAAAGAAGCTCCTCATGGAGGGTGCCCAAGGTTCCCTTTTGGACATCGATCATGGAACCTACCCCTTCGTAACCAGCAGCAACGCATCGGGTGTTGGCGTCTCATCCGGTTCTGGCGTTCCAGCCAAATGGATTACGAATGTCATAGGTGTGGCGAAAGCTTACTCAACTCGCGTTGGTGGTGGACCGTTCCCTACCGAATTGCTAAACGAAACTGGCGAGAAGATTCGTAAAATAGGTCGCGAATACGGGACAACCACGGGCCGACCAAGACGATGCGGTTGGTTCGACGCAGTTGCCGTTCGCTACACAGCCAGGCTTAGCGGCATTCATTACTTGTCGCTGATGATGATGGATGTTTTGAGTCACTTTGATACGATTCAAGTTTGTGTGGCTTATGAGCTCAACGGCCAGCGAATCACCCGATTCCCCTGCCGAGCCGAAGATCTTCGCGAGTGCAAACCGGTTTACGAAACTTTGCCAGGTTGGAATATCGACGTCTCCAACGTGCGAAAGTTAGAGGACTTTCCGTCCAACGCCCGCCGATACATTGACCGCATTTCCGAACTAATATCGGTTCCAATCGGTGTCCTTTCCGTCGGGCCGGACCGAGAGCAAACTATTTTCTTGATCTGAGACCCTCTAACCCTCAACCCTCCCAATGGCCTTGTTTCGCGGCAAACCCAAATCCGAATCTGCCAGCCCATCGCCAGGTGTGGATGCTCTACGGATGCCCAAGCACATTGCTGTGATCATGGATGGCAATGGACGCTGGGCTCAAGCGCGTGGCATGCCTCGCGTCGAGGGCCATCGCCGAGGTGCCAACACCGTCCGTCGCATCTCCGAAGCGTGTCGTGAACTTGGAGTTTCTAATTTGACGCTCTATTGTTTTTCCAACGAGAATTGGAAGCGTCCAAAAGAAGAGCTGAGTTTTTTGATGAGCCTGTTGAAAACCTACCTCATTCAAGAACGACCAACCCTCATCAAGAACGATATTCGACTGACCATTATCGGGCGACGAGAAGGGATCCCGGACGAAGTGCAAACGGAAATGGATCGGTCGGTAGAGCTTAGCAAAAACGGAAAGTCCCTAACATTGTGCTTGGCCATTAATTACGGTTCAAGGCAGGAAATCGTCGATGCCGTTCGAAGTATTGCGAGCATGGTGCAAGTCGGTGCGGTCGATCCGGCAGCCATCGACGAGACGTTGATAGCCAGCCATCTCTACACGGCTGGAATGCCAGACCCAGATTTATTGATACGGACCAGTGGCGAGATGCGAATCAGCAACTACTTGCTCTGGCAAATCAGTTACAGTGAACTTTGGATTACCGACAAAGCATGGCCTGAGTTTGACAAAGACGATCTCATTCAAGCCATCGCGGACTACAATCAACGGGACCGACGCTTCGGCGGTCTGGGAGAAGTGCGAAATCATTAGAGTGGCTCCGACGCTCCGCCTGTGGTGATTGTATTTATTGTCGCCTTTCGCTCCGCGAAAGTGTGTTCATAATTCGCACTTTTGCGGAGCAAAAGGCGACAAAGTTTGAGTCGAACCACGAACCACACGAAAGAACGACAGGGAGATGGACAAACACTTTTTGCTCATCTACGAAGTAGTTGACGATTATGTCGCGAGGCGAACACCCTTTAGACAACAGCATCTTGCGTTAGCAGAACAAGCGGCAGAACGCGGCGAACTGGTCTTGGGCGGTGCGTTAGCGGATCCAGTCGACAAAGCCATCCTGCTCTTCCGAGGTAAAAGCCGCGAAGCGGCAGAAGCCTTTGCACTGAACGACCCTTACGTGCACAACGGTCTTGTTCTCAAGTGGTCTGTCCGAGAATGGACAACCGTGGCCGGTTGCGGTTTGTAAAGGCCATGAACAGTCGAACTGCGTCAGAATCGGAATCGCAATTTCTTAAGCGGCGTTGGCTGCTTGTTTTCTGGCTTCTCCCGATCCTCGCAGTTTGGTACATCTTGATTTTCTATGTTCCGATTACGAATTTCGGTTTGTCATGTTCTCGGAATGTGGCTGCCTCGCTACAGAACAGAACGCTTACCATTCAGCTTGATGGCAATCAAGGCGACTGGCATCAGACCCTTACTTTTGACCCAAGTTCTGGTCGACTGTTCGCCGATCCAAAACCTTTCTCGCGGCCTGGCGAGGAGTTTTTGCTGCGATACTTGAACGAAACCAAGAGCAAGGACGGGGAGCTGTTCCGACGATGGAAATTGTCGATCTTGAATCCAACAACTCATAACGTTGATAGTCAACTTGAATTCGATTTTCCAAATGGGAAATATCCCAGTGTCGTTAGCAAGCGATTTGCGGTGTATGCAACCAAAGACACCTTGCACGTTTCGGACTTGCATTCATCCGACACGACTCCCATCGAATATCCAACAAAAGGCGTTGATAGCAATACCTTGAAACTGCCGACGATCGGGAACACGAACAACTTTATCTGTGTGAACAAGAAGTTCCCGCCCGACCCGATAACACTTCTACCCCAACTAGGCATTGAGCTTTTTGGGATCAATGATGAGGGCGTTCCTGGTCTTGTCAATTCCTGGATTGCAGCTCCATTTGGCAATTACAGTTTCTCGCAGCTGGGGGACCAAATAGTGACCGTAAATCCGGCAACACGTCGCTTCGAGTTCCGATCGGCCGTGGATGGTAGCTTGAATTCGAATCCGTCGCTGCCCAGCGAACTAGACCTAACTACCGATGTATTTTATATCTATGAAGGATGGTTAACGATTCCCAACAAAAGTCTTACCTATTCTTTACAAACGCTTCGCTGGTTGAACCACCCATACGGGGCCAACCGTATCTACTTGGAATCGCCAGACAAGAGTCTTCTTCTATGGCAGGGGAGTGAATGGGTTGTTACGGAAAGCGACTCGAAAATGGAACTGTCGAGGTTTGGATGGGGACCAGAATTCTCGTACGTCAATTTCCTCGACAATGAAACGATTATCTTTTGTTCGCCTCGATGGGGATATACGTTCCGCACCGTCTCAGCAAGAACTGGAGAAACCATCATGATTCGCCGGCCCTACTGGTGGGTTTTCCCGTTGCTGTTGTTTGCAGTGCTGGGTTACTTGGCCTGGAGCATCATTTGGTTAAGAACAGCCAATGCATCGAGCGGTTGGGTCTGGGGGGACATTGCATGGATAAGCGGTTTGCCGATGGTAACGCTCTCGGGTCGATTCGCTCTCGTGGGCGATCCCCTCGACATCGACCGATATCCATGCCATCTCAATCAGGGCATTTTTCTGGCGTTGATGTTTGTTGCTTGTGTTTGGCTGTTGAGCGGTCAACAGAGAATCGTGCGCCGCACTTTGCCTTTGCTCTTGTGCCTAGCAACCCTTGCTGCCGTGCTTGTGGCTGTGTTCGCCAATCATTTAGCAACAGCATCAAACGGGTTGCTTTCCGCATTGGTTATCCTCATCCCCGTTTTCACGATTTGCATCTTGATAAGAATCTGTGGCTACCGATTGCGCCAGAATTCGGATTTATTGAGCGCGAAAGAGTTCAGAAACTCCTTGAAAGAATTGTTCATTCTGGTAGCCGTCTTTGCGTTGTTGTTTGCACCGCTTCGTTTGATCGTTCCGGATCTGATGAAGATCGAAAAGGCGTACCTCCCCTGGTTCAATATCTTGGTAGTCTCTCTATCCCCAGCCTTGGCTTGGTGTTTGTCTTTGGCGAAAAACCGAAATCTATTCTGGGTCGGTGTTTTCCTTTCATCGGCGTCGTTTTCTTGCCTCCTGTTCGACGTGCTCTATTACTTTGTCAGAGGAGATTGGTTCTGCCGTTTTTGGAATTTATGGGATGTGTCGTTGCACGTTGCAACTGCTAGTTTTGTTTCAACCTTTTTGGTGTCGCAAGCTTTTCGGCAGCGTGGCTGGCGATGGGAGAGATCCTAGTTGGTAGTCGCAGCCACGATGATGATACCTACAATCAACATTGCCCACGCAACTAGGTTGGCAATACCTAGCCACAACCCAATCCAAACGAGCATTTTTTCTTTGCTTGGACTTTGACCATTGCGGATTTTGCCCAATTCCATCGTGGCAAAAAGGATCGCCAGAATAGCGCAAATCAGTGCACCCACTGCCGTTGGGCATAGGATCCAGCTAACCAATCCGAGAACAAACACCACCATGCCATTGCCAGATTTCTGGTAGCCGGCAGACTGAACGGTAGAAATCGGCGCAGCACCAAATAGACTTGCCCCAGGATTCACCGGACTGACCAAAGGATTCTGCAATTTGCGTAACTGGAATCGCCAAGCAGCCAACCCCAACCATTGTTCCGAGTTTTCTTCTCGGATATGACAAGTATCGTCGAGCCGCCCTTGCTTGATCCAATCGAGAACCGTTTCGGTATCCGAAGGACCGTAAACCATGGTGTTGGGAGTGCGTACAAAGAACTTGGTTACAGGTGCTGGGGTGGGGCTCGCCATGGACGGCTCCAACGTTGGCAAGCTAGCCTCGGTTTGGGGAGCGTAAGTCGTTTCGGTTGTGAACGGATCTGGTGCGGTTGATGGTACGTCGGCTGGTTGGCCATCGTTGCCACCCACCACGTACACTAGGCCGCACATTGGACACCGGGCTTTGCGGCCAACAAATTCGTCGTTAACTCGTAACGTATTGCCACATCCAGCGCATAGTGAGTCTATTGGCATCGTCGAAATTCATTCCTTACGTCAATGGATGTTTGTCAGGGTGAAGATAGACAAAAGACTTTCCCAACCTACCGCCATAATTACCAGCTCGAATCCTTTGAAGACCTTTTACAGGCAATGCGGCATCGATGGCTGCGAAGGTTGCCTGAGCTACCTTCTCCAGGTCCGAACCGTTGATGATGATCTCCATGATAGAGACCACGCCATCGGGAACCAACGATTTGTCTCCCAGTTTCGCCTTGAGCATAGGGCAATATTCTGCATACGTGCTGGCGATTAGAAACTTGTAACTGCTGCCGGCTTTGCTCGCGCTGGCTGCAACTCCGCCGGGGAATGTAGTGATTACACCTGGCATGGCATCTGCAGCAATGGCTGCGCGTTCGGCAGCCTCGATAGCGGCGTCCTCGGAGTAAGCCAAAAACCAAAGGTTTCCACCCATGATGCCATCCGCGTAGCCAAAGCGTCGCGTTAGAAAAAACTCTCCCCCCAAAGTCGGAATGGTCCAACCTTTGTGGCCAAACATTTCCGTTCGTGTTTGATACCCGTCTCCAAAGAAGGCAATCTTGCGTCCAAGTTTGAAATAGGGGTCCGAATCGAGAAGGTTGAAACATCGAGTTGTTGGACAAGTTAACACATTTTGGCTCAATCGAGCCAAAAGTACTTTTTCTAAATGAACCACTCGGTCTTTGCGAAAACGCGGGACATGAAACTGGAGAATCGCCCCGACGCGACCGTCCGGCGTTTCTTGGCCGGGTGATTTGCCGTCCAAAACCTGCTCAATGCCTGCTTCGCAGTCGCATAGGATCGTACTGCTCGCATGGCCGGTTGCTGCTTGGCATGCGGCCAGCAGCCATTTTTGATCGCGCGCCGTGACCAAGACCGACGCGTAAATGCTTTTGAAGGCTTCTGCGTAAGTATCTTCAACGAGAAGGTCCCATTGCGGGTTATTCTTCCACGGCGTCATGGTGCTGGCCTAAAGAAAGGAGCGGAACAAGCACGAAACAATCAAGGTCAAATTGAGAAATTCTCAAACATGCACTTCGACCAGCATTGTAGCTCATCGGCATCGGAACGTAACAAGACTGGCAGGTCGTTTTCAATCGGCCGCTTACCCAAGATCTTGGTCCTTGACAGAAACACAGAATAGCCAATCATTTCGCTTGCCATTTTTCGCCGGTAGAGTTGAACAAGACCGGTGTTGTCACCAACGAGAAATCACTGATGAAAATCCACGAATACCAAGCAAAAGAACTCTTCCGCAAAGCTCAAGTGCCTGTATTGCAAGGTTTTGTTGCAAAAACCCCCGAAGAAGCCAAAGCGGCCTTCGAAAAGCTTGGCGGCCCGATCGCGGTTGTAAAAGCGCAATTGCACGCCGGCGGACGAGGCAAAGGGACCGTTATCGAAGTCCCCTCGCAACGCGGTGTACAACTGGTCAAGAGCGGAGACGAGGCAGCTACCGTTGCCAGAAACCTCCTAAACAATCGCTTGGTTACCGTGCAAACCGGGCCTGCAGGCAGCAAAGTCAATCAAGTCTTTGTCGAACAGGGGTGCAAGATCGCTCGCGAGTTGTATTTGGCCGTTGTTGTCGATCGTGGTAGTCAAATGCCACTCTTAATGGTCAGCAGTGAAGGTGGAGTTGAGATTGAGAAAGTAGCGCATGATACGCCAGAAAAGATCCTAAAAGAATCTTTTGATCCAGCCTATGGTTTACAAGGCTTTCAAGTGCGCAAGCTTTGCAAAAAACTCGGCATCTCAGGTGATGCAGCCAAAAGCGCCGACTTTTTCATGAAAAAGATTTGCAAACTCTTCGTCGATCTCGATTGCTCAATGGCTGAGATCAATCCGCTGGTCATCACCGAAGACAACAAGATGATCGCGCTCGACGCCAAGATTACGTTTGACGACAACGCTCTGTTTCGGCACCCAGATTTGAAAGAATTGCGAGACATCAACGAAGAGGAGCCCGCTGAAATCCGCGCCGGAAACACCGGACTCAGTTACGTCAAGCTAGAAGGCAACATCGGCTGCCTCGTCAATGGCGCGGGTTTGGCGATGGCGACCATGGACATCATCAAACATCATGGTGGTGCACCCGCGAATTTCCTCGACGTCGGCGGTGGTGCGAACACACAACAAGTCACCGAAGCGTTCCGAATCATCTTGTCCGACCCGAATGTAAAAGCCATTCTCGTCAATATTTTCGGCGGTATTGCCCGATGCACCACCATCGCTCAAGCGATCATCGAAGCCTCCAAAGAAGTGGGGTTCACGGTGCCACTGGTCGTACGGCTTGAAGGAACCGAAGTCGTCGAGGGCAAGAAAATGCTCAAGGACAGTGGACTGGCCATCATCTCTGCCGACGACTTGACGGATGCCGCGAAAAAAGTAGTTGCATCGATCGCTTAGTGCCTCGATCTAAAATTCCAATCGCAACCAACTTAACTCCAAAGATCCCAGAACCAATAAACTATGAGTATTCTTGTAAATCGCGAAACGCGAGTCATCTGCCAGGGCATCACAGGTAAAGCCGGAGCATTCCACACCAAAGGCTGTAAAGAGTACGGCACCAAGATGGTCGGCGGTGTTACGCCAGGAAAGTCAGGCGAAACCGTTGAGGGACTGCCTGTCTTCGACACTGTCGAGGAAGCGGTCATGCAAACCGGCGCTAACGCATCCATGATCTTCGTGCCGCCAGCTTTCACCGCCGACGCGATTCTCGAAGCCATCGATGCGGGAATCGGAGTGATTTGCGCGATCACCGAAGGGGTGCCAGTCATCGACATGGTCCATGTCTACGATCGTGTTCGTCGCAGCAATTCGATCTTGATCGGGCCCAATTGCCCTGGCGTTATCACCCCGGGTGAATGCAAGATCGGGATTATGCCAGGCTACATTCATAACGTTGGCAAAGTTGGCATCATGTCCCGAAGCGGCACGTTGACTTACGAAGCAGTTTGGCAAACGAGCAGCCTCAATCTGGGGCAGTCCACGTGTGTCGGACTGGGGGGTGATCCAATAGTTGGGACTTCGTATATCGATCTTTTCGAACGATTCCAAAAAGACGATCAAACCGAAGTCATCCTCATGATCGGAGAAATCGGAGGGGATGCGGAGGAACAAGCGGCTGCTTATGTAAAGAGCCACGTTACCAAACCGGTCGCAGCTTTCATCGCTGGTCGCACTGCCCCACCAGGTAAACGCATGGGCCATGCGGGTGCGATCATTACTGGCGGCAAAGGAACTGCAGCCGAGAAAGTCTCTGCCTTGGAAGCCGCAGGGATCGTGGTCGCACAGTCCCCAGCCGACATGGGCGTCGCTGTGGTGGAGGCGATCAAGCGAGGCAAATGACGTAGTTGCGTCTCTCCGAGACGCAAGTCCGCAACGTCTCCAACTCACTTAGAGCTTCGTCAATCCTTAAACCTAGGGAAACTCGCCAAGAGATTCAGATCACCCAGCAAATCGCCGAAAGTCTTGACGACTTTCGCTACGGGCCAACCCAGGCCAACCCTCATTTTTAGCGCTGGCGAAGCACGAGTTCTCCTATTCAGAGATATCTTCAAAATATCTTCAGAGATATCTTCAAAATAGCGTTTTGGAGCGATGTAAATCGCTGACCGACGTCTCGGAGAGACGTCGCAACGTTAACCGAAGATCGGATCTGGATCTTCGACTTCAGCATTCTCATGGCCATGCTTTGCTCGCTCTCTTTTGCGTTCTTCTTTCACGCGTTCAGGCGTTTCAATACGAAGCAATACGACGTCTTTGGCAGTGAATATGATGTTTATGAGGGCAACCGTTAAGGAACTGAGCAAGAGAGCGATGAAGGCCACGACCTCTTCGGGTTTGCTCCAGCTGGAAGACCGGTCTGGAAACAGCTCGGCCAATGTCCAGAAAAAGTTAGGAAAGCAATACCAATCAAACGTCAGTGTTTGATAATCGTTGGCTGCCAAACTCAAGGAACAGGTCACGATAACGGCCATAACGATCATGACCAAGGTCAATGCAAAGGAGATGATCAGACGCCCGAACAGAAGCTTTCTCAGGAATACCATGCAGATCAGTCGTGCCATACCAAGGTAAAGAGCCAAATAGCAAGTCATGGCGGAAACGTATATCACCAAAGGAATTTGAATGTTGCGTTGGTTAGACGGGAGCAACATCAGCGGCGCGAAGACCAGCGTAAAGGCGGAACCTATGAAACTGAGTAGGACAAAGATGTAACCAGGACCGGCTCCTGGATTGAGCCAAGTCAAAAAGACCCGTCCGAGCAATGAACTTGGCAAAGACCGACGTGCGCGAGCAGGAATGGTCCCTCGCTCACCCATGATGATGCTCCCGGCAACTCCCCAGTGGATGAAAAGTGACGTAACTGCCACGGCAATCATTTCCTGCATGAAATTCATACCTACTCCTGCCGTTGAGTCATTTCCATACGCCACGATCATGAATCCTTCCAACATGCACATGAGCAACCCGATAACGAGAAGCGGGATTCGAATCGGGGTTGAGCGGTTGTCGCTGCTAAAACCGATCGCACATGCCCCACATCGCAAAAGCAACCATCCGTACAATATCACGGCTAACAAAAACACTCCAAACGCAATCCATCGTTCCACCCCATACCCACCCGTTGTCACCAATCCGATCAAAATAGCACCGGTCCAGAACGAGCAGAAGACTTGCCCGGCTAATAAAATAATTGAGAAAAACACTTGCTGCATTCGCGTACGAGAGAAGGAAGCAACCGAAATCGCTATCGCGGAAAGCGCCAAACTGCAGGACGCGATGATCGATATGGTCATCCCAATGACTTCCAGCGTGATGCCTCGCAAAAGGTAGGTTAACGCAATGCAAGGCGCTATGACTGACAAATAAACGATCAGCTGAAGTGCGGCGACGCTCAGCTTGCCAATCAGGATGTGCCTTGGTGACAGAGTTGACAGGGAAAGTGTCTCAAATGTACCATCCTCAAGCTCCGACGCCATGGAGCGAAACGTAGATTGAGGAATAACTATCAAGGCAGGTACGATCAAGATAATTGCATACCCGATTAGCATCCCAGCACCGCTCGAATTGTAGTAGATGCTGGGGATCATGCCCACTATTGCCAAAACCGACCATGCCAGGATGACAATCGTCAATAGCATCAAGGTCCAGGAAAATTGCCGGCTTTTGAGGGCTTGGCGAGTCTCTTTAACCAGAATCGGGTTGACCCAATCGCTCCATGCAATGAGACGTTTGTCCCAGGCGGTTTCCCCCTCGACGAGTTGTTGAATGGCGGACGCATGTTCGCGCTGTTCGGGGGCTCGCGCTGGACTTGGCGTCAAGGGAGTCTCAGTCGCCTCGGTAGTAATCGACGTCATTGAACGGCTCCGGTGGTAACCTTCATGAACACGTCCTCAAGCGTTTCGCGATGAGCCGCGAATTCCAGGATTGAGAAGTCCGCATGGACGATAGCCTTGAGCAATGCGACTTGCTCGGAGGGACCGCCGACTAGTTCCATCGACAGGGTATTGTCGGTTCGCGTAACATTGGAGACTCCAACCTGTTCGATGAGCCATAGTTGCAGCTGCGATTCGCGTTCGAGGGCCGTCATTTGCACTCGCAATGCACCTTGGATTGAGCGTCGGATATCGGCCACACTCCCCACCGCGAGCAAACGGCCTCGCTCGATGATCCCAACTTGATCACACATCTCTGCCAATTCGGTGAGGATATGGGATGACACCAAAATCGTCGTCCCCTCGACGGCCAATTGTTGGATCATCTGTCGCAGTTCGATGCGAGCGCGTGGATCCAAACCATTGGCGGGTTCATCCAAGATCAGCACGGCAGGAGAATGGATCATGGATCGTCCCAGGCAAAGCCGTTGCCGCATCCCTTTCGACAAGCCCGTGATCGGTTTGGAAGCAATTTTGTCGAGCCCGGTGAAGCTAAGCGTGCGTCGAAGCGCGGCGATGCGGTCTTTGCCCAAAAGGCCGTACGACCTTGCAAAAAAGTCCAGGTACTCAACGCAGTTCATGTTCTGATACATCGAGAATCCATCGGGCATGAAACCGAGACGGCGACGCACCAAGTCTGGGTCGTTGATGACGGAAAAACCGTCGACAAAAGCATCGCCGTAGCTTGGTAGTTCGAGCGTGGACAAGATGCGCATGCTCGTTGTCTTGCCCGCTCCGTTCGGGCCAATGAAACCGAAGACTTGCCCGCGATACACTTCGAATGAAACGTCATTGACCGCTTTGGTGCTCCCAAAGAACCGGTGGATCCGTCGCAGTTCGATCATCGGCTCGGTGGCAGAATGAACGTTGCTATCAACCATAGTAAAGTCCTATTGCTAGTTAGCCCGTTCAGGATCGAGAACATCGATTTGTTTGTCAGGCAATCGATCTTCGGCAAATGGACTGGTCCCTGGTGCCACCGATTCTCTAGCCATGGCCGCGATGATACCAAAGGGGAGCAGCACGACAAAGGCGACGCCAAACAAGCCGAACGTGACAACAGGGATGAGCACCATCAGCGCGATGGCTGCCCAGACGTTTTGTCCTTGATTGAGAATCGCCAGCCGCACAACCAAAAGCAGAATGGCAGTCAACGCGGTTATGAAAAATAGGCTGCGCAACGTGATCTTATCGCCCATCGTGCATCTCCTAAAGGTTTATGGTTATTGATTGAAAAGGCTGTCATCTGAGCCTGGTCGAGCTAGGCTTTCACTTTGTACTATGATACCGCCTTTTTCGTGCGGCATGTTTATCGTGATGAAGAGACAAGGCCACCAACGAAAACACGGGGGAAGAACAGGGGGCTTCGCAATTTTAACCGATTAAGACCAAACGATTCGGTTTCCTCTGTCAGTTATACTGACGCAAGCTATCGTAAAAGCACCAACTCGGAATGGCCTAATCGCCGCTCGGATCGAGGACCAACCACGAAAAACACGAAAAAAAACTGGAATCGAACTACGGAAGCTGTTTTCGTGTCTTCCGTGTGTTACGTGGTTCAAAACCAAGGAGAAAAGTATGTCGATAACCATCACGATAGAAGAAGCACAAGCGAAGTTGAAGGAGCTTGTCCATCAATTGGCCCCCGGTGATGAAATCATCATCACCGAAAATCATCAGACGGTCGCCCGGTTGCGAAGTGAATCCGAACAACCGGCCAAACGCCCGCTGCCGGGACTCGGTAAAGGAAGCATTCTTTACATGGCCCCTGACTTTGACGAGCCGCTCGACGAGATGAAGGATTACATGGAATGAAACTGCTCCTCGACACACATGCGTTCCTTTGGCTTGTAGACGGCAATCCCAATCTCAGCACCAACGCCAAAACTGTGTTTTGTGATCCCGCTAACCTCTTGTTTCTAAGCGTTGCTTCGGTTTGGGAATTGTCTATCAAAACCAGTCGTGCCAATCCTCAGCTCAAGCTCAGCCTGGACCTCGACGACGGAGTAAGAGTTAATTACACAAAATTCGGCGACCTGCTTGCCGATTCCAAAGTAATTTGCAGGTCTCATTGACCAACTTCAGGCGGTGGGTCAGGCAAACACGCGAATAGCAAGCCTGGAGTTAACGTCCAATACCCCACGCGGACCCCCGACTTGGCCAATCCAGCTCCGGTCCAAACGTTGCACGTTCGAAAAAGGTGGTAGTGACCTGTCCCTTCGTAAAACGCATCCGAGTTGCTGTAATGGCGATTCGGAACTGGAATCAAGGTACCATCCGGCCTGGTTTTGAAGGAGGACATGAGGTAATCGCAAAGGCGCTTGTATTGCTCTGGCGAAAGTCGGATCTTTCGAGAGCTTTTGGAAAACCAGGACAGGTCGGCACACAAATCGACATGAACCACAGTCTCGCCAAGACCGGCAAAGGCATACAAGACGTTCGAAATTTTGAGATCATCCCAGGTCTCCGTCTCCATGTAGAACTGGCGATTTCCCCAACCAAAGATGGCATAGCGGTTTCGCGCATCAAAGGTTCGAAAGTCGGTCGTTTGAAATCGATCAAGCCATCGGAATTCTGGCTCATCTATCGGCAAGACAAGATCAACGTGAACGCCGTTGTTGATGATCAGTATGTCAATCCCCGTCTTGGCATCCGCATGCCGAAACGCTTGATTGACAGGTGTGTTCCCAAGGATCCAGGCTGCAGCCGCGAAACAAACGATGCCCGCGATCAAAAGCCCGCATACCCGCTTTCCCCATCGCCAGGCAAAGCCAAACCATGATTTTTGCTTTACGCCTGTAGATATGTTCATGGTGATTTCATCCTGTCAATTCATCGATCGGTGGGGTTAGGCGTTGAGGCTTCTACCGAACCATGGCGTCGTCAGCTCGGCAGGAGCCTCGCTCTCCCGTTTTTTCCAAACGATTGAAGCGAGAGATAATTTCACAGGTCCCTCACTTACGGATCGGGTTGTGATTAGTAGTTTTCACGTCGCCGCTCGCCTAAACGCTGCAGTAGGCTCGGAGGAGCAAATGCAAAGTTCGCTACGATCATCATAAGGCCAAAGGTAATCATTCCCAGGAATAGAGCGATACCACCATGCACCATCAACGCCACCCCAAGGGTCCATGGCCGTGTCCACCTCGGCCAAATCATGGCGCAATAACTGACCTCCCAAAACAAGGTTAAATGGGTGGCAATCGAAGAAAGAACTGCGAAATGCCCGGTCCAAGTCATATCCATCGACTGGTATTCGTAGGATGCAATCGAATACCACATAGCGCTCCCATCCCACCACATCTCACCACGCAATTTACCAAGGCCACCAAAAAGATAGATGACACACAAATGCAATTGTATCAAGCGAGTCGCGAAGTTATTCGACCAACACGCTGGCATTGCTTGTCCACATTCCATTGCGGGTAACCCGGACCCGATCCGGAGCCAGGCGTGTTTTCTGTAGGCATTCTGGAATCTTTGGTGTAGCCAACTATCGACGCTCCAAACACTGCCTGGCCTGCCTATGCAGAGATACATGGCAAGCATTAGTGTGATTTGGTCCAAACCGAACAGCATCCCAGTCATTCGATGGGCTGTCATGAGGGTCGTGAACCAGGCCAAAACGCTAAAGGTCCGTGTGAAACAGCCTACAGCGAGCACCAGTCCTGCGACGCAGGCGAGTATCTCATGGAACCAGATCACCGACATCGACTCCGTCTGGGACAGATACGTCCATTTGAAGTCGGGAACAGGTCCGTTGTGTAGCCCTTTCCAAGTTGCATTGTTGATCAAGGCGAACGGACCCATGAACGAAACCAGATTCAGCATCCAAACCAAATGGATATAAGCGATCATCGAACCGGTTGCGATTCGCATTACCGCCAACGTGTGGGCAGCACTTGGTCGAAAGAAGAAATCCTGACATGCGATTAGAAAAGATCCTTCGGTTGAAGCCGTTTCGGGCCTGAGCTTCTCCATTGTGGAAGGATTCATCGCGAGGCTCCCGCGCCGGCCTTATTGGGAAGCCCGTCTATCGGTTCAACGACCGTCGTCTCGATCATGGTTTCTGGGAGCAAGCTGGTCAGTCGAGGGTCGTTCAAACTCCAACCCTCCTTGAGGACTTGTTGCGAGTCCGGGAGTAGGCGTTCTACGCGTCTCAGTTCGACTGTCTCTTTTCCTAGCGTATGCTTGATGCTACTAGTAATCGAAGTTCGGATCTGGTCGTAAAGTTCTTTATCCGAGGCCCAAGTCTGCATGAATTCCAAGTCCTTCTTCAGGTCTTGAGTGACCTGCTCGGGAGCGTAACGGCTGGTGTAGAATTCCGAGAGCATGAAATACCGGTGGTAAAGCAATCGCGGCCAATGTTCGTTTCGATCGGGTAGAAGGAGAACTTGGCCAGGTTCCTTATCTGAGGATTCGTCCGAGGCAGTGGTTGAAAGCGTGCATTGAATCAAGTGCCCAGGACCAGGATTAGGTGCAAAAAAGAAGTATCCATGATTTAGGTACAGCCACTGCGAATAGGGTTTCATCGTATCAGAGAGCCATGCGAATTCCGGTGCGGTTCGGATTTCGCTACGAGAAAAGAATCGGAGAGGCTCCGCTAAAACTCCCAAGAAGTGGATCAGGAACGCGACTAACAAAACGTACTGGATCGAGGTGGGACAGCGGATTGCAGGGGGCTCGGAGTTCGACAATTTTGGCAGTTTTGGCAATGCAGCGGACGGCATAAGTTTTTCGTTGTGAGACAGGTGGATCGAATCTCCGTAGAGTAACACGATTGTTTTCACCCAACCAGTCGCGGCTGTAGGTTGTCGTTTAACCCCGCGCAGTAAGCCGCGAATTCAGGTAGGTGCCTGGCACCTAGGTTAAGCGGGAGCTTGCCTCCCCTCAACCTAGTTTTGGCGTCCTACGAAATGCCCGCTAACCGCCGCACTCCGCTCCCGCCTCGACCGCCTAAGGCGGTCGAGGCGGGAGCGGAGTGCGGTAAATTAGGCTTGAACCACACTTATAGTACGCCAAAACGGCGTCCGTCGGAGGCAAGTTCCGATCGGACGGAAATGCTTCACAGCGTTGCCTGTTCTTGGGTGCCATTCCCAGTAATTGTTACATCACTTTCAGCAACCGGAACCTTTATGGCTCGTGAGGGTTAGAGGGAGGGCTAGAATAGCAAAAACCTCCGTACAATCGGTCTCAAAAACAAGTTTTCCTTTGAGAAGCCGAACTAATTGTCGCTCGGTGGCAGTTCGAGTCTAGCCAACTGTTGTCGATCAACTAGAGTCAATTCGATGGCAATTTGACCACAATTCGCAAAAAGCGATCCAACCCCAGCATTTCCCATGCAAATCAGAAACCTTCTCAAAACCAGTCTTTTATCTTTTTCCGCTTTCGTTGCTTCGGGCACAGGCTATCTAGACGCATCCGGAAACCCGGACATTGTGGGTGTTCTGGCTACCATTACGGAGCCTGGGAATGCGGCGGAACTCGGCCTAACGCAGGACCAATTGGATCGGTTGGAGGCCTTGATCAAGCAGCATGAAAGTCAGGCATTGACCTTTGCCAGCGAAATTCGGCGTTTGCCTTCCGCTGAAAAACAGGCCAAAGTAACGGAAAACATCCGTTTGATTGAACGTCAAGGACTTGCCCTGCTGACCGAGGCCCAACAGTCAAAAGCCGAAATGTGGCGTCTCAAAAAATTGGGGCCGGCGGCTCTTACGGAACCCGAAGTTGCAAAATTGATGGGCGTCAGCGAGGAACAACTCGCCAAAATCAAAAACGTGCTTGAGGGGAAATCGATTCTCATTCGTGAAATGGGGCGAGAGAAGGCGACTGCCGAAATCAATACTCGCATTGTCGCGGTGTTGGACGATTCCCAAAAGAACATGTGGCAGACCCTGGTTGGCAAGACCGAGATTGTCGAATCGACGGAAAACGTAGCTGCTCAGAATCCGCAGTCGCCCTCCCCTTCGCCCTCGGATATCGCGGCAAAGCCACTGCCGAAAATGATCGGCCCAGAAGACGGGCTGACCATTGTCTTTAACGCTACCCCTTGGAAGGAAGTGCTCACTTGGCTGGCTTCCCAAGCGGAATTGAGCTTGCAAGTCGATTCGTATCCTACGGGAACTTTCACGTACCGCGATCCGTACCGTCGATACACCTTAGCCGAGACGATGGACGTCATGAATGGGGTACTGCTCGGCAAGGGTTTCACGCTGGTCAAAAAACAGCGGGTCCTTATGAGCTTCGATTTGGGGAGTGGTGAGTCTGCGGAAATCACTCGAGGCCTTATCCGCGAGCTAGCGGAATTGGTTACGACAGAGGAATTGAACAAGCGTGGCGAATACGAAATCCTCAAGTGCGTTTTCGCATTGGAGCGATCGACCGTGGAAGAAATTGAAAAGGAAGTTAAGTTGCTGATCGGACCGCAAGGTTCGGTAGTTTCATTGCCAACGGCTAGTCAGGTATTGGTGTGCGAGACCGGTGGCAAACTGCGTATCGTTAGAGACTTGATTGAACGTTCGGAAAAGCCAGACGGGGCTCGATCAGCCAAGATTATGACCATTCCATTGAAACACCTCAGTGCAGACGAATTGTTGGCCATCGCCAGACCATTGGTGGGGCTCAAGGATGGAATCAATACGTCGGAAGACCTCAGTCTTTCGACAGATACTTTCGGCAACACAATCTACGCCACCGGATCCGCAGACAAACTTCAAAAGTTGCGGGACATTGCCACGCAAGTCGATGTGAAGCCTAGCGGAGAAGCAGCCACAACGATTTTGGTCGATCCACCCTATTTCAAGTCGCACCGGCTTCTCGGTTCGGACCCAACCACAACGATGGATGTGCTCCAGTCGACGTTTGCGGGCCAGACCAACATGAAGTTGTCGATGGATCCGAAGACCAACAATATCATCGCGGACGCGATCAAGTCGGACCATGAAAAGATTGACAAGATCATCGCGGAACTGGCGGGTCAGAACAGCGATTTCCAAAGCATTCCCTTGGTGAAGCTCGATACGCAAACGGCCATGCTGACTTTGGAAAAATTCTTTGGAAAGCAAGCCAAGGATGCGACAACGGTAAAAGGCCCGATTTTCTACCCCGATACGGCGTCGAAATCGATTTTGGTGAAGGGGACCGAGCAAGAAGTCGAGCAAATTCGAAAACTGTTGACGACGGTGGAAGCTTCTAGCCCTGCCGCAGAGTCAATGATCGATGGACTGCTGATGGTGCCCATCAAAGGCAGAGCTGCTGATCGCATACTGGAACAAATCCAATTGCTCATGGAAGCCAAGAAAAGCAATTCTCGATTTCGAATCGTCCTACCCCCTGATGAACCCAAAAACAAGAATAATTTGCAACCCAAAGATGCACGAAGTACATCGCACAATCGGACCAATCCATTCGCGAAATTCGTAATGGCTTCGGGGGACGATAGTCCGAATCAAGTCCAGGGGGCATCGACTCAAGTCCCCGCTTCTCCTTTTCCAACGAACGCTTTCAATGACATCGTGATTCGACGTGGACCGAATGGTTTGATCGTCACCAGCGATAACCCAGCTGCGCTTAAGGAATTCAATCAGTACTTGCAACTGGTGCAGGAACAGATGAAGAACGCCCCGACCGATCCGACGATCCGCGTTTTAAAGCACATCAAAGCCGCGGCCGCAGTCGAATTGATTAAGAGCATTATTGCTGGCGAAGCGGCTACCGGCGGAAGCGGCGGGGGAGGCGGACTCCTTGGCGAGGTGGCTTCTAGTGTTTTGGGGGGCGGTGGATTCCTCGGCGGTATGTTCGGGGGTGGAGGCGGCGGCGGAAGCAGTTCTAGCGCAAGCGCTGGGGTGACAGGCGCTGCTGCAACAGGCACTGTGGTGATGACCGCAGATCCGCGGCTCAATGCAATTTGGATTCAGGCTAACGGTTCCGACATGCAAATGGTGGAAGAGCTGATCGAATTGATCGACATTCCGGACAGCGGCATCGACAACCTAACACGAGGTGTACCAAAAACTATTTTTATTAACAATGTCGCCGTTGCCGACGTGGAAGCCCTCGTCAAGCAAGTATTTGCGGACCGAATTGCATCGGCTCCGGGAGCGGGAGGTCAGGCCCAGCCCTCTCCACAAGAATTCCTAGCACTCATCGGCGGTGGCGGAAGGCGCGGTGGTGGAGGGGGAGGAGCGGGCGCCAAAAGCGAGTTAAAAGAACTGACGATGACGGTCAGTGCAGACAAAAAGAACAACGCTCTAATCGTTGTAGCATCGCCCATGCTGTTCAAAGAAGTTGAGACTTTTGTCAAAGAGATGGACAAAGCCTCTGAGGACGATGAGAGCAATTTTATCGTTGTGCCTATTCCGGCCGAAGTGAATGCAACGACCATGCAAAACGCATTGAAATCTGCGTTCGGGACGAGTGTGAAAACGAGCACTTCAACAGCGACGACGAACCAGACTCCAGGTGGTATGGGTGCTGGAGCCACCAATCCGGCTGACTTCTTTCAGCAGTTCCGAAATCGAGCCGGCGGGGCCGGCGGGGCTGGTGGCTTCCCCGGCGGATTTGGTGGAGGGGCTGGCGGTTTCGGCGGCGCTGGCGCCGGTGGATTTGGGCAAGGCGGTGGCGGTAACCGTGGCGGTTTTGGCGGTGGCGGTCAAGGCGGCGGCGGTAATCGCGGCGGCGGTCAAGGCGGCGGCGGTCAAGGCGGCGGCAGAGGTGGTCGCTAACGATTGCGTAAACGAGCAAGGCCCTTCGCTTGTTTTTCCCTGTTACGATTCTGGTTGATGCAATACACACAACTGAGCGAGGGCTTCGCTCACCTACACACAACTGAGCGGGGCAGCGCTCAGCTACACATCCAATAATAGAATCCATGTCGACCATGATTACAGAAGCTGGCGAAATCCTACTACGTCGCGGTTTGATCAACCGAGAACAACTTCAGCAATCCCGCGCTACCGCCAACGGTGGCGGGATCCTGGAAAGCATTATCAAAGCCGGTTTTGCCAAAGAAGAGGACGCGCTCAAGGTTGTAGCCGAAGAATTCGGACTGGATTTCATCGATCTTCGCGAAGCCAACGTCGACCTCACCTTGTTGCAAACCTTTCCGCTGAAACTCATATACCGCCACGCTCTATTCCCCGTCAAACGCGAGGGGGGGCAGCTATTTGTAGCAACGAGCAATCCGCTCGACCTGTACCCGCTCGACGAAGCTTCGGCGGCCACTGGCCTAGCCGTCGTTCCGTTGGTTGCAGAAAAAGATGAGATCGCAAAGCTAGTCAAAAAGCACCTTGGCGTGGGTAGCGAGACCGTCGAGGGGCTCTTGGCCTCCAAGTCGGACGAAGAGGCTGAAATCGAGTTGCTCGAAAAGATCGAAGCGGACGGTAGCGAGCTGGGGGAACAAGCTCAAGAGGCTTCGGTCGTTCGATTGGTAAACGAGCTTTTGGTAGAAGCCATCGATACGCGCGCTAGCGACGTTCACATCGAATCGCAAGCATCTGGGATCGTCGTCCGCTATCGCATCGACGGCATTCTGCACACCCAAGCCATCCCACCTGAAATCAATCGCTTTCAAGCTGCTATAATTTCCCGTCTCAAGATCATGGCGCACCTGAATATCGCCGAAAAGCGGTTGCCGCAGGACGGTCGAATCAAACTTCGCGTGCATGGCCGGGAGATCGACATCCGGCTTTCGGTGATTCCCATGATCCACGGCGAGAGCTTGGTCATGCGTATTCTCGACAAGGGCTCGATGAAGTTCGATCTTCGCAATCTTGGGATGGGGGAAGCGACTTACAAACTCTTTAGCGAACTCATTCGCTTGCCGCACGGAATCATCTTGGTAACCGGCCCGACTGGTTCTGGTAAGACCACGACGCTGTACAGTTCGTTGTTGGAAATCAAGTCCCCTGAAAACAAGATTATTACGACTGAGGACCCAGTTGAGTATCAACTCGATGGAATCAATCAGATCCAAGTCCATCCCAAGATTGGGTTGACGTTTGCGGTCTCGCTGCGAAGTATTTTACGGCATGACCCGGACATTGTTCTGGTCGGTGAAATCCGCGATGCGGAGACTGCCGAAAACGCGATCCAGGCTTCGCTGACCGGTCACACGGTTTTCAGCACCTTGCACACCAACGACGCAGCCAGTGCTTTTACTCGAATCGTGGACATGGGAATCGAACCTTTTTTGGTTGCCAGTACAGTTGAGGGAATCATGGCACAGCGGCTTGTGCGTCGATTGTGCGTTGAGTGCAAGCAAGCTTACCATCCGACGCCGGACGAAGTCCCTCGAGATTTCCCATGGGAAAAGCTAGACGGAAAGCCACTGTTTCGACCGACCGGTTGTCGTGCCTGCCGAAACCTTGGGTACGCGGGCCGTTTTGGGATATATGAATTGCTTGCGACAACTGAGGACGTGCGTCAATTGGCGCATGATCGCGCTAGTAGCTTTGAAATAAAGAAAGCAGCTTTAAAGCATGGTATGCTTACGTTGCGCGACGATGCTTTTCGCAAAGCCATTGAGGGAACGACCAGCATGGAGGAAGTCCTTCGAGCGACCAAAGGGGACTCGTTGGGCTAACAATGTTGTTCGTAACCCGAAGCGTAAGCGAGGGACTACCCCGACGAAGCGTAAGCGAGGGGCTTGCCTTAAAAATCCTTGCTTATTCGTCGGACAGAGATTGTTTAGTTAACTCCCAAACCGAATATTATGCCTGATTTCGCATACGTAGCACGAGACATGACCGGCAAATCGGCCGCAGGAACGATTGCGGCTGCCAACGCGCGGGATGCGGCCACTCAGTTGGGTGCTAAGTCGTTGTTTCCCATCTCAATCACGGTCAACAAGACTTCGCAAGTAAAAATGACCCGGCGTGTTCCGGGGGCTCAAATGGGGAGCTTTTACGCGCAGCTCGCATCCCTCCTGCGGGCCGGAGTTCCAATGTTGCGGACGTTGACGTTGCTTTCTAGTCAATCCGGCGGCAATAGGACGCTTCAAAATGCGGTCGGTGAAATACGCGGTCGAGTCGAAGAGGGGGAAGCGCTAGGAGAAGCCATGTCCCGTTACCCACGTATTTTCAATGACATGGCCGTCAACATGGTTCGGGCTGGTAGCGAAGGTGGTTTTCTCGAAGATGCCCTGGAACGCGTCGGCATTTTCGTTGAAAAGCAAGAAGAAATAAAAGGCAAGACGATGGGGGCGATCGCCTACCCCATCTTCGTCATGACGGTCGGCGTGGTCGTGGTTTCCGTCTTGCTGATTTTTTTCGTGCCGCAATTTGATGAGATTTTTAGGCAATTGCGAGCCAAAGGCCAACTGCCGCAAGCCACCGAGATTTTGTTGGGGCTCAGCAAAGCCATGACTAGCTATTGGTGGGTATTGCTGGGTGTTGCTTCCATTATCGGACTTGGATTGAACAGGTACTTAAAAACCCCTACGGGCAAAAGAAATGCCGACTTCCTGAAAATCAAGACGCCGCTGTTTGGCACGGTATTTCTCAACTTGGCGGTTGCGAGATTCTGCCAGGTGCTGGGAACACTGTTGCAAAACGGAGTTCCAATCTTGCGATCGTTGGAGATTAGCAGGCATGCGGCCGGAAACTTGATTTTGTCGGAATCGATCGAAGCGGCTAGCGAAGAGATAACGGCTGGCGAACGATTGGCCAAGCAATTGGAGAAGAGCGGGCACTTTCCGCAGACGGTTGTTGAAATGATTTCTGTCGCCGAGGAGTCCAATAGTCTAGATTCGGTGTTGGTAACAATATCGGAGAATTTAGAGCGAACAACTTTTCGCCGTTTGGAGACAGTAGTTGGCTTATTGGAACCAATGATGCTGCTAATTTTGGCAGCGATGGTTATGTTTGTTGTCTTGGCTCTGATGCTGCCAATCCTTAACAGCTCGAACGCCATTTAAACTTTAGAATAGGAGTTTTTTGCTATGAAACGTCGTATGCCTTCCCGATCTAGGCTCCGCCGCGGTTTTACTCTGCTGGAATTGCTCTTGGTCCTTGTTATTTTGGTCGTGATTGCTGGGTTTGGCATTCAAGCATTCAATGGCACCCGAGAACGGGCCAAAAAGCAACAAGCGAAAATTACGCTAGGAATGCTTTCGACTTCGTTGAAACAATATCAAATGGAAGTCAATAACTTGCCTTCGGCCCTTTCTGCGTTGTACGAAATGCCAAGCGACATCAGCGACCCAAGCAATTGGGTAAAGAAGTTGGATAAGCCTGTACCCAACGATCCATGGGACCACCCGTACGAATACAAACTCAATGGAAGCGAATTTGAACTGCGATCCTTGGGTCCAGATGGCCAGTCGGGTACGGAAGACGATATTACCCCATAGTCAACAAAAGCAGGTCGATCATGTCCCACAGGCGAGCGAGCAAGCGAACCGCAGTCACTCTTTTCGAGTTATTGCTTGTACTGGCGCTCTTGGTGGCGGTAGCTGGCATTGCGATCCCAACGTTCGAGTCGATGATCGGCAGTAGACGTTTGGGGCAGTCGATCGAAAAGCTTCAAAACGAAATCATGGCGGGGCGAGTCACCGCCATGCGAACCGGTCAGGCGCAAGTCATTCGGATGACATTGCAAGGCCAAGTCTATTCGATTGCTCCATGGCTAGGAGGAAGTGAAGCCCAGGATGCGTCCGCGGGGGCGACTGTTATGCAATCCGGCCAAATCATTCAAACGCAGCCAGCTTCCGGTGGGGCTGTGTTGGCATCGGAAGCTTCCGGCAGCACCAAACAATTGGGTGAAGGGGTCCAGTTTTCGGCCGTGGAAACCTTGGTGGATTCGCGAAACGCGTTAGCAATCCAACAGGCGGGCGGAACTGTTCCGACCGACGTGGGTTCATCTCAAGGTGATGGGTCGGGGCTTTCCTCCCCTCTTTTGCTTTACCCGGACGGTTCGTGCACCACAGCGCAAATCATCTTGGCCGACAGCAAGGGACGGCGCATGGCGATCCAACTGCGCGGTGTGACCGGGCAATTGAAGACCTTGCGTTTGGCCTCCATTGCTACTCCTTGATCGTTGCTTGGAAGGTGCCAAAACTATGAACACAATAGAAACGGATCCTAGTGTAGAACGGCACTCCGTGCCGTTGATTTCGGCACCGTTGATTTCGGCACGGAGTGCCGAGCTACTCTTTGGCACCAAACCACGTAAGTCTCGGCGCGCGGGCTTATCATTGCTCGAAGTCGTATTAGCACTCTCCATTTTGGCAGTGGCCGCTGGATTGTTGGCGCAAATTACCAAACAAGCCACCGACAATGGTTTATTAGCCCAACGACTGGCGACGGCTCAAATGCTCTGTGAATCGAAAATGTCCGAAGTGTTGGCGGGCGCCATTCCTTTGACTTCCTCGAGTTGGACTCAGATTACGGACTCCGGCAACGGAAAGTTCTATTATAGAATCCAGGCTGAGACTGCAGCACGTCCGAACATGATCGGCGTCCGTCTCGGTGTGACTGATCAGCCTGATTCTTCGGCCACGAATCCCGAGTTGTTTTTCATTGTTCGATGGATGATCGATCCCAGCTTGGGATTGGACACGCCTCCGACGGCATCTGCGTCGACTGGTAGTCCAACGGGTTCCGCCGGAGGAGTGCAATGAGCGTTCGAATAGACAATGCTCAATCCGCTATTGTCGCCTTTCGCTCCGCGAAAGTGCACCTCGTTAACGCACTTTTGCGGAGCAAAAGGCGACAATTTCGTCACCGAAATCGCAGTGCTTTTACGTTGCTGGAGTTGATCTTGTCGCTTGCGCTGACCGCGGTCATTGCAGGACTTATCGGCGGCTTGATACAGCTTTATTTGGTCAATCAGCAGACGGGCCGAGATAGCGTTCGGCAAGCGCAAATGGCACGAGCGATTCTCAACATGATTGCGGAGGATGTTCGGACCACTGTCCGTTATCAACAGTTCGACACGTCTGGACTGGTGCAGTTGCTGTCGAACGACACCGGTTCGAGCGGCGGAGCTTCTGCTGGTGGAGCTTCTGGTGGTTCAAGTACGGGCGGTGGCGGCTCGGGCGGAACACCGGCTGATGCAACATCTGGAGCCCCAAGTGGCGGATCGCCAAGTAGTTCACCACAGAGTGCCTCAACCGCACCATCATCTCCAGCGACACTTCCACCTGGAATTTATGGTTCCAATTCGTCCATCGAAATTGACGTAAGCCGTTTGCCTAGACCTGATGAATACTACCCGAAGATGGGTAACACCTCCATGGGATCGATTGGGGACATGCCAAGCGATGTCAAAACCGTCGGCTATTACGTCCAGGCTCCTCGAACGGATGGCGTTCAAGATTCGCTGGGACAACTCAGCCAACAAGCAAGTTTGAATGCCAACGCCGTTTCTGCAATCAACGGTGGTTTGGTGCGACGTTCTGTGGATCGATCGGTGACGCAATATGCCTACGAAGTTGGACAAAGCAATCAATTGTCGCGAACAGGGGAGTTGATTGCCCCAGAAGTGCTCGCGGTCGAATTCCAGTATTTCGACGGTACGGCTTGGCAAATCCAGTGGGACGGCAGCACCCAAGGACTACCACAGGTGGTCAAGATTACGATTGCCATGCAACGGGAGAGCAAATCGAAATCGAATCCGCTCACACCAGGCATCGCCATCTCCTCGATCAATGCAGACATGATGAGGGAATACGGTCTCGAAGTTTATTCCACCAATACGATCATTCCTGGGGCTCAATTGCTAGTCGCACCTCAAGGAACAACGGCTTCTGGTTCAACGGATACGGGCATGAGTTCCGTCGGTTTATGAGGATGAGGACAACCATGAAAAAAACCAAACAACGTCGCGTTGAAACGGACACTGCCAATCGGCGGGCATTTATTCTATTGGCCGTCATGCTTGTGCTTGCTGCCATTACGTTGAGTGCCTTAGCGTTTTCACAATCGATGTTGATCGGCCATGAGGAGTCGCGATTGGCGGGCGAATCGATTCAAGCCCGGTATGCAGCGGATTCGGGTATCGACGCGGCCCGACTTTTCTTGGCGTATCCTCGGCTTACCCGTGATGAATCAGGTGGGACCTACAGCAACCCAAATAGTTTTCAAGCCATTCCGGTTTTGACCGGTCGCGGTCTGGGCAACTTGTGCAATTATTCTTTGGTCGCACCCGATATGAACGAAAATGGCAAGTACGCGAGCTATCGTTTTGGACTTCACAATGAGTCCGCACGTCTCAATATCAATGTGCTACCGATTATCGATAGCATGATGTCGATCGGCCAGATCGCCCAGCAAATGGGAGGTGTGGATCTGTCGAGTCTTGGATTGGGTGCAGCTGGAGCAAGTGGTTCGGGTGCAGGCGGAGCTTCGGCGATGGGAGCTAGCGCGGGCGGCGGAGCAAGTGGCAGCGCTAGCGTTGGAGGCGCCGGAGCAGGGCGAACGCTTCTGATGGCCTTGCCAAGCATGACCGAAGACGTTGCGGACGCCATCCTTGATTTCATTGATGCAGACGACACACCGCGGGAGTACGGAGCCGAGCGAGATTACTACACTAGTTTGCCAATTCCGTATGCGCCCGCCAATGGCCCGTTGCAATCGATTGAGCAGTTGCTTCTCGTTCGGGGGGTAACTCCCAGTTTGCTATTCGGCTTAGACCAAAATCGGAACGGCGTATTGGAACCGTCAGAATCTGCGGCGGGTGTCCAATCCGGTTCTGGAATGGGAAATTCCGCAACCACATCGTCCGTTTCGACAACAGCGGAGTTGCCGGACTTAGGTTGGGCGATCTATTTGACTTTGTATTCTAAGGAAAAGAACGTGGCAGGGGATGGAACTCCACGTATCAATATAAACGGTTCGGACTTAGCGACGCTTCAAACGGATTTAGCGGCAGCGGTCGGAGACGATCTGGCAACGTTTATTATTGCTTACCGAGTTAACGGGGCTGGTGCTGGCGGGGCCGGCGGCGGCGGCGGTGGTGGCGCAAGCGGCGGCGGTGGTGGCGCTGCGGGCGGCGGTGGTGGATTCGGAGGCGGTGGCGGCGGATTCGGAGGCGGAGGTCCTGGCGGTGGTGGACCCGGTGCGGGTGGTGGTGGAGGTAGAGGCGGTCCGGGTGGCGGCGGCGGTGGCCCCGGTGCAGGTGGACAAGGCGGAGGTAGAGGCGGTCCTGGAGGCGGCGGCCCCGGTGCGGGTGGACAGGGTGGCGGTCGAGGCGGACCTGGGGCTGGTGGACAAGGTGGTGGCGGCAGAGGCGGACCTGGCGGTGGACCTGGAGCTGGTGGACAAGGTGGGGGTAGAGGCGGCGCGGGCGGCGGACCTGGCGGTGGCGGTGGACCCGGCGGCGGCGGCGGACAAAATGGCGGAGCTCGAGGTGGTGCGGGCGGACAGGGCGGTGCCGGAGGGCGCGGTGGGCGTTCGAATTTTGATCTCTCGATGCTCAGCATCCAACCTTTTTCGATGGTTTCATTTATTCAATCTCCTGGCGGTGGTCGGGTTGGCGGTGGTCGGGTTGGCGGTGGACGGCAAGGGGACAATGGCGGACCGGGGCAAAATGGAGGCGGACCCGGTGGCGGACAAGGTGGACCCGGTGGCGGATTTGGAGGACAGGGCGGACCTGGAGGTGGATTTGGCGGACAGGGAGGACCTGGCGGCGGGGCTGGCGGCAGAGGTGGACCTGGCGGTGGACAAGGTGGACCTGGGGGTGGACAAGGTGGCCCTGGCGGAGGTGCCGGCGGAAGAGGCGGACCGGGCGGTGGACAGGGTGGACCGGGCGGCGGACAGGGTGGAGCCGGCGGCGGTAAAGGCGGAGGTGGTCCTACCGGCGGCGGCATGAGCATCGGTGGTGGAGGCACGGGAGGAACTGGCGGCACGTCGGGCGCGGCCCCAAAGGTTGTTCCGTGGAAAGCGGATTTGTTCAGTTCGTTGAACATTGATACATCCCAAGGTGCGAGTGGCAAAGTCAAGCAGGTTTTGGACCTCATCGATGCGCAGTTCTCAGCAACTGTCGACGGCCAACAAGTGATGTTTACTTCGCCGTTGAGCTCGTCTCCGATCGCCATGGCGTTATTTTTGCCAACGATCATGGACAAACTTACGGCTGTAGAGGCTACAGTCTTGCCAGGACGAATTAGTATTAATGAGGCTCCCAGGGAAATCCTCGCCGGCTTACCTGGCATGACGACGGAGATTTTGGACAAATTGATCGAAGCCCGTTCCCAATCGGCAGACAATCAGAATCGCAAATTTGAAACGTGGCCCATGGTTGAGGGGATCATCTCGCTTCAACAAATGCAGATGATTGCTCCATTGGTCACTGGTGGAGGAGACGTGATGCGAGTGCAGAGTGTCGGGTATTTCGAGCAGACCGCCGGATATGCTCGAACGGAGGCTGTCATCGACGCGTCCGGCCAGATTCCGATCGTGGCGCTCTATCGCAAGATGGATCATCTCGGTCGTGGTTTTAGTCAAGCGACATTGGGACAAACCTCACAGGGATTGGCGACCAGTCGCTAGTCACAGAGAGAACTTTATTAACAACTAAACCCAGTCGGCTTCGCCGAAGGTATTCATGTCACGCACAGTAACCATCGATTGCACGCCCAATGAGATCCGTATCGCCGTTGGCTCCAAAGGCCTCGCTGGGGTATCCCTGGAGCACGTCGTTTGTTGTCCGTTAGAATTAGACGCAAACGAAGAATTGATCAGCAGTCCAAAGACACTCGAAGCTATCCAGTCTCTGCTCAAGAAAGTGGGAGTACGGTCGGGCGATGCAATTGTCTGTGTTGGCAGAAGCAGCATCGAGTTGCGAGCGCTGACATTGCCGACCGTGGATCGCAACGAATTGCCGGATATGGTTCGATTCGCTGCTCAACGTCATTTTGCCAATGTTGGAGACACATGGCCCATTGACTACGTGACGATGCCCTCGAGTCAAGAAAACATGACCGAATGCTTAGCCGCCTCGATGAACCCTGTCTTGATCGAACGGGTGCACAAGGTCTTAGAAACATGCGGCCTCACGCTGACGCAACTCGTTCTGCGGCCCATGGCTTCGGCCACCATGGCGGTGGTGAAGCAACCGCAGTTGGCAAGTTCAGTCGTCTTGTTGTTAGACCTCTTCCGGGATGAAGCGGACATGGCTGTGGTCGAAAATGGTCATGTTGTATTCATGCGTAACGTACGGTTTTCGGGCTCGAATGATGTTGCCAATCAGCAAATTTTGACGGGTGAAATCAAACGAACGATGATTGCTGCGGCATCGCAGCGTCCCAATCTCAATGTCGAACAGATACGCATTTGGGGCGACGATTCGCAACATGCCGAGCTGTGTCGAGCACTTTCTCAAGCGTTGAGCGTGCCGGTAACCAGCCTTGACCCGTTCCCCCTGTTCGATGCGACTCCATCTGTAAGAGCGGAAGCGGGTGGTGACGCAGGCAAATTCGCAGCCACTCTGGGTGCATTGATCGCGCCTCAAGTCGCGGATCGGTTAATCGATTTTTCAAACCCTCGAAAACGAATTGAAAAGTCCAAGCCAGTTGTGATGTACGCCATCGCGGGCGCTGTGGCTGCCACATTCCTGTTGGGTGGATTCGCTTGGTATTGGATGAGTCACTCGGAGCTGGACAAAGAGATCGCGACTCTCAATTCCACGATCAAAGCGAACGAAGAGACGATCAAGCTGACGACAAAAAAAGTAGAGGACTGGAACAAAGTCGAGAAGTTCCTCAAAGGAGACCGCATATGGCTCGACGAGTTGGAATACCTTTCCGCCAAAGCCGCTAGTTCGGATAAAGCTATCTTCAACGTAACCACTTTCACTACCGATGTGCAGAACGGCTCTTCGACTATCTCAACGAAGTTTGTTGCAAGCGAGAAGAATGATGTTCCAGAGATTTTGTCAGCATTTAGCGATTCCCAGCACATCGTAAAGAACAAAGGGGTTACACCAAGTCAGGATCGAACAAACCAGCAGTTTCCCTGGGGCGCCGATCTGGTTATGAAGATGCCTCCAATCAATGTGGTCGATCCGCGAAACGTCGCTCTCAAGAAACCTGTCGAATCAAAGCTCAAAGAAAAGAATGGTACAGGACAGAAGCCCACTGAGCCAACTGAGCCCACCGAAGAGAAGTCGACCGAAGGCAAATCCACCGAGCAACCCGTAAACGCGGCTGATGGACCAAAGCCCGAGCAGGCACCACCACCAGCTCCGGTGGATTCAGCGCCAGTCAAGGAACAATCTCCAAAGCCATTCGACCCCTCGGAGACGGAACCAGGCAAAGTGTCGACACCAGAGTCCTCCGATAAGGTCGTCAACACGATTGGAGCAGGAGCTTAATAATGGCCATGAATTCACGCGAAAAATTGCTAGCGGCAGGAATTGGTGTCATCGCGACACTTTTTATAGGCAACTCTGTCGTTTCAACCATTCGAAGCGGCTTCGACAAGAAGAAAGATCTGCTTCAGTCGCTCGAAAAGAAAAAGAGCGACCAAGAACTTCAAATGACTGCCGGTAGAATAGCCAGCCTGAAGCTCAATAAAGTAGTGGCCAAATCGTTGCCTCGTAACGACGAATTGGCCATTGGGGATTACCAAAAGTGGCTAATCGAATTGGGTGGGGAAGCCCAATTGATTGCTCCGGTTTTACAAAATACGGGCGATTCCATCGAAAAAGATGGCTCCTATCATCTGTACAAGTTCAAGTTGGCCGGAACGGGAACCATCGAAAACGCAACGCAACTTTTGTATGGGTTTTATTCCAAGGACTATTTGCACCGAATCGTCCAATTTGAATTCCGTCCGGTTCCTAATGCCCCAGAACCAGACCAGTTGATGATTTCTCTGAATTGTGAAGTGCTGGCGTTAGGAATTGCTAAGGAAAAACAGGAGCCGCCCAAAAGCAATTCCAATCGCTTGGCGAAATCGATAGAAGAATACAAACAAACCATCCTTGGACGAAATTTGTTCGCACCGACCAACCAACCGCCTAAACTGGATCGCAAAAAAACGGTTGAGGCCAAGGTTGGGTTGAGGCTCGATCACACTGTCGAAGCCCAGGAGGCGGATCCCAATCAGCGTGTCTCCTACGAGCTGGCCGGCGAAATCCCCAAAGGATTGTTGATCGACAGGAATTCAGGCAAGCTAACTTGGACTTCGAATGAAATCGGCGAATACAAAGTAAGCGTAATAGCAACAGACAATGGCATACCAAAGAAGTACTCAGAGCAAGCGCTGACCATCAAAGTCACGCCCCCTGCGCCTGCCCCGCCGCCGCCTATTCAATTCGATGTCGCATCACAAGCCATGGTGACGGGACTCATCGTAGGTCGTGAGGGACCAGAAGCTTGGATTTCCTCAAAGACGGAGAGCAAAACCTACAAACTGCGCAAGGGTGATCAACTGAAGCTTGGCGGCATCAATGGCACTGTCAAAGCCGTGGGCGCTAACTATGTCGAACTCGAGACCGAGGGCCGCGTGTGGGTGGTCGGACTAGACGAAACGCTAGCCGATGCCTATTCCCGTTCCAAGACCGATTAGTGCATGCCCACGAACCCTATTGTCGCGCTATTACCCTGTAAATTCATCGTTCAGGAGGATGAGGTGATGATGGTGAGGAGATGGTGATGATGGTGAGGTGATGAGGGTGAGGTGATGAGGGTGAGTTGAGGAGGGTGAGTTGAGGAGGGTGAGGTGAGTTGAGGAGGGTGAGACGGTGAGGCTCCTGCCGAGCCTATGTCGTACAAGCCCTAAGCCGTGATGGATTCCGTCCGCTCGGAGCTTGTCTCCGACGGACGCCGTTTTGGCGTCCTACGAGTGCGGCTCAGCCCGCAATCCACACACTCGCTCCCGCCTCGACCGCCGGAGGCGGTCGAGGCGGGAGCGAGTGTGTCCGAGAGTGTGTTGCTTTGCTAGTAGGACACCAAAACATGGTTGAGAGGAGACAAGCTCCCACTCAACCCAAAACATGGTTGAGGAGAGACAAGCTCCCGTTCAATCTAAGAAATCGTTGGCCAGACAAGAACACCAGTGATTTCGTTGTCGAAATGGCTCAACGTGGACAATTCTCGCGAATTCAGGTGCGAATGTCAGAAGATTCTGACATTTCATTCGATTCCGATCTACCGATATTGACCGCTCCGGTGGTTTGACGTTATTTCCTCCAGTTGCGTGCCGATTCAAAAGGAACAACAACTTAGGAAGCCGAATCTCGATGGACCGAGCCAATCGATTCTATCGCCTAGATCAGCGAGTCATCTGTGCCAGCGCTCTCGTTGGTTGCATCGGACTTGCTTCCATCGCAGGCTGCAGCTCTTGGATCTCCAAAAACCGCGAAAAAGATAATCATTTTATCAAGGAAACGAAACGCATTCAGGAGCTTATGGTTGATCCTGACCGCCCTCGACTGATCGGCGAAGTGGCGAATTCGCTTGGAATGTCCCCCTCTCATTTCGACTCCTATGCCATCGCAACAAGCTTGCCAGGTACTGGCGGCCTTGTGCGTCCTGGCATGCAACGGGATTGGATTCTGGACGAGATACGAACCCGGGACACGGCCAACCCGGAAGCCTTTCTTGATGACGCTTCGACGGCGTTGGTCAAGCTGCGTATTCATGCCAACCCATGCAACACCAAGGGGGACATATTAGATGTGCAAGTCGAGAACTCGACCGAGTGCACGGCCACGAACTTGACAGAAGGATACGTCCTCGAATCACGCCTTTGCGAAATGGCGGTGTTGAAGGGCCAGTTGCATACCGGCGAACCCAAAGCGATGGCAAATGGTGAAGTGGTTATTCTACCGACCAGCTTCACAGGTCAAGCAGAACCGACGCCATTGCAGGGAGTTATCATCGGTGGCGCAAACTTAAAGAAGGATCAACCTATTGGCCTGCGAATCGAATCAGAATTCCGACACGTCATCGTCACAAAAGCCATAGAAAAGGCTATCAATTCTCGCTATTTTTTCAAGGACACCAACAAACAGAAGATGGTGGCTGAAGGCACAAGCGATTGGTATGTTGGCATCAGTACTGTCCCCAAGTACAAACACGATCCAGCCCACTTCATGTCGGTCATCAAATGCACAGGATTTGGTGAATCGCTCGAAGAACAGCAAGAACGCCTGCTAGGTTGCCGAAAGCTGCTCGCCGATCCAGCCACCAGCCGCCGAGCTGCCGCAGAGCTTGAAGCCATCGGAAACGAAGCTGCAAAACAGACTCTGATTGGTGGACTCTCATCAAGCGACAAGGAAATTCGTTTCTACTCGGCTTACTCACTTGCCTACTTGGATGGCAAAGACTCTGTCCCCGCCCTTCTGGAACTGGCCCAATCAACGCCTGCCGCTCGGGCCTTGTGTCTAATCGGGCTGGTTGTGAACGAGGACTCGTCCGCCCGCGAAGCTCTGGAGGAATTGCTGCAAAACCCTGACCCAGACTTGCGATTCGGGGCGTTTAAAGCAATTCGACTTCGCAACCCTAACGACATGAGCGTCAAGGGGGAGGTCATCGGAAAAAACTTTCAATTTGTGCAAGTGCCCAGCTCCATTCCCTTGCTCGCCGTTTCTTTGCAACAACACAAGGAAGTGATCCTCTTTGGGAACAGCATCGCTGTTTCGCTAACGACGAAACTCTCTCCGACCCCCTTATTGACTCTATCCCCCATGTTCGGTGATGAAATCAAGTTGACGAAACGACATGGTAACGGGGAAATTAGCAATGCGATGGTAGCCAACGATGTTGTTTCGATTTTACGTGGACTGGGTAGCGTTCAAGCCAACTACAACGACGTTGTCCACACTATGAATCAACTTGCGCTCAACCAAGCGCTCGCCACTCCAGTTGCTATGAATCCACTCCACAATCAGGACCGGCAGATCGTTAACGCTGCAAATATGGATTCTAAGTTTTCGCAAGACCTTCGTGAAGTCAATGTGGACCATGCCAGCGTCGAACGCGCAGCGTCGAAAAAATCGAGTTGGTGGCCTGCTATCGGTTTGCGTAGAGCGTCGTGGAGCACCACCAAAAAAGACTCATCGGGGCCCGACTCGGTTACCAATGACAAAGAATCACCAAGCCGCCACGAACTGTCGGACGAAGAGCTTTCTGCCATGCTCAAACGTTAGTACACTCCGCGTTCCAACCCCAATCACAGACAAAGTTCTCGGAACAACCCATGCTCAAAGCCCTCGAACTAGTTGGCTTCAAGAGTTTTGCAGATCGGACCAGATTCGATTTTCCCGATGGAGGAATTACGGTCGTCGTCGGGCCGAACGGTTCAGGAAAGTCCAACGTCGTTGATGCCGTGAAGTGGGTGTTAGGCGCGCAAAGTGCCAAGGCATTGCGCGGTGCCGATATGGCAGACGTTATATTTAAAGGCTCAGCCGAGGGTGGAAGAAAACCGTCCAACAGCGCAGAAGTTATCTTGATTTTGGACAATACGACACGTGTCTTCGGACACGATGCGGACGAAGTCCAGGTAAGTCGTCGGGTCTTTCGAAATGGCGAGGGGGAGTACGGCATCAACGGCCAACCTTGTCGCCTCAAGGACGTTAAGGATCTCTTTCGCGGTACCGGAGTGGGGGTCGATTCCTACAGCCTCATTGAACAAGGAAAGGTAGACCGATTGCTACAAGCGTCGGCCAAAGATCGACGTGGCATCTTTGAGGAAGCTGCTGGCATTTCGCGATTCAAAGCCAAGAAAGCCGAAGCGGAACGTCGATTGCTTCGCGTCGACCAGAACATGGTTCGGCTCAACGACATCGTGGATGAAGTCGGAAAACGTCTATCCACCCTCAAGGGCCAAGCGACCAAAGCACAACGCTACCGTGAACTGAGCCTCACTATGCAGACCAAGCGGATGCAATTGGGTTGGCTCGATCGAATGACGCTACAACTGGACAAAGAGCGGTACCAAAACCAAGTCGACGAGGCCAAGCACGCCGCTGTCGAACTTGCCGAAAAACTGACTTCGTTGCAATCTGCGGTGGCAAAGGAACAGGCTATTTTGCAAGATCTGCAAAAGGACCAGGACGCCATTCAATCCCAATATCTTGATGCACAACGTGAACTCATTTCTGCCGACAACGGCTTTGTATCTTCGACAGAACGAGGCGCCGAACTCATTGAGGAACAGTCCGTACTGCAGGAACGAATCGTTTTGCTACAACAGCGTGCGAGCCTTTCGTCCGATGAAATGCAGCAAAAGCTGTCCGAACATGAAAAAATCGAACAAGTCAGGGAGGTTGCCAACCAGGAATTATCCGAGAGCGAAGCTCGCTGGAACAGTTTCCAATTGCAACTGAGTGCCATCAAATCAAGAATCGACGCAGCGCAAGCGCAACAGGACAAGATCCGCGAATCCTCGTCGGCCAATCGGTCGCAACTGGCTGCATATCATTTGCATATCGATCAGATCCAACAATCTATCGACCAGCAGCAGCAATCCGTAACCGACGCGATCGAGGAGATGGCGCAGGTCGAAGAGTCACTCCAAGCGGCGGTTGCCTTGCGCGACAACGCCGCCCTCGCCTCCGAACAAGCGGCCAACGCCAAACGGGAAGAAGAAGAGCAGCTACGAATTCAAAGAAGTTACTTGTCGCAAGTACAAGAGCAATTTGTTTTGCTACAGGGAAAGCGGCAAGGCGTCCGAGAACGATTGCTCGTACTAGAACAACTCGAAGATCAATTCACCGGTGCCGGCAGAGGAGGACAACAACTACTCCGACTTGCTCGAAGCAATCAAAACCCCGATCAAGATTTGGCTCATCCGTCCGACGCGATCGTTGCCAACGCATGGGGAACGGTACTTGGCCTCGTAGCCGATTTGCTCAGCACCGAAATGCATTTGGCGCCACTTATCGATGTCGCGCTGGGATCGCACTCGGATGCCATCGTCCTGAGCAACGGTCAAATCATCGACTGGATCAATGATGGAAGCTTAACCGTCGACGGACGAGTCACATTGCTCCGCATGGATCGGCTAACCAGTCGACGCTCCGGAGAAAAAATCCAACTCGACGGCCTTCGGGGCGTATTGGGTCGGGCTGATCGAATGACCCGTTTTGATGACGCCTATGAACCGTTGATCCGATTCATGCTCGGTACGACGTGGTTCGTCGATACACTCTCCACCGCCCTCGAATTGAGTCACTTTCGAGGTGCCGGCTTGCGATTCGTCACCGCCGAATGCCAGCTGGTCGATAGCGATGGAAGCATCACTTTGGGTTCGCTTCAGACCGGTTTGGGATTGGTTTCACGTCGTAGCGAGATGCAGTCAGCCCGCGAGGAGATCAAACACGTTGAAGCGAATATCGTGGAGTCAACGTCCTCGGTGGCAAACGCGCAGGCCTTGATTGCTAAAACAGAGTCCCTGCTCCGGACGAAGGATGCTGCGGCCCATTCCACGGCAAAAGAACTGACTGCCTGCGACCTCCGGTTGGAGGCCATGCAACTCCGGCGTGAAAAACTCACCACAACGTTAGAGGCAAGCCGAGCCAATCTACAGAACGCAAAGAACAGACTTGCCGAAGTACATCAACTGATGAGCGCAGCCGAAGTTGAGATTCAGCAATACTCGCTGGAAGCAAGTGATTTGGAAAAGCTCCGCGAATCGATTTCCCAGGAGTTTTTGGAATGCGAACGTGCCATGCAACGCGAACAAGCCATCGTCACGGAAAGACGGATCGAATTGGCTCGGTTGGAGCAGCGTGTGGTTGGGCTTCGAATCACGATCGAACAAATGCAACTCGATTCGGCGGAACGTATCAAAAACGTCGTCCAGTCAGAAAATACGTTGCTGACAATTGCGAATCGGATCGAAGCAACCAACGTTGCGGCGGCCGAATTTCAATCTAGGTCCGCCGCCGCGCACTGCATTCTTCAATCGATCGAAGTCAAACGAGCCGAATCGGTCGAACAAATTCAGTCTCAAAACTCCCTTCTTCAGCAATGTCTGCGGCAAAGCGAAAACGCGCGACGCAACATCGACAAGGGGCAAGATCGACTCCAGGCTATCGAACAACAGCAGGTGCAACTGCAACTGCAATGGGATCAATTGCACGACCATTACACGAGCGAGTACCAACTCAATTTGGAGTCTCTCGCCGCCGCTGCCAGTCAATTCTTAAAGGACAAGTTTCTGGAAGGCGATAGAAATCAAGTCGAGACAGTGATCGTTGAGACGGCTCAAGCCGAGAACCGATGGTTGGAGGATTTCCTCAGGGACACCAAGCGAATGCCGATGGCAACCGACTTCGACAGGCCTACGATCGAAGCCGAAATGATCCAACTGCGGCAGGAGATCGTGTCGGCCGGGAGTGTCAATATGGAAGCTCTCACGGAACTCGATGAGCTTCAATCAAGATTCGACAGACTCTCCCATCATTATCAAGACCTACACGATGCGAAAGCCACTTTGGTTGGGACCATGGCCAAAATCGACGAGGACTCTCGCCACCTATTCGTACAGACACTGACGACCATACGAACGAATTTCCAAGAACTCTATCGTCGCTCATTTGGTGGCGGCTTTGCGGACATCGTCCTCGAGGACGAGAATGACCCGGACAGCGGCATCGAGATTATTGCAACACCTCCGGGCAAAACAACGCTGAACAACTCGCTGCTCAGTGGCGGGGAAAAAGCCTTGACCGCCGTCGCCTTGATCATGGCTTTCTTTCAATATCGCCCCAGTCCATTCTGTATTTTAGACGAAGTCGATGCACCCTTTGACGAAGCCAACATTGGACGGTTCGTCACCGTTCTGAGAGAGTTTTTGGCCACGACCAAGTTCATCGTGGTAACCCATAGCAAGAAGACAATGACCGCCGCCAATATGATATACGGCATCACGATGCAGGAGAGCGGAGTTTCCCGCCAGGTGGCGGTTCGATTTGAAGAAGTAAACGACAAGGGGGAAATCATCGAGCAAAAACGCGCGGCCTAATATCCCCTATTTCTTCGTCTCTTCTTTGGCTTTCTCCGTTTCAACGATCGGCGCATCAGGCAAAAGTCGCTCAAGCGCCTTCCCAAGAAGCAATCCTCTCGCTTCAATCGTGATCACTTTGGCATCCTTGTCCAGCAGAAAAACGGTCGGAATCGCACTGACGCCATAGGTTTCCATCACCTTCGAGACACCATTTTTTCGCGTCTCCCAGAGGTTGATCCACGGTATGCTGAGTCTCTTGATGAACCCTTGGGCCTCGTCCTTTTTTTCGTCCAACGCAATACCGACAATTTCGAATCCTCGGCCCTTGTACTTGTTGTAAACCGAAAGCATGTACGGATGCTCTTGCTCGCATGCCCGTGTGGCCGCCGACCAAAAATAGACGAGCACAACTTTGCCCTTTAAGGACTTGATGTCGAAGTCATCTCCTGAAAAATCGGTGCTCACCAAATGGAATTCCTTGCCAGGCAAATCCAGACGCCGAGCATTCGCTTCCAGCAACAAGATCACGTCGATTAGGCTTGGATCTTTCTTTTGTCGAAAGATCGCAGCGAACGATTGATACGCCTCTTTCGCCAAGCTGTAGTCAGCCAACTGCTCCAAGTTATGCCCAGCTAGGACTGCCATTTGAATATCGGCAAACTCGATCTTTTCTCGTTTTTGTAAGTAGTCCTGAAATTTCTCAAAGGTCTTGCGTTGGGCATCTGGTCCTTCGTTTCCAAGCAACATTACAGACGCGCTAACGAATTCCGCCTCGGCTTTCCGAAAGACGGGAGACTCGCGGTCGGCGACGATTTCGACAATCCTTTTTGCGGATTCCCGCAACGCTCGCTGCATTTCGATGTACTGCTCAAGCTTGATAGGTTGTCGCTTCTTGGTTTCATCAAGGAACTGTTCCAATTTCGCAACATCCTTGGTGTCCGGAATCAAAAGCGCTCGCCATTCAAGCTCCGTTCGCGCCGGCGTGGCTTCTTGTGCGTGGACAGCAAAATGATCTTCGATCGCAGTGACTGCCGTTGCAAAAACAAAACAAGACAGAAATACATATCTTCTAATGGCCATTTCGACCTCATACCGTTTCAAAACTAAATACAATCACCCATCACGAGCAACTAACGGGGGGGCTGACAACAACTGCGATGGCGGACTCCGCCATAGTTTCGCAAAAAAAAACACTAAAAGGTGATAAATTCGCCCACGAAAATTGTTTTAGGGCCTAAACATGGAGCGTTATTATAGGCTAAAGTGAAAGGGGACGGAAACAGCTGCATCTCTCGACGAGATTGGACTAGCCAGATGAAGTCCAATTTTGAACAAACCTGCCCCACTTGACCCAAGATTGGATATCGGGCGTGACCAATCTAAGTTGAGTGGGGCTTTTTCGTTTCTATGTGTTATCGACGCAAGTTGAGTAGCTCATCAAATAGTTGCTGTGTTGCCGTAATCACTCTCGCATTGCTTCGATACATTGTGCTGGCCAGCACAAGGGTTACCAGGTCTCCGCCGACATCGGTGTTGGAAAGTTCGAGAGCGCCAGCAGACAAAGTCCCCAATCCATTTTCAGATGGTCGTGCTTCGATAGGAAGTCCCGTGTTGATACCTTGTGCGTAAAGGTTTTGGCCACGTTGCTCTAGACCGCCGGGATTGGAAAAACGGGCCAACCGAATTTGACCGAGGTCCCGCGAAATCCCATTGCTAAACACCCCTCGAATCGTTCCCTCTTCGCCAATAACATAGCTCGTCAATACACCGGGCGGCGATCCATCTTGACGCGAAGCCGCGAGGTTGGCTCGCTCAGCCGCTAAGCCTGAGAGTTGCTTGAAATCCAATTCGAACTGCAACGGTTTGGTACTAGGCAAACCACTCCGATTCACCGCCACGGTCGAACTCGTCGACGAAACGTAGTTGCCATTCCCGTCGAAATATATCAAACCCGTCCCGACGGCAATTTCCGTGTTTCCTTTTACCGAGTTGTCTGAACTATCGGCATACCATCGATAGACCAATTGTTGGTCCGACCGTTCCTCAAGGGTTGCTGTCAACCGCATTCGAATCGGCAACCCGAGAGAGTCGTACGCGATGAAGTCGGTCACCGCGCTTTGGCCCTTGGCTTCTTGCAGAGTACCAAAGCCAAGGTTCGGAGTAGAAATCGTCCCGTTCGCATCTCGAATTCGGAAACTCGTTAAGTCGATTCCGAGGGCATTGTCCGTTCCGGTATTGCTGACCAGACGAATTGCCCCTGCCGAGAGGTAACTATTCGGTTGGAGGAATCCGCTTTCGCCCGGAATAATATTCTTGGATGCGACGACGGGATGAGTCGCGTCGCCGCTATCGCTCACAATCCCAACCGAGTCCTTCATGAATCCCATCAAGTCCTGAACCGTCGATGTGGGGGTGATATTGAAGGTTTTTTCGCCCAGCAGTCTTCCACCCTTGCGACCCTTAAACGACAACTCCCCGACGACAAAGGGTGTGTCATATTCAAAGCCGTCGCGACGCGTGATGTTCACCAGCAGCGTATTGCTGTCGACGGTTGGTCCATCCAGATTGACTACTTTGTTCCCAACGGTATTTAGATTGCTAATTTCGGCGTCCGTTTTACCATCGGTATACTTGGCCGTAGGTGCAACCGTGTCGACAAGATAAAACGAGTTGGGATCGTTTGCCAAATTGCGATAAATTCGAACTTGGTCGTAGGCGGGAAAGCCACCGGACAGAGGCGGAACGGGAAGCGTAGGGAAATTACCCAATAATACACGTCCGTCGACGACGTTTTGCGGTCCGAGCAAGGGCGATGGACGAGATTCCGGTTCACCCGCTTTGTAGTAGGTGATCATATAGGAGTAGTTGCCGTTCAAGCCTGTGGCCTGCAGCGGCGTAGACAGTACAGCGGAGTTATTGTCCACAAAGGTCGATCCGCTGGCCCCTGAGCCGACCTGGAAGAAGTTACTTCCATTAGGTGCGGTCCTGTAGACTCGGACCTGCGAATACTGGGCATTGGCCGCCGGGAGATTGATTGAAATCGTGTTGTCTGGATTACCGTTTCCGGCAGGGACCGTGACGCTCAAGGCAGAAGTTGGCAAGCTCTCCTTTCCGCTGCTGTCAACGTAGGTGAATCTGTATTGAAACACCGAACCCTCGATATGGGTACCTGCTCCTTCGGAGTGGCTGGCACCAACCCCGGTAAGCGTAGGGATTGTAGAGCTATCGACGGTAATACCACTCCCTACGGGACGGGGAACGATTCCATCCCCCAATTTTGAACTTTGAATCACCCGCGATGTGTCAGCGATATCTCCCTTGGCGGTAAGGGTCCCCTCGAGCGTTACATTATTCGTTGCTTTTGCGACCGCTTCAGTCCCAAGCGGAATCGTCAAGGAAGCGAGTTGTGTCGTTTGAATGTTGAATTGATCGTCAATTCCAAAACCGAGAAGCCGATTTCCAGTGGACGTGACCAATTCATTGGCGCTATTGAGTTTGAAAATGCCGTTTCGGGTGAAGAGCTTTTCTCCTTGCCCACCTGCGACTTGAAAGAACCCGTCGCCTTGAATCGCCAAGTCCGATGGCGACGAGCTGATTTCGATTGTGCCCTGAGTAAAGTTCGGGTTGATGGCTGCAACTTGAACCCCAAGCCCGGTTTGACGCGGATTGGTTCCGCCATTTCCAGTGGTTGGGGAAGAACCTAGCGAAAGTGTTTGCAGAAACTGATTCGCGAACACCACTTCCGAAGATTTGAAGCCAACGGTTTGCGAATTGGCAAGGTTGTTTCCCAAAACGTCGATCTGCTTTTCAGCACCGCTCATTCCGGTTAACGCTGTACTGAGAGATGATGCCAAGCCCATAAATCACCTGCCTTCGCGAACTCGTTGAACAAAGATGGAATCGAAGTTCGATGAAGTCGAAAGGAGGTTTCCTTGAATCATCTAATGCAAGCATTAGGACGCAGTGCATTAGGACGCAGTGGGTGGCACCGCCTTATCAGGTGGCACCGCCTTATCATCGATTTCACGAACATTGTTGATATCGACAATTTGATCCCCTACATGCACTTGGACCTGACGCTTGCTACGATCTTTTTCGTCAATCTTGACCGAAACACTCGTAACTGCGCCGTTTACTTCGTTTGCCTGGTTATCCAAACCCTTGATAGCCTTCCCAATTAGACCACTCGCGGTAGTGAGTTCTTGGGTATTCGAGAAACCCTTGAGCGTAGAGACCAACTGATCGTTGGAGCTGATTCCTCGCAACTCACCAACTTGCTGAAGCAATGCAGCATTGTCTGTAGGATTCAGCGGATCCTGGTTTTGCAATTCGGTTAACATCAGCTTGAGGAATTCACTCAAATCGATATCGTTGAGACCTTTTCCCTTTAAGGAGTTGGCGGCTGTACTTGCTGACGAAGTTGTTGGTGAAATGGCATTGTTAACCCGCGTCATTTGGGAAATTCCTATTTAGATAATGAAACAAATGAATTATTGTCGCCTTTTGCTCCGCAAAAGTGCGTTAACGAGGCGCACTTTCGCGGAGCGAAAGGCGACAATATCGCACCTACGCCTGCGTATTGCGAAGCTGTACGACTTCTAATCTGTACGACTTCTCATAGCTCGATGATTACAATAGCCGCGTCGTTTAGCATCGTAGTGAGACAGGTCAAGTTAAGGAAATAGCAATCGTATGGCGGGTGTTCAAGAGGGTAAGCGATCCAATGCAAGGCAATGGATCGCCGTCGCCGCGTTGATCGGTGTCAACGCGCTTTGGGGACTTTCCTTTCCGATCATGAAATCGCTGAATTTGCAGATGGAGCGTTACTTTGGATTGGAAAACGATTCGGTCCCAAGTACGCTCAGCGTTGCGTTTTCGTCGGGCATGATCGGATTGCGATTCCTCATGTCGCTGGTGGTGCTTTGTCTGTTCTGTCCGAATTTGGTTCGCGGTGCAAGCCGATCGGAGTGGCGTGCGGGTTTTCTAGTGGGCCTGCTGTTTTATGTAGGGCTTGTCTTGCAAGTCATGGGTTTGGCAACCATTCCAGCATCGAGATCTGGGTTTCTGACAAGTCTAACGGCGGTCTTTACACCGGTCTTAACGGCGGTCTTTTTTCGAAAATCCATTTCCAGCAATGTCGTTTTGGGGGTCGTCATCGCATTGCTGGGAGTCTCGATTCTTACTGGACTGATCGTTTTCGACGCGGGGAGAATCGGCTTCGCACCCGATGCCATCAGCAAATGGACCATCGGAGATTCGTTAACCACGTTGGGAGCCGTTCTGTTTACAGGCCAGCTTTTGCTTGTCGATTACTACGGAAAAAAACTCAACGCAACGGCCATCACACCGGGAATGTTCTTGGCCGTTGCCTTGGCCGCTATGTTGACTTTTGGGGTACTCCATTCTGCCGCCTTGAATTCGATGCCGGCTCACTTGGCTCATGCCTGGCAATCCTGGTCCATACTGTTCCTTTCTCCGCTCTTCCTGGGCATAATTCTCTTTCTAGCTGTGGTTTGCTCGGTCCTAGCGTTCCTTGGAATGAACACCTATCAGCCACGTATCACTGCCGTTCAAGCCTCCATCATCTACAGTAGCGAACCGGTCTTTGCTTCGTTTTGGGCGCTTTTCTTGCCTGGACTATTGGGTACCCTCGAAAATAGAATTGGCTACAGGAATGAAATCATTTCAGCGCCCCTCATCCTCGGCGGAGTTTTCGTGTTGATTGCAAACATTGTTTCCCTCTGGCCTCGAAGGTAGGGGCACTCTGCAGATTGTCGATGACGATCCCATATGGGTGGGGTGGTCATCAGTGTATACTTCGTGGAAAGTTCCAACGACCTGAGCGATTTCCGAACAGGATTGGAATTCTTAAAAGCTGGACATGGTATGGGACATTGGGAAAGTGCAGGAATTCCAGATGACTTCGATGGAGTTGTGCGCCTTTTCCCCCTGCCAAACTTAGTTCTATTTCCGCACGTGATTCAAGCCTTGCATATCTTCGAACCACGCTACTGCGAATTGCTTACCGAGGCCTTGGAATCCGATCATTTGATCACGATGGCGTTGCTGATTCCTGGTTGGGAGACTCAATTCCAGGGGAAACCCAACCTTGGAAACACCGTCTGCATCGGAAGAATCATTTCGCATACTCCGACCGACGACGGGCGTCACAACATCCTAATGGCTGGCCTTCAGCGGGCCAGGATTATCGAGGAACTTGAGGTAACAACCAGCTTTCGCCAAGCCAAAGTCGAATTGATTCCAGACATCGTCCCTCAAGATTTCCTGAAGTCCGCCGAAGAACATCGGCAGACTCTTCTCGGTGTATTCCGATCGATGATTCCACACGACGCAGCCAATTCCAAAACCTTCACCGACTTGCTAACTCAGCAACTGCCACTCGGAATCTTAACGGACATTATTGCGTACGCGGTGAACTTGCCCGTCGCGATCAAACAGTTGTTGCTAGGTGAAGCAAACGTCAAAATCCGCTTTGAAACACTCATGGAACATCTGGAGCCGTTCCTGGAAAACAAGCCCAACAGCCTCTTCGATCCCGCTCATACGGCGCCTTCGTCGGCACAAAACAAGAGCTTCCCACCCCCTTTCAGTGACAACTGAGATGGCTCCGACGCCCGGGCGGAGCTACGTTAAATAGTATGAACTGCCATGCAGTGCTCCGTGCAGCAGGTCAAATTCAGTTTTATCAATTTTGACGGTTGAATTCAATTTTGACGGTTAAAGCAGTGCCTTCAATAAATCGCGGGGGATTTCTTTGGGCCGGTCAGGGGGGCTACTAAATCCGGATCTAGATTTCTCCATTGACAATCTCTCCCGACCTCCTTGTTGCCAATTCGCCTATGTCCAGCCAAGCGTTTATCCCGATCAGCCCTCTCACTCTGTCCAGCCTTTTCTCGGTTGGAGTCGACATTTATTCGGGGCATACTGGTGCGAAGGATCAAATTCTTTTTCTGGCTTCGGACCAAATTGCCACCGAGGATTCGCTGAAGCGACTTGCGTCCGCACCCGACCTGAAACTTTACATACTTCAGAACGAAAGTGCCAAGTTCCAACAATATTTGCGGAGCCATTTTGATGAATGGTTTGAGGATGATTCTATACCCATCCTCAACAAGACGGCCATGTTGTCTGAGGTTGTTCGAAACGTACTTTCCGACGAATTTGGTCGCAATGACAGTAATAGCATCGTTGCTACTGCGAAAACGCTCGGCTCACATGTTGCTCATTTGGCCACCAACAAATCTCTGACTGGATCGGAACTTTGTCACATCCTGCACCATGACTACGGAACGTTTACTCACTCGGCCAACGTTGGTTTCTATTGCTCGCTGCTGGCTGCAGAATTGGGTTACACCGGTGAAGAACTGGAAGACATTACAACCGGAGGGCTTTTGCACGATCTCGGGAAGCTCGAAATTGATGAGCGTATTCTCAACAAGCCCGGCAAGCTGGACGAATTCGAATTCAAAATAATCAAAGAGCACCCTTTGACAGGTTTTCGCCGACTGACCAAAGTCGAGCGAGCCACACAAACGCAGATGTTAATGACATACCAGCATCATGAGCGATTGGATGGAAAAGGCTACCCAGTCGGAATTGGTGGAGATGAAATCGAAATGGTGAGCCGCATCTGCACCGTCGCAGATGTTTTCGAAGCCATGACAAGCAATCGCCCGTATCGACGATCGCTCTCAAATAAGCAGACGCTGGAAATCATGAATGACGGCGTTAACGAGTCTTTTGATAAGGAGGTCCTGAAATGCTGGACGAACATCGTTCGCCGACGTTTAACCAAATAATCGAATCCCTCAGCATGCGCATTCAACTGACTGACGGACTCCGCGCGACGCTGAGCTCCGAAAGAGGAGTAACCCATCCGAATCTATTCGAAATGAGATGCTCTGCACGATTCCGCTGCTGTGGAAGAGGTGTTGTCTCTCTTTCTCCAGATTCCTTTCAGATGCCTGGACAAGATCCCCAGTCGGTGGTGATCGTACGAGACTTATCACGAAAAGGAATCGGTCTCATCACACATCAACAGTTTTACCCAGAACAATTGCTGGGATTGTTGCTCGAAAACGCAACCGTGGAGGCTCGGGTCGCTCGCGTTCGAAGAGCTGGACCGAGCTGCTTCGAAGTCGGGCTTGTTATTTTGAAACACGAACTGAGCAAAGAACCCTGAAAGTAGTCGATCGCTTTTCTTCCCAGCCGCGGTGCGTTGTCGCCAGACCTACGGTGAAGGAATCGAGACTTTCTTCATGTTGTCGTCCGGCATCCGGTCGATCAGAAAATTGCGGGGATCGATTCCGGCTTGATAAGGCTCCGAGTCGACCGTGAACTCGAGCTTGTGCTTGCCGGATTTTAGCTGGACTCGTTCGCGATGCAACAGAGCTCCGTACCGCTTCCCAGATTCCGGCTTCGAAAAAGCCCCAATTTCCATCCAGTCGTCCATCTCACACTCCGTCTCCAAGCCCTTTTCATCGGCCTTGAACTTGCTGCATTCGACCTCGATTTGCACCAAATACTTACCATCCTCTTGTTTGACAGCTTTTGCTTCCAGGGTGCGATTCGCAAAGATCGTGATGTCCTCGAATAAGTCCTTGATCAAGTACTGTAGCTCTTCCGGGGTCTGCTTTCGCAATCGATCGACTAGTACGTGCGAAGTAGGATAGGGCGGTCCCTTGTAGGCATACACCTCGATAATGTCTTTCAAGGCCGCATTGATGCGCTGTTCCCCGATCATTTCAGCTAGATAATAAAGGGCTACGCTCCCTTTGCGATAGTGGATGTAGCCTTGCCCCGGATCCACTGAAATCAATGGTCGCTCCTTTTGACGCTCCGTGCCACGCGAACGCAAATAGGAATCCATTTCGTATTTCAAGAACTTGTGCATCATATCCGGTCCGTATTCCTTGCGCATGATCATCAACGCCGTATACTGGGCCAGCGTTTCCGATAGGAGTGTTGCTCCCTGCATCCTGGCTCCGATCACTTGGTGGGCCCACCATTGATGAGCCATTTCGTGAGCTACCACGTAGTAAACCATGTCTATGTCATCCGGCTTGTCCATCTTGGCGATGAAGCCGATACTTTCGGAATAGGGCATCGTTCCTGGAAACGCCTGAGCAAAGGAGGCGACCCGTGGAAACTCAATAATACGAGCTTGTTTGTGGCGATAGGGTCCGAACTGTGAACCGCAATAGTCCAAGGCAGCTTTGATAGCCTGCGACATTCGCGGGACATTCCACGCGTGTTCTTTATGGTAGTAGACTTCAACGTCGACGTCACCTGACTTCGAGCGATCCACTTCATAGCGGGCGGAAATGAACGAGTAAAAGTTGAGCGATGGGTGGTCCAGCTTATACTTGAAAAAATTCCGTCCATCTTGGATCCATTGCTCAACCAACGAGCCTGGCGCGACCGCAATCTGATCTGCCGACGTGCTGATGACGGTTTCAACATCCACCCAGTCCGCATCCTGATCAACATAGTTATAAAGACATGCAACCCCGCAATCGCGAGTGAGAGTTGGAACACTATCGGCGGGCCCAAGCTTATACTTCTTGCGAGTATTTGGGTCCATGATTCTCCGATTGGGATCATAGCCAAAGTGCGGAGCGATGGAATTATTAAAGAAAGTCCCGTTCTGAACCAGCTCTTGATTGGTGATTTGATTTTCGATCCCTCGTGTCTCGCTTCGAACGACGAATCGCATCTCAAGCGACTCACCGGGACCAAGTGCGGGTTGCAATCGATACGTCTGGCAAGCGAGTTTTTCATCATCTACTTCGAGCGTGGCGTTTGGAATTTCCAAAGTTGTTTTGTACGTGGCGGCTAGATTGACATACAAAGTATCAATCGGACCCTCCGACTTATTCAGGATCATTTGTTTTCCCTGCATGCGCATGTTTCGCGTTTCCGGGTATATCTCTATTTCGTACTTGATGCTGGTGACTTTAGGCTGAGGCAAGTTTTCGAATTTGGAATACTCATTCTCGTACCGAACGCTGCGTTTTTCCTGCTCGACATTACCCACGAATGTATTGAGAATCTGAGTGTTGTAAACCAACCAAGCACCTTGCGACGCCATCACCAATGCAGCAACCATTGCAAAGACTTTCGAGCTGCCGGACGTCGACCGCAATCCCTCCATCAGCCTGGATTTTATTGACCTTGGAACGCCACGATGCAAGGCAATGGAGCATATCCACAGGACCAAAGCGGCGCACGCAAGCCAGTAAACCGCGTACGCAATCAATCCTGACGTGTACGGGGCAACTCCAAACATGTCTGAATAGACGTATGTAGGTAATCGACCAAAACGAACCAAGAGAGAATCAACCCGCATCCATTGCCATGCAAAGGCATTCATAATCAGAAGCACGATGAACGCAAAATAGCCCACGTACTTATTCGGAGAAAACGTATGGGCCAACATGGCAAGTACAATGAAGAAGCCAAACCGCAAGGCTTCGATGGCTATCAATTCGAAAGCATACACCCTTGGCTGCAAGCGGTTAAAGCCATAAAAGATCTGGACCGAACAACTCAAAAAGATAGTAACAACCAAAATCGTCATGATTATGGTCAACAACGAGATGAACCGAGACAGAACCAATACACTATTTGGGACGGGGCTCGCACCAATGATCTCTTGAATCTTGCAGTCTCGATCTCGCCATACTACCACCCCCACAAAGTATGTTATCACTGGAACGAGGAAGCCGAACAAAGAACCTCTAATCAAGTCGACCATCTTGTACGTTACCGGAAATGAGCTTAGACCATATCCCTCGGTGGCGCCCATGAACAGGGCAGCCGTTGTGTTCAACATTGCTGCGAACAAGATTACGATGAAGGCCGGAGTTCGCATCACCGCGTAGACATCCAACCGAGTACAAGACCGCAATTGCGAAAACCAACTCGTTTGGGGCGTTGCTTTCGGCCATTCGCCAATTTCAGTTTGCGGTACGAGTAGAGCAGCTGGGGTGGCCTCGATCGCTTTCCGACCACGCACTCGACCGGTCTCAAACGAGAACCGCCAACTGGCTATTGCGAAAACGGCTAATGCAACGCACAACCATACTAGACGATTCAGCATCAAAACACCCGCTAAGGGCATGCACCAGTTGTTGCGTTGATCTACAGTCCAGTATTTAGTAAGGATAGAGTACGGAGTGCCTCCAAGCGGATCGATCATCATGGCCAAGAACTCATTGCTTATGTCACTTAGCACGGCCTGAGACACGCCATACGCAACCAATAGGAGCAACACACCCAGAAAGGAATAAATCGTGTTCCTCGTCCAGGCTGCGATGGCGAAAACTACCGAACCCACTAGTAGCGTGTTGGGCACGGCGAACAACAACAGCCCTAGCGCATGCGCATCCCAGCGAATCGGCCCCCACCGTTCAGCATCCATTCGGGTCACCCATCCCGCCACAATCATGCCGACAGATATCCCCAAGGAAGGGATCAAGGCGATAAGGGTTGCCGCAGAGAATCGACCGATCAGGTAGTTCCACTTCCCTATGGGTTTGCTGAATAGAACGTCGGAAAATTTGGTCGCAAAATCGCGAGAGGCAGCCGAATCATAAATCGCCGATACCATCAAGGCCGCCAACAATCCTGCAGCAATGTAGTACTGCATGATGACATAGGGAGCATTGCGATAAGTGTTTCCAATCGCACCCCCAACTCGAACATTGTCGGATCCAGTTGCCAATCCAAATAGCAATGCGACGATTCCCAAAAAAATGTAGACCATAAAACCGCGTAACCAGTAACGCAGTTCAAACTTAAAGAATTCCATTTGTCGCCTATCGATCTTGTGTTAGCCGCATGGCGGTAGCTTGCGGTTTTGGATTTGTTTTGAGCACCGCACTCGAGATATCCCATTGCGGCTAATGGACTTGACTTCATGTACGGACGAGGCAACTACGCAGCTCGAGAGCTTTGCTTGATTTGACTAAAGAACACGTCTTCAAGATTCGGATCGCCAGCAGTGAAGCCGTTACCAGGATTGCTCTCGCTAAAGACACGTACCACCGGTCGGCCCTCGATCAGCTTGCTGGAGATGACGTCCATTTCCAATTGGCACTTTCGCAGTTCTTCCTTGGACATTGATTTGCACCATATCCGTCCCTCTAGAGAGGTTTCCGCTTGACTGGGGGAACCCACAAAAAGCAATCGACCATTGTGGATAATGGACATATTGGTGCACAACTCTTTGACATCTTCGACGATGTGAGTTGAAAGGATTACAACCACGCTTTCCCCTACTTCGGAAAGCAAATTGTAAAAACGGTTGCGCTCACCTGGATCGAGACCCGCGGTCGGCTCGTCAACGATGAGCAGTTTAGGATCCCCCAAAAGAGCTTGAGCAATCCCGAATCGCTGACGCATTCCACCCGAATAATTGGCGACCGATTTATTGCGAACTTCATAAAGGTTTACACGTTGCAGAAGCCCGGCCACCATTTCACGCCGCTGAGCGGATGTACTGCCAACTCCCTTGAGTGTCGCCAAGTGAGTTAAAAGCGCGGTCGCGCTCGTTCGTGGATAAACGCCAAACTCCTGTGGTAAGTAACCGAGCAATTCTCGGACTCTTTTTTTGTCGTTGAGAACGTCAAGCTCACCCAACATCGCACTGCCTGAGTCGGCATTCTGCAGGGTTGCAAGGGTTCGCATGAGGGTCGACTTCCCAGCACCGTTCGGTCCCAGCAAACCGAACATTCCGGTCGGGATTGTCATGGAAATATTGTCCAGCGCGCGAACACCGCCCGGATAGGTTTTCGAAAGATTCCGGATGACAAGTTGCATAAACAGATTTCTTGAAGGAAAGGTGGATTGTCCTCGGTTACAGCGAAACCTATTCGCCAAATTGTACAGCATCTTGGAAACTTTGGTCCGTCGCTCCGCCAACGTAGGTCCGTCGCTCCGCCGACGGACGGTCAGCGATCACAACCGCCTCGCGATATCCCCTACCAAAAGCCTGAAAGAATTGGACGTCTTACGATATACTCTCTTTTCCCGCTAAGTCCTAAGAACCGAAGCCTCCAACTACCGAAGTGAATTCGTACATGACAAGTTCCTTTTCTACTCAAACTCTGCCGAAAACACGTCTTTTCCTCCTGGTCGCCATCCTGTTCTTAGGTGGCTTGGCGTGGTTCCTTCGCGAGAGTATTGGCGGACGCGGTCAAGCATGTTGCGGAGTTTTGTTTTTCCTGGGATTAGCCGCCGCTTGCTCTGATAACTTGAGGCAAGTGAATTGGAGAACGATCGCTACCGGACTCGGATTGCAGTTCTTGCTTGGTGTTCTGATCCTCAAGGTGGACATAGTGTATTCTGGATTCGAGGTCATTGGGGCCATGGTCGCCAAGTTCCTTGACTTTGCCAATATGGGCTCCGAGTTTGTATTTGGACCACTCGCCAAACATGTGGCGTCAGAGAACGCGTTCGGAGCCGGAAATGGGTTTATCTTTGCAGTTCGCGCTTTGCCGACGGTAATTTTCGTGTCCGCTGTCTTCACCGTGATGTACCACCTACGAATTCTTCAAGCGATTGTTTGGTTCTTTGCCAGGGCCATGCTGTTGGTGTTCGGGAGCAAAGGGGTAAGTGGTGCCGAAACCTTGGCTGCTACCGCCAATGTGTTTATGGGACAAACGGAAGCTCCCTTGATCATCAAACCGTACGTTGCCACGATGACGCGTTCGGAATTGCTGGCCCTGATGATCGGCGGGATGGCAACCGTTTCCGGAGGCATCATGGCGGTCTTTATCGGGATGGGTGCGGATCCCGTTGCTATCCTGGCGACGAGTGTCATGGCTGCCCCATGTGGATTGTACCTATCGAAGTTGCTGATCCCTGAGACCATGAACCCAATCACGCGAGGCGAAATCAAAATCGCAGACGAACGAACACACATCAATGTGGTCGATGCCGCGGCGGGTGGTGCTTCGGACGGTATGATGTTGGTCATCAACATCATCGCCATGCTAATCGCCTTTATCGCTGGCATCGCTCTCATCAATCACCTGCTCATGCTCAGCGGACAAGGAATCAATTACCTTGTCGCAAGAGTGGGATTTGGATTTCAATTGCCAACGCTCTCGATGGAAATGATCTTCTCGAAGCTCTTTTCTCCCGTTGCGTTCTTAACCGGAGTGGCACCTGAGGATTCGCCTCGCATTGGTGAATTGCTGGGCAAAAAACTTGTCCTGAATGAGTTTGTGGCTTTCACTGACTTGACCGATCTCAACACGATCAAAGAGAACGACAAGTTCGTCGGTGTGAAAGGCATCCAAGAACGCTCCTATCGGCTGGCAGTTTATGCATTGACAGGCTTTGCCAATTTTTCGTCGATCGGGATCCAATTGGGTGGCATCGGGGCGATGGCACCCAACCGACGGTCGGATCTCGCCAGTTTAGGAATGCGAGCGCTATTAGGCGGCTTCCTTGCGACCTTGATCAACGCGTCGATTGCAGGGATTTTGATGGAGTGATGCTGGAGTCGTGGCCGTGTATGTCGCGGCCGTGTGTGTCGCGGCCGTGTGTGTCGTGGCCGTGTGTGTCGTGGCCGTGTGTGTCGTGGCCGACGCTGCTAGCGTCGGTGCAATTGCTGGCGGCTAGCGTTGGCTCTGATGCTGGCAGCTAGTTTTGCTTCGGATGCTGGCAGCATCCGCCACGGTTACTTGCTCTTAAAACGATCGGGCTTGATCAGAAGTGTCCCTAGATCGTTAGCACCTTCCTTGAGCGTCAACTTGACGGAGCCCTTGGTCCACTTGTCCTTCTTGCCACCCAACGAGACTTCTTCGATCGACTTGTCTTGCGACTCGTGCCAAAGCTTGAAGTCGAGTTCGATGCCAGCAGGTAGCTTTTCAATTTTGATCTTACCTGCCGAATCGCTGATTCCAACATAGGGGTGACCTGCTACGATTACGTAGCCGCTCATCCATGGATGGATACTGCACTCGACTTTGGTAGGCCCAGGTTCCTCTACCGTGGTGACAATCTCTTTGCTGCCACCCACAGGAATCATCGGATTGACTTCTTCGTTTTTGAAGAAACTAAACTTGGAATTGTGTCCCGTTTCATCAGAATTCTTCATTAGTAGTTTCTGTCCAGCCCGAATCGCCATGACGTGTGGCACGAATGCGCACTTCAAATTGTCCATGACGGGCATGCCGGAAGGTAACTTCTGCAGGTCTGGATGCAGTTGTTTGGTTTCTAATTTCGTCTTTTTCGAATCAATCATGAAGACGATATTGGCAATCGCTTTGGTAGCTGGGTCAACTACCAAATCCTCCGACATTATTTTTAGCTTCATGCAAAAGGGATCTGCTTTGGCGTCGATCTCCTTGGGTTTTGGAATCTCTCCGTCCAAGAGCACAGTCATGGTCAAGTCGGCCCATTTTTGAGCTTGTGCCGTGTCGGCGAGTCCAAAACTAAGCGAGGCGAAGGACGCAACGGCAACCAATACAAATTTTTTCATTGATAGACAAACTCCAGAGAATTTGAAAGTAGGCGGGGAGTCGGATGCCGAGCCAGATCAGCAAAATCAAACTCCGACCGGCTCAATCCTATACTTGATCCTCAATTTTTCAATCGCAACCAGTTTGGTTTTGGATATCATCAGGGTTTTTAAGCGGGATTCCTGAGACTTTGTGAAGTCCACCCCTACACTTAAGCATGCGAAGTCCCAAAATCCGCATGCCAACGTATGTCCAACAGTCAACAACTTCGATGGAATAAACGATCTTGCCGGCGACTGAAAATGTCTTCCCCAATCGACGGGACTACCCAAAAACGAGGTATACCGAAACCCTCTTTTTGATCGCAGGGATCGAAGTACTATTCTCATGGACTTTTCTGGTTTTAGTCGGATTGCTTCCCAGTCGAACCATCAGCTCGCTCGCGCCCGCATCCATGGCAGTCGGCTTTGCAATCATTGGACTTGGGATTCTTGAATATGGCGTTGTTGTCTTGAATGTCCAGTTGGCCTGGATATTGCCCGACGACCATGATGAATCCGGGGTGGCGCCGTTCTTGTGCGGCTACTGCTTGCTCGCACAGATACTATTGATGTTTCCACCGCTCATCATCGTCGCAATTGTGGTTGTACCTTTGCTCTTAATCAGTATTGCAGTTGTCGGTTGGTATTTTCAGAAGTTCACATCGCTAAGGCTTTCCAAGTCTGGGCAAGAGGTATTTCAATACCCGCTTTCCATGAAGTCACTTCTTTGGATGCCGGTATGGTTGTTAGGTTTGGGGTTGATACCGCTAATGCTCTTTTTGTTTTGTGGGCCCAACCTTTTCGATCTGGCGATTACCAACGGCAGGTATCTCGGTGTTGTTATCATCTGCTCGGCGATGGGGATGGTGACCATCTCCTTCTTGCCTTTGCTTGTTTGTTATTCTTTCTTGTTTGTTAGTCAAAGCACGCGTTCCTTCCAAATCGTTTCTGCCACGGTTGCGGTATTGAGTCTCGGGCTTGGAATGGCGATAGAGGCCTTGGCCAGCAACTTCACGTCCGCCATCATGCCGTTGGTATCGCTTGCGATAGCCATGTTTGTGGCTGGCTTATGGATGGGACTTATGCCGTGGCGTAAAGATGGTCTGCAAATTGTGTTTGCAAAACCTTCGCATGGCTTCGCAGTCGTCGAAGTAAAATTTGACGACGTGCAATGACGACCGATGTCGTGGCGAGAATGCCCCCGAGTTTACTAGGGGGGATCCTGTAAGTCACCCTCCCTCGCGGAGGCTCTGGGAGGCTGTGAAGCATTTTCGTCCGATCGGAGCTTGCCTCCGACGGACGCCGTTTTGGCGTACTAAAAAGTGCAGCTCAGACCTTAAAGAACCGCACTCCGCTCCCGCCTCAACCGCCTTAGGCGGTCGAGGCGGGAGCGGAGTGCGGCGGTTCGCGGGCTGTTGCGTAGTACGCCAAAACAAGGTTGAGGGGAGGCAAGCTCCCACTCAACCTAAGCGAATTGCTGGTGAAAATGCTTCACAGCGTTGCTCCCTCGGGGAGGCTCTGGGTGGGAGGCTAAGCTGGACGACCTTCTAGAACAGCTCCTTTCACATCCAAAAACAGCTCCTTTCACTTCCGAAACAGATCATTTCAACATTTCATTCCAGACATCGCGAATAATGTCGTCCAGGAAAAGAGTCGGCGCGTAGTCGATCGCTTGCCGAATGCGAGTCAAGTCTGGCACACGACGCCTTATGTCTTCAAAGTCATTATCATAAGCCTGCGAGTACGACTGGAACTGAATCTTGGCAACCGGATTGACAATCTCCACGACCCGTTTCGCCATTTCAAGAATGGAGATCGGCTGATCCGCGCCGATATTGTAGATACGACCATAACTACTCTTGGTTTCTATCAGGGTCACGACGGCATCTACGACATCGGAAACGTGCGCAAAGCATCGCTCTTGCATCCCGTCATCGTGCACAACCAGCGGTTTTCCAGCCATTGCTGCTTCAACAAACCGAGGCAGAACCATTCCGTACGCTCCCGACTGCCGAGGTCCAGACACGTTAAAGAATCGTCCAATGACAATGTTCATTTGGCATTCGCGCACACATGCCAAGGCCAGGAATTCGTCGATCGCTTTGCTTGCGCCATAACTCCACCGAGGTTTGGTCGTAGCGCCGAACACCAGGTCATCGTCCTCACACCAAATGCTTTTTGGATTCTTTCCATACACTTCGCTTGTGCTTGCCAAAAACATCGAAACCGGCCGGCCCGTAAGATGGATTCGACGAAGCTCGTCCAGCAGTAGTTGGGTCGGATAGATGTTGCGATGTATCGTTTGGATCGGATGCTTCGCAATCAATGCCACACCAACGGCGGCAGCTAGGTGGTACACCACATCGACATCCTGACAGACCTCTCGAACGAGCTGGGCATCCCCAAGATCAGCGTGAATCAACCGCAAGGCTGGGTGATGGTGGACGTGGCCCAAATTGCCGCTTCGCCCAGTGCTCAAATCATCAACAACTGTTACTTGGTTGCCAGCTTCCAATAATCGTTCAGTTAAATGGGAACCGATGAATCCGCTGCCGCCGGTAACGAGAATGTGCATTTAGAAAATCAGTGTGGGTAGAAAATTGGATGAGAGTTGAGTCAATCAAAGGATTCGGGGGCAAAGTTACAAGATGTAGCGATCAGGCGGCCTTTACCTGGTAGACGGTGCTAGCCAAGTGAAAACCATTCACGCTTCGAGTCAAACTTTCCGAATGGAGTCTACTACGTTAAACTACAGACTTGGTTCGGCCAACACTGCCTGCGGACCTTTGTCAGCATTTGGATATCGAATACGGTACTTTTTAGCGTCACGATTGGGATTACTATGAAAAACCGAGATGCTGCCAAACGATTCTTTGCAGCTTGCCTAGCAACTGGCCTATTCGTATCACCGTCGCTTGGACTGCAAGTGACTCTCGGTCAACAGGGGGGCGCACCAGCTAAAAATGCGCAAGGGAAGCCTTCGCAAGCAGCTGGCAAACCCAAGGACTCGGCAACCGCGCAGCTTTCGGAGAAAGAGAAACGTCAGGAAAAAGCCAGAGAGATATTTGCGGACGCGGCCAATGCCCAGAACAACGGTGCTTTTCCACTTGCCATCGAGCAATGGAATAAATTGCTAAAGGATTATCCTGCAGATCCCTTGGCGTCGAGCGCACGCCACTTTCTAGGGGTGTGCTATCTTCAGCAAGAGAAACCGGACTTCCCTGCCGCTATTGAGCAATTCAAGATCTCCCTTCAGGACACGGAATTGAAACAGCGAGAGGAATCGCTGGTTAACTTAGGGTGGAGTCTTTACCAACAAGGGATGACGGCTGAAGGGAATTCTCGCAAGCAAGCCCTTGGCGAATCTGCCAAAGTACTTGCATCCCTGATCGAGAAGTATCCGGATGGTAGCTTTGCAGACAAAGCCATGTTCTACGCGGGAGAAGCGGAGTCTCGTTTGGGCAATCTGGATAAGGCTATTTCGCATTACAGCCAGTTGCTTCAAAATCGCTCGATGGACACTTCGTCTGTACGTCCCGACGCCCTGTTTGGGCTGGCGCTCACCTTTGACGAACAACAGCAGCCGAAACTGGCCAAGGAAAACTACGACGCTTTTCTTGCAAAATACGCCAGCCATCCGCTTTCAAAAGAAGTGCGATTGAGGGCTGCCGAAATCGCAATCAAAGAGGATCAGGCGGAAAATGCAGTTCAACTGTTGAAGGAAGTCGTGGCTACCAAGGACTTCGAGAAGAGCCCCAACGCAGACTATGCTCTTTACCGCTACGGATTCGCCTTGGCAAAATCGGGCAAGTTCAGAGAGTCCGCGGACGTCTATCAGACGCTTTCGAAACTATTTCCTAAATCGCAATACTCGCAAAACTCTGCGTTGGCTGCGGGGCAAACGTTGATGCGGGACAAAAAGTTCGACGAAGCCATGAAAGCATTCGAGGGGTTGCTGGCTTCCAAGGACGATCGAGCCGCCGAAGCTGCTCACTGGATGTGCCAAATCGTCATCATTCAAAGCAAGCCAACAGATGCGATTGCAATTGCCCGACGAGCTCTGGAGTGGGGCGGCAAGTCCCCATCGGCAGTCCTGCTCAGAATGGACTTAGCGGATGGACTTGCCGCGACCACAGATGGGAAAGCGGAGGCAAGGACCATTTACGAACAGATCGCCGTTGAGAATCCAGACGACGCCATCGCACCGCGTGCAACCTACAACGCTGCGTTTGCTGCCCTTCAAATAGGTGCTCAGGCAGATGCGCAGCGATGGAGTGAAGCGTTCGCCAAACGGTTCCCAAACGACCCACTCGCCTCAGATGTTGCTTACATTCGGGCAGAGTCGACACTGCAATTGGGTCAACACGAGTCCGCGGCAATAGCATTTGAGCAGTTGATTATATCCGAACCGAAGAACCCCCTGCGTCCATCATGGGAAACGCGACTTGCTGCTGCAAGATACCTAAGCGGACAATTCGAAAAAGTGCTTGAACTGACCAGCAAGGCAATCAAGGAAAAACAAGATCCAATGGCTCGCGCGGAAACCTTGTTCCTCCAAGGGGCAAGCCTTCTGAAACTCGAGAAACTGGAACAAGCGATCGACTCGCTTCAGAAGTCAAACCATGCGGATTCCAAATGGGTGCAAGCCGACGAAGTCCTCGTCGTCTTGGCCGAGGCACAAAACGCAAGTGGCAAAAAGGAAGAAGCGAAGAATACACTCCAAAAAATCCTCAAGGACTACCCAAATTCCCGATTCAAACCCCAAGTCGAATTTCGTTTGGGGCAAATATCGGCGAGTCTGAACGATTTTGAACGCGCGCTGGTATCTTACGATTCCGTGTTGTCCACATCCAAAGACAAATCTCTGTTGGATTACGCAGCCTATGGCAAGGCGTTCATCCTCATTCAGCGAGAGCAGTTTGCTCCCGCCCTTCAATTGCTGGAACCCATTGCAATCGATACTCGGGAGGATGGAGTCGGCTTCGAAGCCAGGGTCGCCAAGGCGATTTGCTTGCGTCAGCTTGGCAAGCCCAATGACGCTATCATCGTCTTAAACCAATTGATGAAAGCCAAGCTTCCACCCGACCAGAAACCAAAGGCCCTCTATGAACTCGGCTTGGCTTGCAGTGCATCTGAACAATTGGACGCCGCCATCGAAGCATTCCAGACCCTTATCGATTCACATCCGCAATTCACGTTGTTGGACAAAGCTTACTACGAACTTGCGTGGGCACTGAAATCTCAGGGAAAGATCGAACAAGCCAACCAAGTCTTTCAGACGATAGCCACTAAGTATCCGGACAGCCCACTAGCAGCCGAGGCTTATTTCCATGTTGGTCAAGCAGAATACGACAATTCGAAATTCGACCGAGCCATAAAAGCGTATACCGTCGCTGCGACTCGAAGCGTCGACGCGAATCTGCAAGAGAAGTCGCTTTACAAACTTGGCTGGGCATTCTTCCAGCAGAAGCAATACGATCAAGCAATCGAACAATTTCGAAAGCAAACCCGGGATTTCCCAAAAGGGAACTTGCTCGTCGACTCGTCGTTCATGGTTGCGGAGTGTTTCCTGAAGCAGGAAAAGTATGCTGACGCCTGGCCACAATACGAAACCACACGCCGTAGCCTGGAAATGGTCACCGACCCGGAAAGTGTTAGCGAGCAGGTCAAAGCCATGGTGTACTTGCACGGCGCTCAGTCTGCCCGAGAGCTGAAAAAGTGGAACGACGTTGAAAGTTGGATCGGAGCCATGAAGAGTCAAGTTCCGGACTCACCTCTGATGCCGACCGCAAAATACGAACTGGCATACGCAAGGCAAAACCAAAAGAAGACCATCGAAGCGATCCAACTCTATAGCGAATTGGCGGAAGAGCAACGCAATGAAATAGGAGCCAGGTCTCGCTTCATGATGGGTGAAGTCTTCTTTGCTGACCGGGAATTTGCTAAGGCCATTTCGGAATTTCAAAAAGTCATGTTTGGATACGGTGGCACTCAAGCGCCTTCTGACATCAAAAACTGGCAGGCTCGATCAGCCTTCGAAGCCGGCCGATGTAGCGAAGTCCTTATCGCCGACCAAAAAGGGGAAAAGAAAAAGAAGGCGGTGGATGTGGCAAAGAAGTTTTATGAATTCGTCGTCAACAATCACGATGGCCATTCGTTGTCAAAGCAAGCCAAGGATCGGCTAAGCGAACTAAGCCGTCTGTAAAAAGTGTCGCCTTTCGCTCCTAGGCTGTGAATTTGTTATTGTCGCCTTTCGCTGCTATGTAGAGTTTTGTGTCAAGGGTGGTCGGGACAATTGTTGGTAAATTTTCCGTCGTACGCCGCAAGCTGCTATTCGATCTTACGAGGGTTATCCCGTAGATCAGTAAATTCGTTCGCGTGT
>JANMHA010000178.1:0-73854 GCA_031374925.1 Pirellula sp. | reverse complement strand
ACGCGAACGAATTTACTGATCTACGGGATAACCCTCGTAAGATCGAATAGCAGCTTGCGGCGTACGACGGAAAATTTACCAACAATTGTCCCGACCACCCTTGACACAAAACTCTACATAGCAGCGAAAGGCGACAATAATAAGTTCACAGCCTAGGTGCGAAAGGGGACAATCTAATGCACATGCAACTGACGCAACCTAGACAAGCCGTCGAGTAAGGATCGGCGTTTTCCGCTTGCAGCCACCAAACCTGCATTCGGGTAGATGTGGTCGTCTCGATCGGAATACTGATTCCAAAAAATGCCATGCACGTTGCTCTTGGCGAGCAGCATCTGCATCACTTCAAGACCGTTCACTGGTATGCGGTCACGGTTACTCGGTGTTGCATTGCTATTGGGTAACTTCGAGACGATTGGATCCGAGGATGGCAAATCGATGGAACCACTGTCCGACATCTGCGACTGGTCCCACCAAGCATAGTTTGGGTAACGCCAATTCGAAACGATATTGGATTTCGAAGTGGTCATCGAATCGGGTTGCAGATGGCAAGGGGCCGAGACGTGAGCTAAGAGAGGCAAGCCCAAAATATTCCAATGATCGATCAAATCGGAAATGTCGATCAAGTCTCTAGGCATAGAGCCGCCAGGCCAATAGTCAAGATTCAACTCCAGCCCCAAGCCGGAAAGTCCAAGGTCGGCCCGGATCAGCGCATCGGCGAAATGCAATGGGCTGATGCCGTCTGATTTCTGCCCAAGGTATTCTGCCCATGGAGCATCGATGGTCAATACGACTGGCGTTTTCGGATCGCTCCGACGAACAGCCTGAATGACGCCAACGGCTAAGTGCAAAACTTGTTCGTCCGTGATTCCAAGGGTGTTGGGAGCATTGAGTCCGGCGGCTGCGCACCACAGATGCACTTGGCCTCGGTATCGTTCGACCATGAGCGTCGCATGCTTGCAGGCGGCGTCGTACATGGATTGAAAATCGCTGAGCAAGTAGAGCCACTTTGGTACGGCGTGGGCTTGCAAATTGATGAGCGGACCGCCAAAGATGCGAAGCGAATTGCGACGAGCCCACTGAAGTTGCGAGTCGATCAGCGAGAGCGCTGCACTCTTGGATTCGGTCTCGAGTTGCCCCATTTCCATCGAGATGTTGATGGTATTGATTGCTGGCAAGATGGATTCAGCGTCTTGTTCCCAAGATTGAGACGGCGTGAGTTTGATACCTAGCAGGGTGCTGAGTTGCTTTTCGGACTGATGACGGGCTTGCAACGATTGCGAGATAAAGGCCCGCGAAAGCGGTTTCGACGCGCTCACAGCCAGATCGATGGCGGTTTGAGCTAGCATCATGCAACGCTCGGCATCGTCCGCGGCTAAAATCGCTTGAACAAAGGCCGACACCGAACGGTCCATCAACGAAGCAAAGGCCTCAGGAATTTTCAGTCCGAGCCGCTGCCAGTCGATTCCTCGTCCCCGCACCCGGTGAATCGTGCCTCGGGCTAACTCAAGGTGCAGCAGATAGGGCGTTTCTTGACATCGAAGCGATGCGGTCGATAGCATGATCGGACCATACTCTTCGGTCGGCCAAACAATCGACAATTTGCCCGATTCATTGACCGATCGATCGATGATCAAGCAATCATCTTCGATCCGATTTTTGCTGGCCCATGGTATTCCCTCGATGCCCGATACAAACGCGGTACCCCATATCTGCGCGTCATAGCTTTGAGCATTTGGAACTCGAAATCGCAGTTGACCCATGCATGACTCGACAAGGGAATTCGGTATTGGAATCAGTAAATTGGGGTAGTTGTGGGACCGGAAGTGTACTCGATGCTGAGAAGTTGAGCAATTTGGTGTCCATTACAACTCGAGCCGACGGCGCGAGTCGCTGTTGAATGCCTGGAAAATACGATGGTTCGGGAAACCCAAGGATAGCGCCTACGGCTCATTTTTTCCTTATCCTTGCGGCATTCGCCCCAATCCTGGCGACGGACGGGTTGTGCTTTGAAACAACGGTTCTTCAAGGTTTTGGTAGGCATTAGGATCAACACGGCTTGCTTAGCCGAGAGTCGCCTATCCAAAACCATGGCTTACCATCCTTACCAGTTAAAGTCAAATCGACTCGCAAGAATATCCGAGTTGGTTGCGCCAAAGACCGCTTGCTGACTCGTGATTGGATGGATCCAATCGAACATCATTCGAACTCGGTCGCTCCAGTACCAATTCCAGCCAAGCGTAAAGTCGTTGTATTGCCCCGCATTCAGATTGTTGAGGTCCAGGTGCGACCATCTCGCTTTTGCTTCCCAGGCACCCCAGCCATTTCCCCCAGGCGTCAAAAAAAAGTTGGTGTACGGTACATTGCGAGAAAACTGCGCCCCATGTTGTCCGAACCGTTCAAAAATACGATTCTCACCTGTTAGGAAATAACTTGCATGCAGATAAGCACCATTCAATTGCGAGGTCGAACCGTCTAGTTGATGCACGGACGAAAGAAACGCTTCGCTCTGCACAGTAAACCGCCCCCAAACAACCGCCGACTCAATATTTCCGGTCGTGTAGTCGTCAGCCAGCAGGACACCGCTATCGATGATGCGAGTTCCTTCGCGGATTTGTGGCCTCGCCCGGAATCGAACTCGCTTGTCTTGATCGTGGGTGTACAGTACACCTAGCCCGGTGTGCACAAGGTACCGACCGTTGCTCGGTTCATCATAGTAAGGCAACCAAGTTAACCTGCCACTGACTCGGCAGCCTTGATTGTCGTCGATCCGCTCTTTCGTCGCTTCGCTAATACTGTCCAAAAAAAATCCCCCCGACCATGTAAGGCTTTTGGCATCATTGCAGTTGTAAAATGCGATCCCGACTTCACGGTCTGCAGAAAACACCCCTTGGGTTGGAATGGATCGCTCCATAAATATATTGTTTGTATCGTTGGTCACTTGCTCCAAGCTAAACGGCACAAAGAAGTTTCCTATTCGCATCCGTCCTATTGCCGGGATCTTGTTCATCGAAAAATAGGCGTCTTTGACTTCGGGTGACGTCACTTGACCGGGCAAACTTTCGCCAACGGATTCGGGCTCGAGAGTCATTTGCAACCGAAAGTCATAGACTCCATAGCCAGTCCCTTCGGCAACCAATCTCAACCGTCGAAACTCAAAGTAGTCCTGCGTGTTGGGGATTGCCGGATCGGCTCGGGCCCAATTGATGTAGTCCATCTGAACGTGCCCTCCTAGCTTGACCGTCCATTTTTCAGAAGAGACGTCCGTCCATCCTTCTTTCGTTTTCTTGTCCGCTTCCTTGCCGTTGCTGTCCGTTTTTGGCTCAGCCGTCTTTTTGCTTTCCGACATGGAATTCGACTTCACCGTCTTCTCAAGCTCATCGATTCGCTTCTTGAGTTGCTCTAACTCCTCTGCTGCAGGCAAAGCATCGTTGGGCGAGGTTACCTCGTTGAATTGAGCGAACAGAATGGAACTGCTATTCGAGAACGCCCAAAGAAACCCGAGTATTAGAAACCAATTATTGGGGGCCATTTTGAAATGCCTAGTACGGGTCGAATTGAAGCTCGAGTCAACGCACTGGCCTCCTTGCCACGCATTTGGGTTGAAACGCTAGCAATTCGCTTGCGGAATTCCGAAGGTCAACCTCTAGTGGTCTAGTGGATCAGAGGTTATCGTCGGAATGCCACGCGGAATTCTTGAGTCCGTTCCATGGATCGTTGCAAACGACGTCGATTGGTCCGGACATTAAATTAGATAGCAAATTGCTGGATCCTAACTGCGACCATTATTTCTTCACTTGAAACTCCCATAACCATATTTCTTTCCCGAAAGTATCCGGCTCACCAACCACCACAACCGGTGGCTCGGCCGGAATTGTGAACGCATCTTGATACGACCCACCCCACAGCTTGGCGTTGCTCCGATCTAAGAGATATCCAAACGCGCGCTCTTTGGTCGGCGACAGTGGCTTCACGTCCATTGGTAGATCGGACAGGTCATTCAGTGATTTAGGGAATTTCCCATGGCGATCTTCGTATAGCCTTAGCCCAATCGCCATGGCAGCCATTCGATGCTGCAATGCTCTTCGGACAAACGCATCAGCGACAGCAGTGAATGCCGGCGTAGTCTGAAGTGTTAAGATGGAATCAAATTTGGCAATCCAATTGGCATTCGCTTGCGCGGTCGTCTTTGCCTCAACATCGTTCAATTTGTTTTTGAATTCCTTCAGGTCGTTTGCCGGTAGCTCGATAACTCGATCTATCAAATCCAAATAGAAAAGTGCATCCCGCGATCTACCCGGAACCGAAGCGACCCCCGAGGCTTTCGCTTTCCTGGGATCGGCGAAGACCGGTAACGCAATCGCTCGCTCACCAGCAACCATCATTTCCCAATCCTTGCCTATGTTGATATTTGCCATTACCTTTGGAATCAGGCTTTGCAAATCAACCTCGTTTAAGGCGTCGACCTGGATCGCATCTTTTAGCAGGCCAATGGCAATAAAGTCGATGGCGATGGAGACGAGTTGTGATACCAGAATCGGTTCACCCGCATTGACGCGGCTAGCACCCAGCAGACCGTCGATAGCCTCGCGTACCACCGCCGAGTCCTTGGCTCTTAGCCCCACACGGCCACGCAACTGCAGTAACCTCGCAGCTTGCCTCATTTCTTGCGTCTGAGGTAGCAGTGTTCCAAAGGAGTCGAAAACAATGGGAAACCGAACCGGTTTCGCATCGATGGACAATCGAAGTACCTCGGAATGAAGAGACTTCCATTTCTCCAGAAAGGCCAGCGAATCCTCTTCTTCCTTCCACTCCTCTTCTGGCAGAATCGGTATCGCCGCTTCTATGCCTGCTCCAAGCAAAGCGACGCCATTGGTTGACTCACTGAAATCTTGGCTCGTCATCGTGCTTAATACGGCCAGCCAAGCTTCGGTGTTCGCTGCATCCGTGCGGTCTTTGTAAAACGTGTCCACGGAAGCATCGTCGACGGGATAGCCTTGCTTGGTGATGCTTGCGATGCGAGCTTTCAATCGACTCTTGGCCGAAGATTCCCGACCGTACCACAAGACAAGTCCCAGAGTCAGCAACGAAAAGGGCAATACCACAAAAATCAAAATGGATAAAACCAAACAACTTCGTTTGGAGGCCTTCTCGTTTTGTGGAAGCATTATTGAGGAGCTGGTAAATCCCGCGTCTTGAATCTTACATAGCCTATAGTGTAACTGATACAGCCTAACACAAGCAGCGATGAGACGTAGAACATTGGCCCCAGATACGGAGGAAGTGTGACGCCCCCTTTCCCGGTCGCTTCCGGTACGACCCACCAGGACCACGCGAGCTCAGGCGAGTGATGTACGGTTTGGACAATCCAGTCTGGCTGGTATGCAGCCAGGAAACTAAGCGGCTTGAGATGACCAAGCCTTGGCGTCGACTTAGACAGGATAAAGAGCAAAAGCTGCAACACATACACACTAATAACGATGCCAATCGTTCGCCATCGGTATTGATCGAACGAACTCACCATGACACTCATACCTAGAAGCATAAAGCCGAGCGCGAACAGATTTAGCGTTGGGACGATATAGATGCTGGGGGACACCAACTCCGATAGGGGTACCATCTTGGTCGTGGTTTTGCTAAAGGGATTGCTGACACTGAAGTCAAAAATCGGGAGCCGAAACACACCGGAACTGCTAACGGGAGTTGAATTGGTCTGAATACCGAGGTAAATGCCCAACAAGACCAAACCGCACAAAAGAACCAAACCGGTGATCGTGACCAGCGCGTGCGCCGCGTAGACTTGCCCGCGGCTCAATGGCTGGGCCAACAGCATCTCCATCGTTCCTCGCCCCAGTTCGCCACTGATGACGTCCGAGCCTCTGGCAATGCTCCAAACAAGAATACACAGGATCAACACCGGTTCATCGAAGGTAAAACCGATCATGCCGTGGTACGTAAGAAACTGTTCCAGAGGAACTGGCGAAAATTTCTCGAACGCTCGAAACTGTTCGATCAGCGGCGCGAAACCGCTCAACTCAAACTGGCTTACCGTCCATATTCGGACCCAGGGAAAGAAAAAGAGCACCAAAGCACAAGCACACCATAACAACATGGCTTCATTGACATATTTTTTCAACAGGATGCGAAACATGTTTTCATTCGTGAGTTTTTCTTCAGGTGGTGCACGCGACCGTGGATCAGTTTAGCGAAAGGGCTAGTGTTGGGGTGTTAAAAATCAGTATTGACCTGATGTTTTGCGTATCTGTTCGCTCCCGTTGAGTGGGAGCTTGCCTCCCCTCAACCTTGTTTTGGCGTCCTATGTAACTGCACGCCAACTGCCGCTCGCCTTAGTACGCCAAAACGGCGTCCGTCGGAGGCAAGCTCCGATCGGACGGAGGCAAGCTCCGATCGGACGATCGGACGGTGGCAAGCTCCGATCGGACGAAAACACACTGCCTGTCGCTACCAATCGCCGCGGGCGATCGCCAATCCGGATGGAATGCAGGCCAGAAGTTGACGTTGTGTTAAGATCCGGATTGGCTGCCCCTCTTTGTTGCGTTGTGCCACTTGCTCCACCGGAAGGGATTCTTGACCGCTGTTTTCTTCGGATGGACTGGTGGCATCAGAGGAAGCAGTCGTCCCCATGATCAAGTAGTTGGTTTGCATATTCATTTTGGCCTGAACCACAGCCCCGAGCTTCGTCAAAAAAGAAACGGAATCCTCCCGGTCCAAACCCAACAGTGTGTGCATCAAAACCACGTACTTACCCGCCAGTGGCCGAACATCCTCGCAGCTCGCGAGTATCGCGTCGGCCCTCAATCGCGTTCTTCGAATCTGATCCGCTCTTGAAGGTGTGCCGTCAGTGCGAAACAGTTTGGGTTGATAACGTGCTTGAGGTTCGGCTACAGACTCAATGCGAGTTCGTCGAACCGTTCTGGGTTGTCGAACCTGGTCTACCCAAATACGACCACGCGTTAAGCCTAGTTTCTCCTCCAGGTTTTCCAAGTCGGCCGCATTGATTTTCTCAGCGGCCGCAATAGCGATTTGGGCGCATGCCCGAGCATCCTCCAACGCGTTGTGATGACGAAAATGGATCGAAAGCCGTTCCGAGATGGCCGCTAATCCATAGCCAGATTGACCTGGCCAAGCTCGCTTGGCAATCAATCGGGTGCATTGCAAATCAAATTGAGGTACGGCAATATCATAGAGCTGGCACGTCCCTTGCAATACGGCCGCGTCAAAGCCAACGTTGTGGGCGATGACAACGCAGCCATCGATCAGCGGATGCAGCTCGTCCCAAACTCGATCCCACTCGGGGCTCGTCAAACAGTCGCGCGCCGTAATACCATGCACTCGCACGCATTGTGGTGAGAAGTACAATCGCTGGGGTCGTATCAGCCATTCCTTCTCTTCAACGATCCGCCAATCCTCCATTCGGACCACACCCAACTGGCAAGCGGAATTAGAACGACTGTTGGCCGTCTCGAAGTCAATTACCGCGATCTGAGTTGCCATCCTTGAAGCATCCTTTATTTCCTTGGACTTTCCCAATTGACGTCGACCACACCGACTTGGTGATTGGCAAATCGAGCCATCACAAACAACAAATCGCTGAGGCGGTTCAAGAATACCACGATATGCGATGCATCGCTAACGCTTCGGTCGCGGGAAAAACTAACTATTTCCCTTTCGGTTCGGCGGCAAACGGTGCGAGCTAGATGCAGGTGTGCTGCTTGAGTGCTGCCACCCGGCAAAATGAAATTGCGCAGCGGCTTGAGACTCGTTTCCAATTCATCGATACAATGCTCCATTTGTTCGACGTGGCTGGCACCAGCCCACTTAAGACAATGTTCCTCGGGATTAGGAGTTGCTAGTTCAGCGCCGATGGAAAAGAGATGGTGCTGGACTGAGCCGAGGATCGAGTCCAGTTTGTCCCCCAAAACGGTTGCCCGAGCGATCCCAAGGACGGCGTTGAGTTCGTCTACCGATCCATAAGCGCAAATGCGTGGATCGTCCTTGGCTACACGGGGTCCACCAAAGAGCCCCGTCGTACCCGCGTCACCCGTTTTCGTGTATATCTTCATGTGCTTTTGTCGCCTAACATGTTGGAGTTTGTTCATTCAATCCGGATTGGCCCACTATTAGTCATGCAACCCGAAGTATTTTCAAGCGGTTTTCTGCTGTTTCGAAAACAAAATCAACTTCAATTCTTGCTCATGAAGCACAGCACCCGTTGGGATCTCCCCAAGGGACATTTGGATCCAGGTGAGACGAAACAGCAAGCGGCGTTGCGAGAACTCAGCGAAGAAACCGGATTGAAGGCTTCCGATGTTTGGCCTGACCCAGACTTTGTCTTCGAAAACTGCTATTGGGTATCGTATAAGAAGAACGGCGACAAGAAGCGGTACAAGCAATTGACGGTCTACTTGGGATTCCTAGTGCAGGACAAGCCTATCCAACTGACTGAGCATGAAGGCTATGAATGGATCGACTGGTCCCCCCCTCACCTAATTCAAGCCGCTACTATCGATCCACTTTTGGAAAAGGTACAAGAGCATTTCGAGGCGCATCCAAAGTGGCCGGGATAGGACCTACGTAGCAGCGTATCTCCGAGACGCTGGTCTTGGGTGTGTCACGTCCATCGTTATTGCAAGTAATTTAGTTCACTCCAGGCGCTAGCGGGAGCCAGCAAAACAAAACCGTCAATCGCAGTGCGATGTCCGCCTCGGAGATGTGGACCCACGTATCTCCGAGACGCTGAACACCAACATCCGGGTCACGCGTTTATTCTTTTGGCATAAGCTTGCGATCCAGTTGCATCGCTAGTTTCAAGATGGACTTAAAGACGAGTTCGTAGTCTGGTACGGCTCCTCGTTTGGGACGAACCACCAGATCGATACCGATCGGCAATTCTGATTTTTGACGACGGAACGATTCGCGAATCAGTCGCTTCCATCGATTGCGTATCGGTGAATTGCCGACACGTTTAGAGATGCTTAATCCGATGCGAGTCCAAGGTTGTTTTCCTCGAACCGCATGCATTACCAAGACGGAATCGCTGGCCACAACCCCTTCTTTGAAGACACGATCAAAGTCCAATTGACTCACCACGCGAAGGGACTTTGGAAATCGCTCATCGCCTGGTGTGGTCATGATTGATTCGCGCATTGGCACGCACCCGTACTTTGGATATCGTTCGATTTATTACACCCTCCAGGCAGCACGAGGGTGACTAAACCGGACGATCTATTAGTTGGGAGGGCACCCATGTTTACGGGCGAGGCCGTATCAGTCCATGATCTTGGCGTTCGCGATCAGTTTCAGAAACTCGGCGTTGCTTTGGAATCGCGACAACTGCTTTGTCAATTGCTCCATCGCTTCAACTGGATGCATGGAGTTAAGCGTTCGCCGGATCATCGTTACCGCATGATAGGTATCGGGATCGTGCAACAGTTCTTCGCGACGGGTTCCCGATTGGGTGATATCGATAGCGGGCCAAACGCGTCGTTCGGCTAGCTTACGATCCAACACGAGTTCCATATTTCCGGTTCCTTTGAACTCTTGAAAAATGAGTTCGTCCATTCGCGAACCTGTGTCGATCAAGGCCGTACCTACAATTGTAAGTGAACCGCCCTCGGCGAAGCATCTTGCGGTGGCAAAGAGTTTCTTTGGAATGTCCATGGCTTTGATGTTCACACCGCCAGACATGGTTGCCCCACTGTTGCCAACCCACTTGTTGAACGCTCGGGCCAATCGCGTGATCGAATCCATGAGCAGGAATACGTCTTTACCCATTTCTGCAAGTCTTCGGCATCGGTCTACCACCAATTGGCTGAGCCGAACGTGCGAATCGACATCTTCATCTAGGCTGCTAGAAATGACTTCGCCACGATCGATATTGCGACGCATGTCGGTTACTTCCTCGGGTCTTTCGTCGATCAGCAATACGATCAATTCGACTTCGGGATAGTTCAGGGCAATCCCCTTGGATATCGACTGCAACATGATCGTTTTGCCGGAGCGAGGTGGCGAAACAATCAAAGCGCGTTGACCGCGTCCGAGCGGAGCTAACAAGTCAATAACGCGGTTGGTAATAGGTTGAGCACCGATTTCCAATTTCAACCATCGCTCTGGGTTGATGGCTGTCAATGTATCGAAGGTCTTGACGTTGATATAGTCTTCAGGCTTCATGCCTTCGACATCGAGAATTTCTTTGACTCGGGGGCCTTGCGAGCGGCGAGTCTGCTGCATGATCGCGCGGATTTTGAGGCCTTGACGCAATCGGAATTTTTCGATCATCGTTCCAGGCACAAACGGATCGGACCTTTCTCGCGAATAGTTGTTGGAAGGCGATCTTAAGAAACCGTATCCATTGGGATGCATCTCCAACAAACCGAAGAACTCTTGCCCTGGTTCCTCCGTCGGAGCTTCCCCTTCATCGGTAACAATCGGTTCTCCGTCTTCATTTACAGCATTTTCGCCACCTGGCTCATCCTCCGGTTTTGCGAACGCCTGCTGATAGCCCGGACCATAACGTCGACGAGGTTTCTTTAGGCGAGGTCTGGAAGCAGATCCACCAGCGCCAACTGGCCCTGGAGCATCACCTTGGAAATGAGAACGAAATCGCTTCTTCTTGGGCATAAATGCAACATCCAAACAGGAAACAAGTTTGTTACCGCTTCTCGACCCCAATTGAATTGGTAGTAACGGCGAGCAGCGGGAACAGAGGATTAGAGGCTCTAAAACAAAACACACTATCGGCAAGAATGAAGTGATGCGAGCTTCATTGCTCGCCCAATCAATTCCTGACCGAAACGAATCGATCGATTCCAACCACGGCAACAAAACGCATTCGAAGCGAACTTTGGCTCAATTGGAAATCGCAAAATTTGCAAATTGGTCTTTTGCTAGCAGAAATCTGCTATGGCATCCGCCACAAGAAACATCGGTACTATTACCGAACAATCATGTAGGCTATCGGGAGGAAGATCACACAAACGGGTGCAACCGAAAACTTTCCGTGGATGTCACTTGGCGACTGCGGGAGGATTACTCGGGACACCTTGCAGTGTCGGTCAACGGATGAAACTATCAAATCGATCCATCAAATCCATCGCTTTGGCTTAAAGTGTGGCATCTGATCCAATCCGTGTCAAGCGAGAAACCGTCACATCTCGGACAATCGACGTTTTTTGTTGTTTTCTGCACTTCCTTTCAATTTACGCAGCCCCTGCAACCGATGCGACTGATACGGCGGCGCATTCGGCTTTTTCGACCGACTGACCCTGCGCGAATTAGGGACTCCCGATGCTCAAACCGTTTTTTAACGCTAGTTCTATGTCCAAAACAATTACAACCTTGTCGGTTCTATTAGCATTCGCCCTAATAGTTCCGTCGTTGGGATTCGCTATAGAACGTGAAATTGCATGGACCGAAGACTACGAGGCAGCGGTCCAACGCGCTGCGACCACCAACAGTATCCTGCTGCTCCATTTCTATGGAGACTCATGTCCTCCCTGCAAATTGCTCGACAAAAAGACCTTTCACGATCCAGCCCTGGTTTCCAAAATGAACGAGCTGGTTCCCGTAAAAATCAACGCCGATCGACATCGCGACCTCGCGCAGAAATTCCAAGTCACGCGCTGGCCTACCGATATTTATCTTTTCCCGAACGGCGACGAAATCTATCGGGGTGTAAGCAACGCTGACCCATCCGTGTATTGCAAGACCATCGAACGGGTAGCACTCCGACATCGCGATTGGACCGTAGAACGCAACTCCACCGCCCGAGCCAAAGAAAAACGACAAGATCGCGCGATTGCCGCACATACGCCTCAAATTCAGGCCGAACAACCAATCTACGCGGGCAACGCCGGCCACGCCGTAAAAACGCAAGCCGCTGCCTGGACGAACCAACCCTTCGCGCCGAAACAGCATCTCTCATCCACGGGGTTACCGGCCTCGGCACCACGAAGCACCAGGGTTATCGAGAATCCGTACATCACTCAGCAGCCGATTATCGTTCCGCCAGCTCCCGAGAGTGATCGCGCAAACTCATTTCCTCCAGTCGTCCCTGCTGATTCGTCCTCAACAGAGCCGGTTTCCAACGTGGCTTCTAGGCCAGTCGTCGTACAACCTATCAGCTCAAAGCAGAATCATCATCCCGGACCTCAACTGCCGATCGAAGTGAAACCGCAGCCAAATGCCTTACAAGTGCAAAACGAAACACTCGCTTCACAACGTGTTTATGCCGAGACAATCGGATTGGGTGGGTACTGTCCAGTATCGTTGATCGAATCCATTGGAAACCCCCACTTGAACGGTTGGGTTGAAGGGAAACAAACGAGCGCCGTTCGCCATCGCGGCAGAGTCTACTATTGCGTCAGCGAACGCGCAAGGCAAACTTTGCTCAATGATCCGGATCGGTACACGCCATGCCTCAGCGGATTCGACATTGTCCACTTGTGCAAAGCAGGAGAACTCCGAGACGGAAAATGCGAATTCGGATGCATTCAAGAAGGTACCAATCGCGTCTTCCTTTTCGAGACGAAAGCTAACTTTGATGAGTTTACGCAAAACAGCGTGTACTACTCTCGCTTGCTCGACAACGCGGTTCCCGAACGCGTTGCGAACGAATTGAATGGGACTCTAAAACGGTAGCCATACATGACTAAGGAAATAAAACGAAGTGAAGTTGACCGAAGCAAAGCCGACGAACGACTGAGGTTAGCTGCAGCTCATCGCATGTTTCGTAGAACTGTTGTAGCTATTCTTGCATTGTGTGCCACACCCGCCAGTCCTATGTTTGCTCAGTCCGAGCGAGCCCAAAACGTAAACGATGACACAATCGTTCATTGGCCACGCTTGGACTTTGTCATTCCCTTTAATGTAGATCTTACTGGCCAAGCGCCACGCGAGATTCAATTAGAAGTTTCCGAGAACGGCGGCAGGTCGTGGAAGCTGGACTCGAGCGGCGACGTCCGAACCAAGCAGTTTCATTTCAAAGCCAAAGCGGACGGCGAATATCAGTTCCGGCTCAAGACTCTCGACAGCCAAGGTCGCAGCTTTGAAAACCCAGGCGAACCCTTGCGAGTACTGGTCGATACGACGAAACCAGAAGCGAAACTCCTCGTGGATATCGATCCTCGCGGCGTTATGCAAGCGGAATTTGAAATTGCGGATTTAGCTCTCGATACCTCCACGATCCAACTCGCGTACCAAACCGAGGGACTGACCCAGTGGCGCGACATTCCGATTGAGTTAAGTCCGGGGCAAAAGCCGACCGAAACCTTCGGAACCGGTTCTTGGAGTATTCCAAATGGTTCGCGACAACTGGTAGTGAGACTCACGGCCAAAGATAAGGCTGGCAATCCCGTTGAGATAACTCGACTACCACAGCTTCCACGATCCGCGGCTATGAACGGCAACCTGCAATTCGCCAGCGGCAAGACGAAGACTCCCGGGCACGCGATTCGCCCCGAGGTTGGTACCCACATCGCCGCCGCTCCCATCGGTAGCGGTGTTCCGGAATTGCATCCAGATTCTTTCCCCAGAGTTGAGGTACTCGTTCCAAAGACTTCCACCAAGCTGGATCCCGTAGTCAGCAGCCAACTTGTAGCACAGCAACAGTTAATTGAGCAGCAAAGCAAATTGATTTCGCAACAACAGTCGGCCAATAAACAAGTCTTCGATGAAATCGGGAGTCGGCAATTTGCGACAGCCCGTCTCGAGAGTGCCGAGCGACTTTCTATTCCTGAACGCAATCTGTCAGCGAGTAGCAACGAGAAAACGAGAAAACTGCCAGTGCGGGCACTAACCGATGAGGAGTTTGAACAGCTTAAAACCCAAAGTCCAATGAGCATAGCTACGAAACGAACAGAGCAGTCCTTGCTGGTAAACGAAGACAATTCCCGTCCTTCAATCTCAAGTAATTCCCTCGAGATTGAACCCAAAGCCACTCGCGTACCAGGCCAGACCACATTCAATCGGGACATCAAGCCGCTCTACAGCAATAGCCGAGCATTCAGCCTCGACTACAACATCGACAATGATCCCGACTCTCCCGTATCTACAGTAGAGTTATGGGGAACATCCGACCAAGGTCAAACGTGGCAGATGTGGGGACAGGATCCAGATCGGGCTAGTCCCTTCGACATTGAGGTCGAAACGGAAGGACTGTTTGGATTCCGCATGGTCATTGTTGGAGCCAACGGGTTGGCATCCAATCGACCTCGCAATGGTGACAACGCCGACGCTTGGATCCACGTCGACATACAACAGCCTCAAGCCAGAATCGCGAGCGCGTTGTATGGCAAGGGCAAAGAATCGGGATCGTTGGTCATCGAGTACCGTGCCAGCGATGACTATTTCTCGGAGCGGCCAATTGCACTTATGTATTCTCAGTCGCCCAGCGGACCATGGACTACCATCGCGACCGGAGTTCGCAACAACGGACGCTATGTGTGGCCTGCCGACCCAAGCCTGCCATCTTCGATTTATTTAAGGATCGAGGCCCATGACTTAGCGGGCAATGTTGGGGTCAATCAGTTGGATCTACCGATCGATGTCGAGGGCCTGGCTCCTCGCGGCAGAATCCAAGGCTTCCGCCCGATCAAGTAGATCTAGCCTCAACTCGCTGGTCAAACGAGGTTGACCGCGCCAGGAACTCGTTCACCCTGTTTCGACGGAATGCTATCCGTGATACCTGTGACATCCATGGTTCTGATAGGCGTTTCCGTATAGACAAAAGAGGTTTTGACAGACAAATCCTAAAGCGGAAATGAATTTCCGCACTCCAAATGATTTCGATTTGCAGTACGCTTGTATTTGACAATGATCGCTTGCGCTGCCAAGATCAATAACCCGCCCAGTCCCGCCACTTCCCAATTCTCTGGAATTTGACTGATGTTTACCATCGATGGTAAGTCTTGCAACCAATTCTGTGACGGTCTCCCTCGTCGCAATTTTTTGAAGGTCGGTGCGCTCGGGCTCGGCGGTCTTTCCATGTCCCAATTGCTCCGTGCCGAAGCCGCCAACGGGGTTGGCAGTTCCAACAAGTCCGTCATCATGGTGTACCTGCCAGGTGGACCGCCACATCAAGATATGTTCGATCTCAAGATGGATGCCCCAAGCGAGATCCGTGGCGAATTTCGACCTATCAATACCAATGTTCCCGGCATCCGGATTTGCGAGCATTTGCCCCTCTTGGCAAAACTGACCGATAAGCTGGCTATCATCCGATCCATGGTCGGTGCCAAGGACCGGCACGAGTCGTTTCAATGCATGACCGGTCGCCTTAATGAACGCAACCCGCCCGGCGGATGGCCAGAGTTTGGTTCTGTCATCTCCAAACTGCAAGGAACACAAGATCCCACGCTAGCCTCCTATGTGAATCTATCGCCGAAGATGAAACATACCCCCTACAACTTCGGCAAATCGAGCTTTCTCGGCCACTCCCATACCCCCTTCAATCCCTTGGGCGATATCAAGGAGGACATGGTTCTAGGAAGTATCACGAAGGAGCGACTCGCGGATCGCAAAGCACTGCTGGCCAGCGTTGATCGGTTCCGACGCGATCTTGATATTAACGGAGCGATGGAGGGCTTCGATTCCTTTCAGCATCGCGCCTTCGATATCTTGACCTCCAGCCGAATGCTCGACGCCCTCGACCTCGCCTCCGAAAGTCCCAAGTTACGCGAACGCTATGGTAAAGGGACCGACAAAGAACAAGGGGACGCAGCCCCGAGATTGAACGAGCAATTCTTGCTCGCGCGCCGACTCGTTGAAGCCGGCGTCCGAGTCGTCACTCTTAGCTACTCATTCTGGGACTGGCATGGAAGCAATTTCAAAATAGCCAAACAAAATCTCCCAGACTTTGACCAAGCCCTCAGCGCACTCATCGAAGACTTGCAAGAGCGCGGCATGCTGGAGCATACCACCGTCATTGCTTGGGGAGAATTCGGGCGCACTCCCAAGATCAATAAAGACGGCGGACGGGACCATTGGCCCAACGTTTCCTGCGCGCTACTCTCTGGCGGTGGTATGAAAACCGGCCAAGTCATCGGGGCCACCGATCGGCTAGGTGGCGAAGCCGTTCTGCGGCCTGTTACCTTTCAAGAGGTCTTTGCGACGCTCTATCACAACCTTGGCATCAACGCGTCGACAACCACCGTTGCCGACGTGACTGGCAGGCCTCACTATCTGGTTGACGACGGCTATCAGCCGATGGTGGAAGTCGTTTAGAAATGGTCAGTGGGCGCGTACGAAAAATGATCGAAGTTATGACACTTCTCTTTGCCTAAGCTAGTCGGTTGTAAAACGTGTTTGCAGCGCCACTTGGAAGTCGTTGACTGCGTCCTTCCTCCGCCATGTTGTATCGGTCGGCAAGTGTGTCCCTCGAGCCTGCGATGGAGTACTCAGAGCCGTCAGCAACGTGCTCAAGGAGTGGGCATCAACGATTGAAAGTCGGGAATAGCGATTCTGGACGCAGGATGTTCTAAAAGCTCCGATGAATCGAAGCACTCCAAATACTTTAACTTGGTTGCCAAACTATCGTTTTTCTGCAATATGCATTAAGCTTGCAGAAGTCCAGTATCATTCCTTGCTCCGATGTTTCTTGCTAATGAATATGAATCGCTACTACCTTGCTGCTTTCCTTTGTTTCGTTCCTTGCTTAGTCGCTCGAGCCGACAAGGCTCCGGACACGCTGACGATCGCCACATGGAACCTGGAATGGTTCTTCGATGACTTCCAAGCGAACAACCGAAGCGATATCGCCAGGGAACAGTCCGCTCCCAGCGCAGAAGAATGGCAATGGAAGCTCTATACGGTCGCAGCAGCTATCGCCAAATTCCAACCAACCATCCTGGCTGTGCAAGAGATCGAAGATCGATCGGTCATGACCGCCCTGACCAAGGCCCTCAAGGACAAACACAACTTGACCTACCGCGTTGCTTTTATCGAGGGCTTCGATTCCGCTACCGAACAGGATGTTGCCATCCTCTACCAATCCGGGTTGGTCGAATATTCTCGCCGCGAACAAACACAGGAGATGTTCACATCCAAAGAATTCTATAATCTGTCCAAGCATATGTTCGCAAAATTCGAGTGGCAGGCGAATGGCAAAACCGAGTCGCTGACTGCGTTGGTCCTGCACTTGCGAGCCACCGCCGATGCCGCAGATCTGCGACGTCAGCAAGCCAAGTTGGCCCACGCATGGATGAGCGCCGGCATCGAAGCTGGCGAGAACCGGGTTATCATGGGGGACCTCAACGTTGAAGAATTGGCCGGCAACGTTACCGCCAACGGCGATGGGATGTTCGAACTTCTTGGGAGACGCTCGGAAAAAACGTCCGATGATCTGTTTGACTTGCTCGAGATGGCCCACGAAGGAAAACGCCAAACACACTTGATCCTGGAAAAACAATTCGATCGGATTTTGGTTTCCAAGCCCATGCTGGCTACCACAGCCGGGCCGGGCATCAAGTTCAAATCCATCGAGGTTCTCAGTCAATACAACATTCGAGGAATTGGCGCGGACATGGACCATTGGGATACTCGCTATACCAAAGATCGAGCCGAACGCGATATCAGCGACCACCATCCCGTCATGGCAACCTTCGATTTTCGAAAGTAACCATGCCCAACCCATCAAGTCGAACATCCGATCAAGCGAGAGCTTCTTGGCAACTCCCATCTGGAGTCACGCGTGGGACCTGGGATTACGTCACCGAGCCCGCGATCGCAACCGATTACGACCGATTTCATGCGGGCCACCCGTTGCTGGAATTGGACCGTAATTTGATCGCCGAACATCTGGGGCCATCATGTACTAGGTTGGATGGAACGAGCCGCATCGCTGTGGATTTCGGATGTGGTACGGGTCGCAATCTAATCCCCTTGGCCGAACGAGGTTGGCGTGTAATCGGGGTTGATTTGAGTTTGGATATGCTGCGTGAGTTCAAAACCAAAGCCAATGCATTGGCCTTGCGGGAAACGGCTGCGATTCGAGCCAACATGGCCCATTTAGAATGTTTGGCGGATGGATTTGCCGACGCTGTTTTGTGCATGTACAGTTCGTTGGGAATGGTCCAAGGCCGAGAGAATCGCCGCTCGTTCATGAAGCATGCGAGTCGTATCCTTAACGCACAGGGGAAGTTCTTTGTTCATGTTCACAATCGCGGCTCATGGCTGCGCGATCCGGGTGGAGTGCGCAAAACCGTGCTGGATTGGATGCGAGCCAAGCGTGATCCAACATGGGAGCTTGGGGATAGTGTCTACGCGTATCGTGGTCTGCCCTCGATGTTTTTGCACATCTACTCGGAGCGTGAGTTGCGAAGGGACTTGAGAGCCAGCGGCTTGGTCTTGGAACGCTTGGTTCGATTGAATCGACAATCGAGCGACGTGCTCAAAGGCGCATGGTTACCGCATTTGAGAAGCGGCGGTTTTTTGGCGGTGTGCCGTACGGGGACGTAGCTACGTCTCTCCGAGACGTAGAAAGCTTCGAAGTTGCGAATACGTCATTCGCAGGACCGTCCGCCTCGGAGATGCGGACCGTCCGCCTCGGAGTCGCAGGACCGTCCGCCTCGGAGATGCGGACCTACGGCTTTGGATTCGTCGTCAATGGAAAGTTGAACACGTTGCTGCCCGCTTTCACTTCCGCCGTCAGCGCTCCGCGAGCATAGTGTTTTGGAATCGCAATAAATTCCTTCTGAACGACAGCTCCCGTGTCGGGTTCCTCCGACTTGTTGACTCTCTTTGTTACGATCTCAACTTCATGGGCACCCAACATAGCACCGAATCGTTCCGTCGAAAACTCAAGTTGGTATTTGCCATTCGCATCCGTTTTGCCAAACGAGCTTGAGCCATTTTCGGCTTTCGAAATGAAGGTGATAAGCGCGCCAGAAACTGGTTTTCCGTCCAACGTCACGGTCCCTGTGACAGACCCAAGTTTCGGGCCACTCGGACCACAGCCTGAAACAAACAGGATAAAGGCAATAAAAAACAACCAACGAGAAATTATTGGTTTCATGCAAACCCCTATGAATTCAAAAAGAAAGTCTTGAGCGATTGACTTAAATGGAAATGCTGTCGTTCAGCTACAGATCTAGCGATACAACGGCTCCATCGTCGATCGATCCGATTTGCTGGTAAGCGCCAAAGGGGCCGCTGGCGGTGATCCCAGGGGCTGTAAAGTCGGTATCGGTATGGTGAATGGAGTTGGCGATAAAATGAACGGATCCATCGATAAAATGAACGGATCCATCCACGAAAACAAATTGCCCACCGCCTGTGTGGTAACTGTGAAATGCCTTGTGTTTCGCTCCACTTATGTAGGGACCGTTTAGCTTGTGACGCGTTGCTCGCAAATGCAAATGCGGGCCATTGTTGTTCGCACCGGAATTGGTGCAAAGCGGGCCGCCTCCGGTCGTTATGTTGCCTAAAACGTACTGACGATCGGAGCCATCGCCGTCCGCATTAACAGGCCGCCATGAAACCTCGCCAACGGCGAGGACATTCGACGTTCCATCCGTCACTTCGCTGATTTTCCTTGCGGCATTGACGACCAGCAAGCCGTGATTTCTTACTCCCACCACGTTCGTGGTGCCTGACGTCTGGCACCACTGCCCATCAAACGACCCTAATACGCCCGCATAACTGGTGACCGCAACAGCCTTCGTGCCATTCGCGTTGCCGGAGTTACTGGCGTCTGTGAGTGGCGAAATGTCCGATGGACATCGGAATGAAGCAACGTTAGCGGATCTTTTTCGTTTGACCGCGTGTTGTTTTGTGGCTGAGCGAGGCCCTCGCTCAGGTCCGGTTCAGTCACCCTCCCGTTGGGAGGGTCGAGCGAAGCGAGGGGAGGGTGAAGTGCCATCGACCATTGTGCAAATCAGTTCACCTTCCCCGGCCTTTGGCCGACCCTCCCCGAGGGAGGATGACTTACTTGGGAAACGCTGGCCGATAAGCTGTAGGACCGACACGGAAATGTGGACCTACGGTCATTCGTAAAACCCTAATGATTATCATTATCTGTTTAATGGTAGCAAACGCTTGGATGGTTTACATTTGCGTGTCCTGGAGACGGATTTCTGCATCTTGGAGACGGGGCGATTTCTACGTCTCGGAGAGACGTAGCTACGGTAGCTACGCGAACGATTCCACTGTCAGGCGATAGTCAATGAAAAACCAACCGATTCGCTACTGGCTCGTGGTGGGCACTTTTTGCCTATCCGTGCTGCTGTATGTCGATCGAACGTGCATCGCCTTGGCCAAGCACGAGGTAGTCCAAGATCTGGCTCTGAGCGACATTCAATGGGCTTGGGTGCTGGCTTCATTTGCGTTCGGCTATGCGCTGTTCCAAACTCCCGGTGGCATGCTGGCCGATCGGTTAGGTAGCCGAGGTGTATTGACTTTCGTCGTGACAGCTTGGTCGATCTTCACTGGGATGACAGCCATCGCTTGGAGTTTTTCTAGTTTGCTGGTCATTCGCTTTCTCTTTGGTGCAGGCGAAGCGGGCGCGTTTCCCGGTATCGCCAAAGTCGTCTACGCTTGGATTCCCGTTCAAGAACGTGGGCTTGTCAAAGGGATCAATTTTTCGGGTTCACGTATCGGCGCTGCCTTCGCTATGCCCTTGATTTCCGCTTTGATATTTGCGCTGGGCTGGAAACTAACTTTTGCCGTCCTGATGATCGTTGGATTCGGCTGGTCCACTTTCTGGTGGTGCTGGTTCCGCAACGATCCAACCGAACACAAAAGCATTTCCGATGCAGAACGCGAATACATTCTTGCGACACGGCAAAAGGAATCACCCAATTCAATTACGACGAACCAAGAGCAGCCGACAAAACCAGTGACGGTAGCCCAATTGTTGAAGTCGCGGGAACTGTGGTTGATGATGGTCCAGTACTTTGCGAGCAACTTCACTTTCTTTTTTAGTTTGAGTTGGCTCTATCCTTACGTAAAGGAGACCTACAAATTGGACGCCGTGGGAGCCGGCTTTGCCGCGATGGTTCCGCTGCTTGCCGGCGCGCTTGGGAACATCATCGCTGGGGCTTTGGTCGACTCCCTCTATCGACAGGGTTGGAGCGGTTGGTCACGCAAGATTCCAGCTATCGTCGGCTTCTCGCTGGCTGCTTTGGGAATGGTCATGAGTCTCAATCAAGCTTCGGTGGTCGGGGCTGTGTTTTGGCTTTCCATTGCGATCTTTGGGGCGGACATGACGCTGAGTCCATCCTGGTCGTTCTGCATTGACATCGGTGGGCGAAACGCCGGTGCGGTGAGCGGTACGATGAATATGGCAGGTAATCTCGGTTCTGCCATCACGGCCCTTGCATTCGCTTACATGGACAAATCGTCTAAAGGCAACGCCGCTTTTTTCTACACGGCGGCTTGCCTCAGCATTCTTGCGATCATCTGTTGGTTGGCTGCGGACTCGGAAAGGAGAATTGAGCCGTCATGACCATGAAGAACTACAAAGCCAGGCCGCTCAAAGGAGTCTGCGTGGGCGCTGGCTACTTCAGCCAGTTTCACTTCGACGCTTGGAAACGCATTCCCGAAGTAAAGATCACAGCCATATGCGATCTGGATGCGGCGAAAGCGTCCCAGGCGTGCGAGCGATATGGAATAGAAAAATCGTACACCGACTATCGTGAAATGTTCGAAGGCGAACAGCCGGACTTCGTCGATATCATTACGCCACCAGCATCCCATGCCGCAATCTGTGCTGAGGCGGGCCAACGCGGGATCGCCATCCTCTGTCAAAAAGCTTTGGCACCAGAGTTTGACCAGTCGCGTCAGATAGTTGAATTGACAGAGCATCATGGTGTCCCATTGATGGTCCATGATAATTTTCGCTTTCAACCTTGGCATCGCGAGATTCGGAGACTGATCGATGCGGGCGCGATTGGGGACCAACTGCATCAACTGACGTTTCGCTCTCGGCTCGGTGATGGCTGGGGTGATGATGCTTATCTAAACCGCCAACCCTACTTTCGCCAGATGCCCAAGCTGCTGGTTTTTGAAACCGGCGTGCATTTCATCGATACGTTTCGTTTCCTGGCAGGTGAGATCGAGGAGACCTATGCGATTCTCAAGAGGCTGAATCCAGTCATTTGCGGCGAAGACTCGGGATTGTTAACGTTTCGATTCGCCAGTGGCGCGACAGGCATCTGGGACGCAAACCGATACAACGAGAGCAACAGCCACGATCCTCGCTACACGTTCGGCGAGTTTCTGGTCGAAGGGTCCGGGGGTTGTATTCGTTTGTACTCGGACGGAAAGCTTACGCACCAACCCCTCGGCGAAAAGGAGGCCGAGCACACTTACACGCACGAGCGACGGGGATTCGGCGGCGATTGTGTTTACTTCGCTCTGCGGCACTTTGTGGATGGACTGCTCAGTGGCACGTCGTTTGAGACGGCCGGGGCGGAATACTTGAAAACGCTGGCGGTTCAGGAGGCGGTTTACGAATCGGCTGCTCAGAATCGACCTGTTGGTTGCGGTATCGTAGGACAGGCTGCCAGCCTGTCGCTGGAGAAAGCAACGCAGGCTGGCAGCCTGCACCACGGTGCGCAGGCTAGCTGCCTGCACTACGGGGGGCGAAGGATTGTGGATTTATCGTTGCCGATATGTAACAGTATGCCGGGTGTTCAAATCACCCCGTTTTCGACCATCGAGGTCAAGGGCTGGAACACCACGACTCTATCACTCTATTCCCATTGCGGAACGCATATGGACGCTCCAAAACACTTCCTGCTGGAAACACATGCGGCGTCGATCGATCAGCAATCGCTGGACGCTTGTTGCGGTCCTGCCAAGGTGATTGACTTGACGCCGGTGGAACCGAGCGAGCTGATTACCATCGAGCGGCTGAAGGCTGGTCTGGCACAAGCCAACCACGTCGTCGAGCCCAACGATCGATTGTTGCTGAGAACCGATTGGTCTGTGCGATACGGCACGCCCGAGTATCGCAATGCGCTCCCTCGCATTTCCATTGAACTGGCCCATTGGCTGGTCGAACAACGAGTCGCATTGCTCGGAATCGAACAGCTCTCGGTGGCCGATGTGAACAACGTCCGCGAGGTTACCGACATCCACCATGTCCTGCTACGTGGTGGCGTGGCGATTGTCGAAGCGTTAACGAATCTCCATTTGCTGAAGCAATCGACGGTGGAATTCATTGCTCTTCCGATGCGCATCGTGGACGGGGATGGAAGCCCTGTACGTGCGATTGCCATTGAGGGGACCCCATGACGAGTCCATTGCTTGGTTGCATCGCGGACGATTTTACTGGGGCCACCGACTTGGCGAGCAATTTGGTGGAAGCGGGTTTGAACGTCGTTCAGTGCTTGGGGGTACCCAATTCGTTCGATGCGATTGCTGGTGCCGACGCGGTCGTTATCGCGTTGAAGACACGGTCCACCCGCTGCGATGATGCCGTTGGCCAATCGCTCGCGGCGCTCAAATCGTTGCAGACCATGGGGGCGCGACGGTTCTATTTCAAGTACTGCTCAACGTTTGATTCGACCGACGAGGGGAACATTGGACCAGTCACCGAAGCGTTGCTGGACGCATTGAAAGCCCCTCAAACGATTTTTTGTCCAGCCTTTCCAGAAAATGGCAGGACTGTTTATCGTGGGCATCTGTTTGTAGTGGACAAATTGCTTAACGAATCGGGCATGGAGAATCACCCGCTCACTCCCATGAAGGATCCGAACTTGGTGCGAGTCCTTTCCAAACAGACGCGACTCAAGGTCTGGTCGGTTCCCTTTGAGCAAGTCCAACAAGGGGAAAAGCCGTTACAAGAATTGTTGAAAATCCTGCAACTTGCAGACAAACGGTTCGTTATTGTCGACGCGCTTTCTAACGAGCATATGCGCACGATCGCGCTGGCGTGCGCCTATATGCCATTGGTGACCGGCAGTTCGGGGCTTGCACTCGAACTACCGGACGTCTACCGAACGATTGGTTTGTTGCCGAAAGAGCGTTCGATTCCTCGCTTGCCTGAAGCTCAAGGTCGAACTGCGATCTTGTCGGGGAGTTGTTCGAAAGCGACTCAGGAACAAGTGGCATTCATGCAATCGCGTTGCCCAACGTTTCCGCTCGACGTGCGTCAATGCGTTGCCAGCGGGTAGCCCACACGTCGCGTGCCATGTTGCTTGCGAATCATGGTCCTGTCGTCTCGGCTGGGGACTTAGATTCGGCAGTGTATGCGGTTGAAGAACTAGAAGAAACGGCTCGATTGCATTTGTTACTGCTTGACAAACAGACGCGTTTCCTGGATCAAGTCCAATGCGACGAACTCAGGCGACGCTTCCCGACATAACGAACGAAAGAAAGAGAACATGCGATCCTATCGAATTGCAGCTTTACCAGGTGACGGCATCGGCCCGGAAGTGCTTGAGTCAGCGTTGCACGTGCTGAATCGCATCACGGCCACCACACTAGGCTTAGAACTGCAGATCACATCGTACGAAGCGGGCGCCAATTTGTATCGCAAAACGGGGGAGACATTGCCAAAAGATGTGCTCGACGCTTGTTTAGCCGCCGACGCGGTGTTGCTGGCTGCGATCGGATTGCCGGACGTTCGCAAGGCGGATGGAACCGAGGTGCAACCGGAGATGATGATGGGACTGCGACGAGCACTGAACGTCTATGCCGCCGTTCGACCCGTAAAACTTTACCCTGGCGTTGCGAGCCCGCTTCGAACTGCGGATGCGGGTATCGATATGGTTATCATTCGCGAAAACCTCGAGGGCTTGTTCGCTTCGTTCGGTGGTGGTTGCGTGCTCAACGATCAAGTGGCAACCGACACGATCGTGATTACACGCGAAGGAACTCGGCGCGTGGCCGATTTTGCTTTCAAGCTTGCGAGGCGGCGCAATGGGCGACCGCTCGATGGACGCAGGTCGGTTACTTGTGTCGATAAGGCCAATGTGTTTCGCAGTTTTGCGTTCTTCCGAAAGGTGTTCTTTGACGTGGCGGCGGAGTATCCTGATGTGATCGCCGACGCAGCTTACGTGGATGCCATGAGTCTGTATATGGTTCAGAACCCGTCGGACTACGATGTACTTGTAATGGAAAACCAATTTGGCGACATCCTGTCCGATTTGGGGGCAGGCATCGTAGGCGGACTTGGTCTGGGGCCATCGGCCGAGATAGGGGACCAGCACGCGATGTTCCAACCATCGCATGGAACGGCGCCTCAATTGGCGGGGAAAAACGTTGCCAATCCATTGGCCATGATCCTGTCGGCCAGCATGATGCTCGATTGGCTGGCCGATAGGCATGAGGATGAGGCGGCACGCAAAGCAGCCGCACGCATTGAGCAAGCCGTGGCGAAGTTGCTTGCCGATGGACAGACACTCACGGGCGATCTTGGCGGTAAGGCCAAAACGACTGAGGTAACCAGCGCTTTGATCGCATTGGTCAATGATGCATAGGGCGAGTTCGGACCAGTTCTTACGGATACGGTTGTCGTCACGGGCTAGCAGCCTGTGCTACGTTTGCCGACGTCATCAGGTCTAACAATTCGCGAACTACTTTGGTGAGCAGACGGCCGGTTCGATAGGCAGCTACGATGTTCACGCTCCCAAGGTCTTTGGCCAATGATCGTGTGGTAACATGCCGCGCAAGGTTGCCACCCCGGCGGCCTGCGATGACCCCCACACCGATCCCCGCTCGGACACAGGCGATAGTGATGGCGCTATTGTCTGTCTCAGCGACCACGGACAACGGTTGAGTTAGCCCAAGTCGAAAGACCGCTTGTTCGAACTGTTGGCGTCCCACTGTATTGGGATTCCCGAGAACCAATGGCTCGGAAACAAGATCCTCCAACCGCAAGTCTTGCTTCTTGGCAAACCTGTGTGCATCGATGAGCAGAATCCAGCTTCGGATGGCGTACCTGCCGACCCGGTCTACGAAGATCCCGTTCTGGGAAATGTCCAGCGAGGACAGTCTTGTCGGCAACGCTGAGAGCAGCAACAGCCGATACTGTTTCGCAAAGAAGGGCGAACTCTATTTGGTGTACTTGCCGACTGGAGGTTCATCTCAACTTGACTTGGCGGACACCCAACGAAAATTCACTGTTAGTTGGTTCAACCCGCGCACCGGCGGCAGTCTTGCGGACGGGTCGGTCAAATCGGTCGATGGTGGGCGAGAAGTTTCGCTTGGCGATCCACCGAGCGATCGCGACGAAGACTGGCTCGTTATTGTTCGCTAATTCATTTTGGAGTGCGGGGATTCATCCCCGCTTTTAGATCACCCTGAAATTATGACACTTCTCGGCGAAGACCACCACGTTTGCGTTCAATCGTACTCGATTCTATTTTGACTTCAATTCGAAATTGGCCTGATTCACTTTCCCAGCCTTAACCTCAAATTTGGGTGGCTCATTGGTGTATTTCATTGGGATGCGAGATTTGGTTGTCTTGCCAAATCCGCCAGCGTCGGAATCTTTAGGATCCTCGCTGAGCTTGTCGGAAAGGGTCACTGCGTGGAAGTCGACAACGGCACCTTCGTTTTGAGAATCCGATAATTTCAAAACGAACTTCCCTGCAGCGTCGGTCAATCCAAAGGAACCAGTTACACCCTCTTCTCCGCCTTTGTTATCTGGCTGGAAGAGCACTCGAATCTCTTGCAATGGTTTGCCATCGAGGGTGACAACTCCTTCGACTCTTGCAGTTGGCACGCCACGATTGCAGCCTATCATTGTTGCCATCAATAGCATCGCCGTCAGAATCAAGTTTGCGCATTGTGGCATTTCATGTGGCCTTTCCCGAACCTTGGCGCGACTCATAGGTCCTATTGTTCTGAGTTGACTTCACCGCCCGCTATCGTCGTGAGCGCTCGATAGACGTTCATATCCAGCGAAATGGAAACCGGATTTACAGAACCATCCGCTTTCAAGAACTGGATAATTCCTGTATGAAATGAGCCAAACGCCCTCTTGCAAGGATTCGAGTCCCCTTGAGACACACACTTGTCGTAGTCCGCGATAAGTGTCCTGGATTCGGGAGTCGCGCAGGACAACGCAAACGAAGTGTAAGAATAGGCCCAAAATGTTGTCCGCCTAGGTGATGTTTTCGTAGTGTACTCGCCCACCATCAGCGTGTTGCTGGTTCCATCGGTAATGGTTGCAAATGTTTCTGGTCTATATTGGTTGGTTTGACCGTTTATCCTACCTGTCCAGTGAAGGACTCCCTTTAGAGTCGGAAGCGCTCGGGAGTCGAGAATGTCGGAAGAGTCCCATTGCCGACGGTAAATGTACTCACCAGCAGCTCCCCAAGCGACTCCACCCATTCCTCGATACGAGCTTGTCATGGCTTGCCTTTGCGGAGACAGGTCATTAGCTGGCCCAGAAGCGGGCACTAATAACTGGCCAGCAATCGGGTCGGACGGACAATTGTAGGAGGGCATATTTTGAGTGCGCACGAATGTGTTGGCCACATCTTCCAATGGCAACTGTTGATTGTAACGAGCATCCAAAGCGGATTGCTCAAGGTACGGGAGTATGGCCACCGACCAAACCGTGTGGCTGAGTGTTCCGCAGCATGGCCCATCCGTGATGTTACCGGGAGGGAAACGCTTGTTCGCGTCGGCGTAATTGTGGAACGCCAACCCCATTTGTTTAAGATTGTTTCCGCATTGCATTCGCCGCGCCGCTTCGCGGGCCGCTTGAACTGCGGGAAGCAAAAGTCCAACCAAAATCCCGATAATCGCAATCACGACAAGAAGTTCGACGAGTGTAAAACCTCGTCTTTTCACGAAAGAAAGCATGACAAGTCTCCTTTAAATCACCATTAATGCGGCAATTAGTCACACAGCCAAGGCCGAGAATGATCGATCCTAAGAATTTCCTGGAACGAAGTCAAGGATTTAGCGTCTGTGTATTAGGTGTTTTTCTTTTTTTCTTTCGGCTTTGCGAATGTCGCCTTTTGCTCCTACGCTGTGAAACTATCTCGCAAGCCACCACCGTGTGGCACGTCCCTGAGTTTACGAAGGGAGTGGGAGTTGCAAGTGCCATTTACCACAGTTCTCACGCCCACGCTTCGCTTTGGGCGTGCCACACCCAAGTTGTCGCCTTTCGCTCCGCAACAATGCGTTTAAGCAGATTACACTGAACAACCTCAATCATCATGAACATTACCGATGCTGTTTTTTTCTTAGCGGTTGCTTTGCTTCAGGTCGCCCCAGACACGGGAGATTCCTTGCCCCGTGGACAGCTTCTAAGCCAAGTCAAGCGAGGGCATGTTGCATCCTTCCCTCGCTGTTTCACTGGCAAGATTACCGATACTGCTGGTAAACCGATATCGAACGCACGCATAGAATGGGGGCCTGAATATCCACATGACGCTTCTCGCGAGAGCACTGTCACGTCAGGCGATGGCTCATACCGTTTCGAAGTGTTGAAAGCGGGAGGACGATTCAAACTAAGTATCTCAGCAATTGGCTTTTGCCCTCAATGGCGTGACGACGTATTGCCCGGTCCAGCATCAGCTTCTACAGAACTCCAGTTCCAACTGATTCCGGAAACTCGCATCCACGTTACCGTCGTTGGAGAGTCCGGCTCACCGATACCAAGCCTCAGCATCCTTCCCATGACTCCGCAGTCAGGGTTCAATTCCAGTTTTTCCAGCGTCAAGCAGCCGGAAAAAATCCCTGGACACGATCAACCAAGTCGGTGCAAAGAGAACGGTGTTTGCGAACTTCGACAGCTTCTTCCGACTCCCAAACCGCTGCTGGAGACGAAACCCGAAGATGCAGTTGCGCAAAAGGAATATGTCAATCGCTTCAACCAGGAAGGTTGGCTTTCACTGAAAATCACAGACGGCACGGAATGGGTTCACGAGCATCAGATTTCTCGCAAAGAATATTTCGATTCCAACGGCCATGTGAAAGTCACCGTACCTGATTATCGCAACCCGCTTACACGCCAAAAATTTGACGGGAAAATCTACGCCCAGGTTTTGGATCCTGACAGCCAGCCCGTTCCGCAATATCAAGTTACTTTACGTCACCACGCGGAACCCATGACGGTGTCCGATGCGAGCGGGCGGTTTGAATGGGGGAAAACACTGGCCCCTGATCGTGAATACCAGCTTAGAGTCTTTGCGAAAGGGTTTGCCCCGCACATCGAGAGTATCGTGCCAAAGGAAACGAGTCAGGCCGTTCCTCGACACATTGAATTGGTGCCCAATAAGTCCACGGAATTTCAGTTGATCGATCGCGAAACGCAAAAGCCCGTTGCAAACGTACCGGTCCTGACCGGTGTTTCGAAGAAGTCGGGTTGGAACTACGTGGAATGGAATGACTTCAAAAACTATGCGGACGGGTATCATAGTTTGGAAAACGTGCTCCATCTCGTTACCGATTCGGACGGTCGGATCACGTTGCCGGAAGGGCTCGAACCGTCAACCTTAATCATTCTGACGGCTGGATACGGTCGAGAGGTTATCACTCCGAAACGCCGCCCAAATCCTGACAAACAAGGTCTCATTCGTATCGAATTGGGACCTGCAGCAACGATTCTTGCCATTCGGGATCCAAATTCGCGATTCGGTGAGCCAGACGAACAACTGTACCTACAAGTGGAATCGTCCGATGACTTCGAACATATGTTTCATTCCCTGCGTGGCGATAAGGGTAAGTGGTTCGTCGATTCACTGGCGCCAGGAACTTACCAGGTTGGTGTCACTCACTCCATTGGCGGCTCATCGACCGCGTGTTGGCTAAGAACATTGAAGCTCAAAGGGGGTGAACACGTTGATTTGCTGCTCAGCGAGATGACCGGAAAGCTGACGCTCAGCGGGCGGACAACCCCATTTACGGACGTGTCCTTGAGTCCCAAGCGAGATCCAAAGGGAGTTGGTGACCCGAAGAATGATGTTACGGTCATCGCCACGATTTCTGACGTTGATGGCTACTTCGAACTGAATGGTCTTCACCCAGGTTTGTATGACGTTAGGCAAGGGGGGTTGCTATACGGAATGGGTGAATCTCGATTTGCGGTTGGGGCTCTGAAAGGCCCAACGGAAATCTCTTTAGAAATCGATCTTCATATCGATTATGTAGATGGCACCATCGATCTACCCGAAGCGGAGAAGGAGTAGGCGCTGTCGTGGCCGACTCTATCGTGGCCGATTCTATCGTGGCCGACGCTGCTAGCGTCGGATCGGATGCTGGCGTGGCCGACGCTATCGTGGCCGACGCTGCTAGCGTCGGATCGGATGCTGGCGTGGCCGACGCTGCTGGCGCTGGAGCGGATGCTGGCAGCATCCGTCACGGGGGCTGAGCGACTAGAAACGCCGCTCAGCCACATCGGAATCCCTTAGTTGGTGATGAGGAACGAACCGTTGTTGGCAACTGGCAACAATGGCATCCCTTGATTGCCCGAAACGGTTCGGCTCACGGCTTTCTTGCCGAGATAGAAAACCATTCCAACCGAAGCGTTCCACTGTTCTTCCGAAGCACCCACCAGTCCGGTTGCGGAGCTAGGTGCTACGTAGGTGAAGTTACCGTAGAGCGAAGTGGAACTGCTCACTGGAGCCAAGTTAATCATCCCAAATTGCCAACTGGCCACATCGGCACGATCGACGACACCGACGTACATCATGCTGTTGCCGCCGAACGCCCATTGGTGTCGAAGGTAGGAGTTTGCCTGGTTCATCGCACGAATGTTGGTGATTACAGCGTTCGGTGGAAATCCGAGCCCAACCGCATCGTTATTGATATGAAACGTTCCCCAACTGCCTATTTCGTTCGTTTCGTTGAGAGCATAGCCCATGATGCCGCGAATCTGGCCCAGTTGGACTTCGTTATTCGCCCAACCCCATTGATGTCCGATGAACTGATCATAGACGGCGCCCCAGCTGATTCGATCGCCACCGCACACGTCGCTACGCTTGTAGAATCCGGCGGTCAAAAACGTTTGCTGCTCGAGGGAGTCGTCCTTGAGTGGGGCAGTCGTTGTTCGCCCTTTGATATCGTAAACACCATAGCTTGCTCCCACTTGACCTCGGATTCGCGACTCTCCGAGTCTAAACCCTGTATTGAATCCCGAGACGGCGCCGAAGCTATTGCCTAATGCAAACGGCAGCGGATTGAAACCGCTCAAAGCGCTATCACCAAGCGATTTGTAGCTGTCGGCACCAAGAAGAATCTGTGTATTGTCAAGCCAATTCCCTACGCCTTCGCAGCAGCTATTCCCAGATCCTTTGCCACAACTACTTCGAGGGCGAAGGCCTCGATTATCACAATCGGGTGCCGACTCACAGAAACTGGCTAGGCCGACTTGGTCATTCGACTCAATACCTGCTTTTACGGACAACTCAGTTTTAGGACCGATGAGTCCGTTCATGGAATTGAACGACTGTGCGTGGGACGGACGAGCAATTACCATCGTCGTCATCCCGAACAAGAATAGATGGAACACTAACTTAGTCATCGAATTCACTCCATTGAATTGATTGTTTGAGCGAGTCTCGTCCTACACAGTTGCAGTGACGATTGGACTCCAGTTACCCCGCTTGATTGCGGATTTGCAAGCTATTGCGGAGACATCCTGCCTCCACACACAACGGCCTCGACGGTACATCGAGTCAGATCGAATTCTCTGGTCCAAAACCAATGAACAAATCAGGACCACCCTATAATCCGAATAAAGCGTAGAGGCTCGTAGCGATGCTTTTAGGACGTGTTAAACTCTAGGCTTTATCCGGTTTAAGACCTTCCTCTGCGGCTCATTCGACGCCATAAAATCAATGCTTGGGCTTGGTCCAAGCCAAAATTCGATCAGAATCGCTCATTCCAAGAATTGCTTTTTTCCGTTCATAACGATAATTTCGGCGAACGGTACGCCGGAATGCAGCGATCTAATCGAGCAGTCACACGATATTGTCGCCTTTTGCTCCGCAAAAGTGCGTTTACGAGACGCACTTTCGCGCAGCGAAAGGCGACAATAATGAATCCACAGCCTCAGAGCGAAAGGGGACTCGAACGAAGTCCCAATTGCCTTTTGTGTTTCAGTTTGGAGATCAAATGCCAGGAAGTAATCGCATTCAGTTTGGCATTGGAAGGCTGATGGTGTTTACGACGTTGGTTGCTTTTTCCATGGCCATTTCCATACGCTTCCACTCTCCTACCGTCGCTCAAGGCATCTTCGCAGCCTACCTAGTGTTTGTGGCAGGATGGGCCGTCGTGCGAGGACCAAGCATATTTGCCGGCTTGGTTGATGTGAATAACAAACTGCGACAGTTAAAGGTACGGCGTGCAGAACTCGAACGGGAACTCCAGCAAATCCGACACACACATGAATGCAAAGAGTCTTTTGACAACTCGAGCGATTCCTAACCCTCCCAAAAGAAGAATCCCAAGATGCCTATCAACAAACAAAGTAAGGCGCTCCTTCGTACCATTGCAATTTGGTTGTCGATGAGCTGCCTCGTGCAAGCACAGTGGAAGCCGGCAGAAACTCGGTTGATGACCGAGTGGGGGCGTTCGCTCAAGCCGGACGCCGTTTGGAACGAATATCCGCGTCCGCAGTTTCAACGTGCAAATTGGACCAATCTCAATGGGCTTTGGTCCTACGCCGTCACCCCCAAAGACGCCCCAAAGCCAACGGAATGGAACGGCGAAATCTTGGTCCCCTTTTGTCCAGAGTCGCCACTCTCGGGTGTTGGTCGTTTGATCGAACCGACAGAAACACTTTGGTACAGACGTATGCTCCCTGCGGCCACTGACGGACTGCGCAGTATCCTGACTTTTGAAGCGGTCGACTACGCCACAACCGTGTGGGTCAATGGCGAAGAGATAGGAACCCATCGAGGAGGCCACACACCGTTTTCGTTCGACATTACCGATTCGCTCAAAGGCGGCGGTCAAAATGAATTGGTCGTACGAGCCGAGGATGCAACCGAAGGCTATCAACTGCACGGTAAGCAAAAGCTTCAAAATCAGGGCATCTGGTACACCCGCGTGACGGGCATCTGGCAAACCGTTTGGGTGGAGCAGGTACCTGCCATGCATTTGATGGACTTAGACTTTGCGTGCGACATAGCAGCCGGCACAGTTACCGTGACCCCATTCATTGCCAACCCAACCGATGGTTGTAAAGTGCGCGTTACCGCTTCCTTCAAGGGACAGCCTGTTGGAAAGGCCGAGGGTACCAGACCTGTCGCGATCACCCTTGAAGATCCACAACTGTGGAGTCCGAATGCGCCCAATCTTTATGACCTCAAGGTCGAACTTCTAGACAAACTCGGAACGACTGTTGATACCGTGCAAGCCTACACTGCCTTGCGTTCGTTTGGTAAGGCCAAAGATGCGAACGGCCACTTGCAGTTGACTCTCAATGGCAAACCCATCTTCCATTGGGGGCCGCTCGATCAAGGTTGGTGGCCAGACGGTTTGCTGACTCCACCCTCGGACGCCGCAATGCTTTCCGACATTGAGTTCTTAAAAGCATGCGGCTTCAACATGATCCGCAAGCACATCAAAGTTGAGCCTCGCCGTTACTACTACCACTGCGATCGACTCGGAATGATCATGTGGCAAGATCAAGTCAGCAGCGGCTATGGGCAAAGAAGGCGCGATGGCGCCAGTAGTCCACCCTGGACACGCTTGGAACGGAACCCGATCGATGCGGAATGGCCTGAGGCAGCTCACGAACAATGGGTCACCGAATACAAGCGCATGGTCGATCATCTTCGAGATGCACCTTGCATTGGTGTGTGGGTGCCGTTCAATGAAGCCTGGGGCCAACATGCTACCATGGATGTTGGCAAGATGGCGATGGAATACGATCCCACGCGACTCGTGAATATTGCCAGCGGTGGGAATTTTTGGCCGATTGGGGACTTTGTCGACGAGCATAACTACCCGCATCCTTCCTTCCCTTTCCGCTTAGGAAATGGGGGGCGTTTCAACGGCTTTGTAAAGGTCGTGGGTGAGTTCGGTGGACATGGTTGGCCAGTCGAAGGACACCTTTGGAAGACCGACGCAAAGAATTGGGGCTACGGCGGACTTCCCAAATCGAAGGAAGAATGGCAAGGCCGCTACAAGACTTCCATTGCGATCATCGCCGCGCTTCGGGCCGAAGGAATTGCGGCAGGCGTCTACACGCAAACAACCGATGTTGAGGGGGAAATCAACGGACTGCTGACCTACGACCGCCAAAAGAAAATCGATACGGTTTGGCTGCGAGAACAGTCCGAACTGCTGCTCAGCGCCCCAACTTCACTTGCCAACAAACGCGAGCTCATAGCCACCGCGGAGTTGCAACCGCAGAACTGGCAATACACGACCCGCGAACCAAGCGAATCCTGGATGAAACCAACGTTCGACAGCAAGGGATGGAGCGAGGGCAAGGCCGGTTTTGGGGCTGGTACTCCGGCACCTCCCGGTTCTCAAATCCACACCGATTGGTCTACTCCTGATATTTGGGTGCGACGCTCATTCGAACTCAAGGAGTTGCCAATGGGCAAACTCTATCTACGGTTGCATCACGATGAGGATTGCGTCATTTACGTTAATGGTACTGAGGTAGCGAGCCTCAACGGTTATGCCACAATCTACTTTAATATGGCGTTGGCTGCGAAGGATTTGTTGCGCAAGGGTACTAATTTCATTGCCATCCATTGCCGTCAGACCGGCGGCGGACAATATCTCGACGCCGGACTTTTTCTTGCGGATTAAGGCCTATGGAACCCGCCAGTAAACGAGCGAGGCCCTCGCTCGTTGGAGCCCTTTAATTCTGGGCGAGGGCCTCGCTCAGCCACAAAGAACGCTACGTGTGGCACGCTCAGAGCGACGCGACGGGCGTGGGGACTTTGGCAAATGCATCTAGCGATTCACCACGCCCTTCGTAAACTCAGGGACGTGCCACACGCGAGTCGCTCAGCCACATGCTGGCTCAGCTTACCACCAGAATTCGGTCCGAACGTACCGCGAGGCTTTGGTCAGCAGAACACTACCGATCGTACTCCAACCTCGATCGACTCGACCAAATCCAGTCATGCCGGATTTCAGTTTGCCTTCAGCGCAATCCACACGGCAATGCACGACCACCGTTTGACGAAACGTTGGTTGCTGCGATGTGACTGGATCTTCGGGTTTGGTGGTGGCTGGGGAAATGCGTTCCACGTTGCCCAAAAATGTTTCAAAGGGTAAAGCACGGGCTTTGAAGTAGACAGGCTGGCCGGTTGCGACCGCCATCGCATCGTCTTCCGCCACGAAGATTTCGACGCGAGGTACACCAGGCCGTTCCACCTGGCAAAGCAGCGTTCCCTGGGTGTTAAATCGCCCGACTCGTTCTCGAAGTCGCGGTGCCGAAACATAGCCGTTGGTTGGTGCCACGACGATCAATCGCGAACGCTGGTTTTTGAGAAAGTCCAGTTCTTCGATAAGGCGTTCGCGTCTGGCTTCCTCAGCAGCGATATCCTCGGGTCGCGAACCAAGTTTTAGCAATTTCAATTTTCCTTCCGCGTCGGCGAGGTCTTGCTCTCTTCGTGATAGTTCCGCGATCGCGATTCGAATTCCTTCCGTCTCCCGGCCGGATTGTTCGGATTTCACTTCACCAAGACGCTCCTGCAAAACATCCAGTTGAGCGCGTTCCCGTTGCAACTGAACGTCCGCCAATGCACCCAGTTTATTGAGACGTTGCGACTGCACGAAGGCTGCCTGGGCATAAGTCAATTGCGTTTGCGCTTGAGATACGCGGTGTTCGAGAGCCTTCAATTGGTGCTTCAACGCAGTACTTGTGGTCTCTACTTCCAAGCGACCTAATTCGCACCATGCTTTCATTCGATTGACTCGCGATTCTTGGTCGCCCACCTCCTCGACTCGCGGACCTGCTTTCAACCGGGCTAGGATTGCTTCCGACTCCTTCAATTCGGCCTCCTTCGCTTCGAGTTGGCTGAGCAAGTCAGGTGCATGCAGCTCGACCAATGCATCCCCTTCGTTTACTAAACTACCGTCTTCTACCAGCACCCGGGAGATAAAACTATTGAGCGGAACCGGCACATCGATGCGTTCGCCGGGTCGGACCTCAAAATCGCCAACGGTATAGTGAGGTGTTGGGATGAAATACATCGCTAACGAGACAATAGCAATTCCGACAATCCATGTCGCCGTTCTTAAGTATCGCGATCGAATCATGTTCATGAACTCTACGCCAAGAAAACCACGGAAAACCCGACGAATTGCGTACGTGAGCAAAAGCCCGCCGAATAGAAAGCCTACCAAGCCAAACTGCTTGCCCGCGTACCTCATGATATTAATCAGTACCAAATTCAAAAACGCAATAGAAAACCACCAACTTACAAGTCCGTAAGAGAAAAGCAACTTTCCTTGCGGAATGTTCTCAGGACGTGGGGCGCCCCATAGCAACCAGTTCAGAAATTTCACCCAACGGGATCGTCCGCGAGAATACAAATTCGGTACCCGGAGGAAATCGCTCAAAAGGTAATATCCGTCCAAACGGAGCAAGGGGTTGAAATTGATCAAGCCGCGGGTACCACACGTTGTCATCACGACAAAGCTCAGATAGTTAGGCAAAGTACCGGGAAGAGTGATTCGCCAGGCAAACACAGCCAAACACCAAAGGCATAAATCCGTGTAACCACCTGCCGCTGTGATCAACAGCCGCTTCCGGCGATCCGCTATTAGCCAAGCATCCGACACATTCACGTATAGACACGGCATCAGCATGATCAAGAGCACGCCTGCTTCACGGACCTCTCCGCCGAAACGCTTGCAGGTGGCTCCATGCGCAAACTCATGCAAGATGGTTACTAAGAGAGTTGTTAGCCCCAACAACACCAGTGTTTCCCATCGGAATGCGGCTTGGAATGAGGTCGCCAGTTCGGCCCGCATACTCATCATGATGGTGAGCGCAAACGCCATGCATCCAAGCGAGATCGCGAGAAATGTTTTTGTCCAAACCCAGGGAACGAGTCGAACGATCGCGGTTAAATGGGCATCCGGATTTACGAGCGGTACCCGGTAAAAAAATATCGACCCGCTCGGCTTGCGATTTTCGAAAACCGAGTTGTTCTCAGGTGTGTCCTCATCCTCGTAGTCTTGGACTTTACGAGCCACATGCTCCGAAGCATGCCATCGCAAGGAATTAGGAATCAACCCACGCTGTGTGATCGACTGCAAAAAATCATCGATGTCGTCCCACTCCAACGCTTCCCCGAATTGCTGTTGAAAGCTCTGCTGCAGTTGGTTGAACGTGCAGGGAGCCTGCAACGACGTTAGAAGAAAAAACTCCTGCGCCCCAGCGTGAAAATAGCTCGCGTTTCGCGAGTTCTTAATCACGAATTCGTTCGAACCTAGATCGCACAGTAAAATCCAAGAATTCAACTGTGGCAACAAATCCTGCGGCTCAATGGGATCTCTCAATGACTGTGAAACCGTCGGTGTTGTCATCAAGTCTCTATCGCTTTGACTGATGGGATGCTCTCGATTTGCGGACCGAAGCCTGTGTGGCCTGCCTCGCCATGACCGGCGCACGGACCGTCACGCGTTGGCTTTCTTCTTCCGTTAGGACATGAACAAAAAACGGGATTTTGAGCTCAAGCGTCCTTGCTGCCCGGTGGTGTCCATCAATTAGAACCGTACCATGCAAAAGGGTTCCATCCTCTTCCGGATACCAATAGTGTGCCACAAGCCCTGGAAACCGAACATCAACGTGCGCCAAATGCTCCTGGCAAATATGGCTCCACTCCACCGCATACTTGACATCCTCTGGCTCCAATTCGACCGCCTCTCTCCCATCCGCCACCAACTTGCGAGCCAAGTCGACATCGAATTTAAACTGGTCAAAGAGCATTCGATAGGATTCAGGTCCATCTTTGCAATTTGGGCATTCCTGTTCGGTGTTGTCCTTAGTCGCCCCCATAAGTCACTTCACTTCTTGATTCTGCAAAAATGATATTGATAAAAAAACATGCAATATTAAGTATCAATCGATTAAACAATCACTCCCTATGAGACACAACCTCGGTGGCCCATAGGGAGCTTTGAATTCAACCGCATGTAGCAGGCTAACCGAATGCCTTAAACAGGCATTATTATCTGCAACCCTTGCCGCTCTTGCCCTTGCCAGAGTGACCCTTGCCAGAGCGACCTTTGCCGGAGTGACCTTTGCCTGAATGACCCTTGCCGGAGTGACCTTTGCCGGAGTGACCTTTGCCGGAATGCCCCTTGCCAGAGCCGCCGCCGCCGCAGCAACACATAGCGCTGGGCACAATACGCTCTTCCAAACGCGTTAGACTGAATCGAGAAACTTGTGAATTTTGACTGGCCATGCAACTACCTCAATTGGTTGTAAAACAAAGTTTCAGACGCACAATTGCATCTAACTTGAGTGAATCTAAATAGGTAGCTTCGAATGTCAATAAAAAAAATTGGCTTCAAAAAAAATTGCTAAGTTTCTACGAAACAATGGTTTCAATGTCACAGTCGATCCCGTTTTGCGGCTGTTCAAAATCCATTGCTCATGGCTGCCGATGGGCGTCGGGAACTGGTAAGCGCTCGAAAATCATTGGCATATTGAGACAATGAAGTGCTTTCCCCAAAGACAGGCAGACCTTTATGACGATTATACCGTCGAGTGTAGATTATTTAACTAGACGACGGATCGCTGACAATTATTTCAGTAGTCATGAGAATCAAGCATCATTGCAAGGACGGACTTTGTTGACGGAATTTTTGCCAGGATTCTTGCATTGGCGAGACGTTTTAACTCAAGGCATCGACCAGTGGGGACTTGGCGAATGAATTCGGCAAGCCGTTGGTCCGCGTTTTTCATCGCATTCATAAGCGTCTCTTCGGTTGCGATCGGGCAATCAAGGATTCTCGGATTGCACGATCCGCTGGGAGGCTCCGAACCTCGACAGGGTTCGCAATCCCCTTCGAAGGCAGAGGAAGTAGAAAAACAAGCATCGCGAGGTCGTATTACAAGCTTCCACCCTATACCCGAAACGTCCGGAGTATACCACCCACGGGAGTCGCCCGAAAATGCTCCAGATAGCCATTTCACGCGCAATTCCAGCACCGATCCGTCAAATCGATTGCAGTCAAAAATCATCGGTTTTAGAAAAAAATCCAAGGTGCCAACGAACGATGATTCCATTCGGCCGCCGCCAAATCCAGGCGATCTCCAAGCGCCCAGACCACGTGCTCAATTCACTGGTTTCCGTACACTTCAAGAAGAGGTTGAAGCGACAGAAGATTCAAAGTCGGATAGTCCAAAGTCGGACGATTCCACGCAAAAACCTACCGACGCGCCGAGCACCACGAATCCAATGCAGGGACGCAAATCCGACCCCGTGATCGCTGCCAGCAAGGAATGGATGATCCTTGGAAGCCAAAGCAGGTTCCTGCCACTTCTGGAAGCGATCCAAAAATCCTTGGTAAGCAAACGCGTGATACACTCGTTAGGTGCCGATGTGTCCGTTGAGTCAGTTACCTTGTTGGATCCTGAGATTTCGGCAATGCAAATTCCCTTTGCCCAGTCTCGATTCGATCCCATACTGAGCTCTCAGGCTGCAACGAATCATGTCGACCGTCCCCCCTCTTCCTTTTTTAGCGGCGGCATTCCAATCGCAAACAAACGCGATGAAATCGAGTTTAATTCTCGGCTGAGCAAGGAATGGGCAACTGGAACCACCACGAGCGTTGGCTACGAACCGTCGTTAGCCTATTTGTTTTTTCCCGCAGGCAATTCCGGCGGCTTCAATCCGATCAACTCGTCGGATCTTGTAATGCAAGCAACTCAACCCTTGCTTCGAGGTGCAGGCCGCCCGACGAACTTGGCGACCATTCGGATCGCGGAAAACCGATTGGAGCAGAGCAGATTTGAAGTCGAATCTAAGCTACAACAGCAGCTTCGCAGCATTGAACAAGCCTACTGGCAGCTACATGCGAATCACGTTCGTCGCAAAGCCATCGCGGACGCAATCGCACTGTCCTACGAGATTGTCGAAGTTGAACGGAATCGGTTCGAAGCAGGACGGGTGATCTATACCGATGTTGCTCGCGCTAGATTCAAATTAGAGGACCTCTTTCAGCAAAAGTTGAAAGCAGAAAAAGAGATCCAACGCATCAGCCTTCAAATCGCTCAACTAACCGGAATGGAAATTGACCCGAGCACCATGCTTGAGCCATCTGACGTTCCAGAGTGGCGGAAGCCAGAATTTGACTTGAACGCCGTTACAGCCGTCGCCTTACGACGCAATCCAATCTTGCTGCGCCAGCGTTATGAAATCGCAGTTCGGCAGAATCAAGTCCAAGTGGCCCGCAATCAATTGCAGCCACAATTAGATTTGCGTTCCAGCGTTCGGTCAAGCGGACTGGATGACGACTTAGGTAGTTCGCTCCGAGACATGTCAAAATTTGAATTCGTAGATGTGACAGTGGGGCTGGTTTACGCTCGGCAGGTGGGCAACCGAGCGGCAAAATCGAAATACCGCCAAACCGAACTCGAGGCTGTTCGCGTGCGCGAATTGCTTGACGCCTTTGAGCGTCAAGTTGGCTTCAACATCGCAGAAGCGTTGAACACACTACAGCTTTCCTTTGCTACCTTCGAAAGTTCGTTGCGTCAGTTGGCGGAATCGCAACAATGGGTCAAATTAGCCAAGCTTCGTTACGAAAGTCCCCCAATAGAGTCGGGGCCAGAAGCTTTATTGGTATCGCTGTTGGATTATCAATCCGCAATTCAATCGCAAGTTGACGCACTCCTGAATGCTGCCCTAGCTTTGGCGGATTACAACACGAAACTCGCCACTATCGAAGAACAACGCGGCACGCTGCTCGATCGCTGGGGTATCGCGATTTCAGAAAGTAACTTGGCGCAAATTGGGCCAAATTAATCGGCCCTCGTGCACTCCAAATTTGGAGTGCTGGGATTCATCCCAGCTTTTAGACAACTCTGCGACGGAGTGACGATCCGCACGGCGCCGCATCGCTAGCTAGGCGTCCACAGGGGTCGTCGATTCTTATTTAAAACCGCGAACGGAGTTGACTAAGGCCTGCAGGAAACACGCCGCAGGGACACCATCAATAACACGGTGATCGAAGGTGAGACTAAACGTTAATTGATGTCTCTCAACGATCGATCCATCGTCCTGAACAATCGGTTCGCGACGAATAGCCCCAAGCCCGAGGATGGCCGTCTCGGGTGAGTTGATGATCGGTGTAAAGGCGTCGATCCCGAACGCACCTAGGTTCGTGATCGTGAAGACACCTCCCTGCATGTCGGCTGCCGCCAGCATTCCGACACGAGCCTTCTCGACGAGTCTTCGTGACTGTACTGCGATTTGGTCGAGAGTCAGCTCCGCCACGTTTCGAAGGACCGGCACGACCAGGCCATCCTGAGTGTCAACCGCTATTCCGATATGCATTTGATTATCCGCTGGAATGACAATCGCGTTCTCTTCCCAACGTCCAGCAAGTATCGGATGCTTCGTAAGAACCTCCGCCACCAGCTTGGTGATGATGTCCTGATAACTGGGGAGCAGGGTCGTGCCGCCAGCGGATTTGAGCTGATCTCGCAGTCGTACAAGACTTGTCGCATCCGCTTTTGTCGTTAGTGTGACGGGGACAGTCGCCTCGCGGCTAGCGACCATTCGTTGTGCAATGATTCGTCGGCGGCTGGTGATCGCAATTTTTTGTCCGCGGTCGGCCGCATTTGTCGAAGATCCGCCGTGTGCTAAGGCGGCTCGTACATCGCATTCTCGCACTCTTCCGCCAGTACCCGTTCCGGACAATCGAGTCCAGTCGACCCCCAATTCAGATGCGATGCGGCGCGCGCGCGGACTCGCAATAGCTTGCTGATTACCGAGAATCGAAGGTGTTTTACTTATACCCGTCGATAGTGGATGGGACGCTAGGCTGGTGCTACATGGTAACGCATCTGCTACAACCGTAGACACAAGCTCGGATGGCATCGGTTCGTCCGTTGCAACAAGGTAACCAATGACTGTTCCTACCTTGACGATGCTCCCCTTGCTTGGTCCGGATTTTGGTACTCTAAGGATGCCTTCATCGACGGCCTCGATCTCCTGGAGTGCCTTTTCCCCTTCCAGTTCAAAAACGGCTTCGCCACGTTGAACGTGGTCGCCATCTTTCTTAAGCCAACCAACGAACACCCCTTCCTCCATCGACCAACCCAAACGTGGAATGACAATCTCGTAGGCCATGATTATTCCTTCACCAGCGAGCGAATCGCGTTTACGATCTGAGTGGCTGTTGGTACGACAGCAGCTTCAAGCGGCGGACTATAGGGGGTTGGTGTGAACACTCCTGTTAGTCGTCGAATAGGAGCGTCGAGATCATCAAAGCCAGCCTCGGAAACCTGGGCTGCAATTTCGGCCGCAAAACCACATGGAGCGGGCGGCTCATCGACGATTAGCAACCGACCTGTCTTGGCGACCGATCGAAGGATCGTGTCGGTGTCGAGCGGAGAAACCGTGCGAGGATCGACCAGTTCGACTGAGATGCCCTCCAGCAGGAGCTCCTCGCAGACCGACAGGGTGAGGTGCACCATTCGAGCCAAAGCGACTACGGTTATGTCCCGCCCGACGCGGACGACCGACGCGCGACCGAATTCGATTTCATAGTCTGCCACTGGAACATGGCTTTTTGTAGCCAAGAGCTCCCGATGTTCGAGGAACATCACCGGGTCGTCGCACCGCAGCGCATGTTTCATTAGGCCCTTGGCATCGTAAGCGTTGGATGGCACTACGACTCGCAGGCCGGGGACTTGCGCGTACATGGCATAATAGCTGCCGGAATGGTGGGTCGCCGCCGAGTGGCCGATACCGATACAACCTCGCAACAAGACCGGCATCTTCAATCGTCCGCTCGACATGTACTGCATCTTGGCGATCTGGTTCACGATCTCACCAACCGAATCGAGAATGAAATCAGCAAACATAAAATCGACCACCGGTCGAGTACCGGTCATGGCTGCGCCCCCGGCAAGCCCCACGAAACCACGTTCGGAGATAGGGGTGTCGCAAAGCCGTTCGGGTCCGTAAAGATCGTACAGGCCGGACGTGGTCTTGAAATTTCCGCCCCGAATGCCGATTCCCTCACCCATGACGAAGATCGCAGGGTTGACCGCCATTTCCTCCTCAAGCGATTCATGCGTCGCTTGTGTGAAGGTAATCTCGCGTCGCGGCCCAATCTGGGAGGGCGAGTCTCCTGCCGAGCCGTACGTTTCTTCCGATAGCTTTTCGGCAGGAGACCCGCTCGTCCTCGCACTTGTTAGTCGACTAGCGGAATAGATATCCATCGCCGCGGTTGCGGCGTCAGGTAATGGACTGCGTTCCGCGAACTGCCGCGACTCGGCTACCAGGGAGGCAACCTCCAAATCGATTTCATTCAACTGGAATTCACCGATGCCGAATTCATCCAACAAGCGGTTTCGCAACAGAGTGATCGGGCATCTGCTCTTCCAATCGTCTACTTCCTCGCGAGTTCGATAACCAAAATCCCCCATCCCTTCAGCATGCGCTCGAGTGCGGTATGTCTTGCATTCGATGAGGGTAGCGCCGCCACCAGTGCGTGCCCGAGCGACCGCCTCGCGAGCCACGTCCATCACGGCCAGCGCATCATTGCCATCGACTTCGAAACCGGGCAGGCCATAATTTGCCGCCCGACGTCCGACATCGGGAATGCCGCTTGAATAGGCAAAAGGAACTTCGGTCGCGAACTGATTGTTCTCACAGATAAATAGGACCGGTAGCTTCCAGATGCTGGCCATGTTTAGCCCTTCATGAAACGCGCCATTGTTGACGGCTCCATCGCCGAAAAAAGCGACTGCGACTTGCCCTGTTTTCATTAGTTTGGCGCTGTAACCTCCACCACAGGCTTGCAGGATACAAGGTCCAACGATGCCGCTCGTCCCCATCATGCCGATCTCGGGAGAAAACAAGTGCATCGAACCGCCACGGCCTCTTGAACAACCGGTTGACCGCCCAAACAATTCAGCCATCAGTTCTCGTGGCGGCATCCCTTTAGCAAGCGCATGACCATGTCCGCGATGCGTGCTGAAGATCGCATCGTTGTTTGTTAGATGGCAACAGACCCCTGTTGCAATCGCTTCTTGGCCAACATACGTATGACAGGCGCCGAAAATGAGACCACGCTGATGGCAGCGCGCAAGTTCCTCCTCAGTCTGCCGAATGATTTGCATCATGCGATACATCGAAAGAGCAGTGGGCAGTGGGGAGTGGGCAGTGAACGGCGATGGGCTGTTAATCATGACTTACTTTGAATCCTATGCAATCCTTAAAAAGCGAATGTAATCACCGCGGTTGTCACGACCGTAACCTTCGGCAATATTCGCGGGAAGGCTTGTTGCGGAACGGCGAACCTGGCTCGTCATGCCCGTCCCGGCGTACCGCCTGCGTTCATGGCCATATTGCCGCCGTCCATCGGGATGATTGCGCCTGTGATCCATGCAGAAGCGTCGGATGCCAAAAGCACCGCCAATCCCATGATATCGTTCGGTTGGCCAAGGCGGCCGGCCGGAATACCGCTAAGAAAACGACCAGCGAGCGTTGGATCGGCTTCCATTCGAGCCATCAGACTTGGGTTTACAACTTGAGCTGGCGTAACGCAATTCACCCGTACACCTCGATAGCTCCATTCGGTGCTGAGTTCTCTCGTCATTTGAATAACCGCTCCCATCGCCATGCTATAGGCGATGTGCCCTCGGCCCAACGCTGTGGAACTCGCAAGGGAACCGATATTCATGATCGAACCACTGCCTTGTTTAAGCATCCGTCGTCCCGCTTCCTGGCACATGGCGAATCGCCCTACCACAAGATTCTGTAGCACGCGATGGAGGTCAGCGATGGTCAAGTCTTCGGGTTTGGCCAGGTGCCCATCGCCTGCAATATTGCCCAGAAAATCAACGCGACCGAACTCCACATCGACTTGCAGAAAGAGTTCCCGAATCGCGTCAGGGTCGGAAACGTCCGTGCCTGCGGAAATCGTTTTGCGTCCGAACGACCGAACTTGTTCGGCGGTGGCTTTGGCGCCTTCCAGATTGCGATCGACAAGCACGGTATCTGCCCCGGCTTGAGCAACGGCCAACGCAGTCGCTTGGCCCAAGCCCTGCGCGGCCCCAGACACCACAGCGACTTTGCCCGAAAGGTCAAACAGACTTGTTGCAATGGTTTGTCTTCCATTTGTCATGTGATGTCCTCGAGGATGGATTTTTCTTTGACGGCTAGTACCAACAATGCGCCAATGAGATGAATCGTTGCAATCGACCACAACCCAAATTGACCGAGGATCGTTGCGCCGAAGATGCCGCCGATGTTCGCTACGGAATTGATCATCGCGATACCACCGGCAGCAGCAGCGCCGGTCAGAAAAGCCGTCGGTAGGGTCCAAAATACTGGCAACATGCTCATCATTCCAGTTTGGGCAACGCATAATCCGATGAGTCCTACGACGGGCGAGGGACTCCAGGCAGTCATGCTCCAACCGGATGCGGCCATCAACGCCGCCGCAGCCAAGTGTCCTCGCCGCTCGTTACTGCGATCGGAACTAATACCGAATAACGACATGCCGATGACCGCACAAATATGCGGTAACGCGCTGAGCAAGCCGATCTGAAAGGTACTTAAGTTCCCAAATTGGCCTTGGATTAGTTTGGGGAAATATGCTCCACCTGCATTGCTCCCAACGGCTACCGTGAAATAGATCGCAATCAACAACCATACGCGCCAGTGCATGATCGCAGTCAAATGGCTTGCATTATGAATTCGTTGACGCTGTTCCTCTTCCGTTCGCATGTGTGCGACGAGCCATTCGCGTTGTTGGTTAGAAAGCCATTTTGCATCTTGAGGGTAATCGGTCAAATAAAAGAGGACACAGACACCCAGGATGACCGATGGAATGCCTTCTAACAGAAACAGCCATTGCCATCCGTGCAGCCCAGCACTTGTATCCAGGTATTGCATGATGAAGCCTGAAATTGGATTTCCAAACACATTCGCCAACCCGATTGCCATCATGAAGAACGCGGTCATCTTGGCTCGTTCTCGATTGGGGAACCAATAACTTAAATAGAGAATGATGCCCGGGAAGAATCCGGCCTCGGCGACCCCTAACAAGATCCGCAGTCCGTAGAAACTCCATCGGTCGTTTGCGAACAAGGTCATCGAGGAAATCACCCCCCAACTGATCATGATGCGCGCGATCCAGCGTCGCGCTCCAACCCGCCGCAGCAACAAATTGCTGGGGACTTCAAACAGCAGATACCCGACATAGAACATGCCGTAGCCCAAATTGAACGAGTCCTCGCTCAGTCCTAGATCTTCCTGCATCTTCAATCGAGCAAAGCCGACGTTCGAGCGGTCCAGGATATTGAGCACATACAATATGCAGACGAACGGGATGAGCCTCCAAGCGACCTTGCGAAGAACCGTGGAAGAGGCAGAAGGCAGTAGGGAATGGGCAGTCGAGTGCGGCTCATCCATGTTTTCACGGAAGTCCATATTTTCGTTCCTGCTCATCGTAATTTCACTCTTTTCACGATTTCACCCCATTCACGGAATTCCCTACTCCCGAATCCCGAATCCCCATTCACGCTTCTTCGATCACCGGGTTCGTCAGTGACCCGATGCTCCCAATCTCGATTGTTACTGTGTCACCAGGCTGAAGAAATACCGGCGGCTTGCGTGCGGCGCCGACTCCGTGTGGCGTTCCTGTCAAAATGATCGTGCCCGGCAATAAGCGTGTACTGCCGCTCAGGAATTCGATTAACGTCGGCACATCGAAAATCATGTCGCTCGTGTTCCAATCCTGCATTGTCTGTCCGTTGAGCACGGTCTTGATCGTTAGCGCGTTTGGATTGGGAATTTCATCGGGAGTCACGATCCATGGCCCAAGCGGACAAAAGGTGGCGAAAGTTTTACCGCGGCACCATTGACTACCTCCTTTTTCAATTTGCCAGTCGCGAGCGCTTACATCGTTGGCGCAGGTATAGCCCAGTACGTAGTCCAGCGCCTGAGCTTTCGAGACGTTGTAGCACTCCCGTCCCATCACGACGGCCAATTCGCATTCGTAATCCACCGCGTCGCTTCGCAATCGCCTCGGTAGGATAATTGGATCATCTGGGTTTTGAAGAGCGCCGAGGTTCTTCATGAAGACAACTGGGTACTCTGGGATGGGTTTGTTTCCTTCGGCTGCGTGCTTCCGATAGTTGAGGCCGATACACAAGATGTCGCGGGGTTCGATCGGGGCAAGCAGTTTTGCCGGTGTGACTGCATCGCCAGAATCCTTGTAATCGCCCAGGATATCACCCAAGATCCGAGTGGTCTTTCCGTCGATGTGGCGACAACCATACGATGTTGCGCCAAAGGAGTCTTGGTAGCGAACAAACTTCATTGTGTTTGCTTTCGATTGCAAAGGAAAGGAACAGGGCGCACAGCGTGCGGCATGTATAACTTACACTAACTGGATGTGCGAGGATTCAGTGTCGTCAAGAATTCTCAGGTATGCCTCTTGAGCAAGATTTTGATGCCAAGCGATATTTGCCGCGCAATGGTGGACGAGCGAGGACCTTCGCTCGTTTTTTTCTATCAATCCTGAGCCAGGGCCTCGCTCAGCCACGAAAACCTATGTCGGATGCTTTTGAACTATGGTCCTTTGGCCTCACTCCCGCGACGACGAAATTCGTTGATGGCAACGTCAAATGCCTTTTGTGCCGCCGTCTGTTCCTCAGCCGCGATGTTCTTCTGCCGCATTCGCCATAACTGATGAATGGTCTCTTCGCACCAACGAGCGCTCGATTGGGAGACCCGAATAGGAGCGTTGTCAACCAGGACTTCGACAGGATTCGTATGGAGTTGCGGAAACGTTCGCAGGGCCAGCCAACTGCTTTTTTCAATTGGAACCTCAAACAATACTGCATGCGCGTTGCCGTCTGCGGGCAGGCTCTTCGAGTCGACCACCTGACCGTTGACAACGACTTCGACCAAGCGTACACCGCCCCGCACTATGGATTCCAGTTGGCTTCCATGCAGCGTAACCGTATCGCCAACGAACCGGCGGCCCCCTTCGGGTGCCAGCGTGCCATAGGCTACCGACAAAGGTGTTTCCGGGGCAAAGGCCAAACTCGCAGCCACTTTTACATTTCCTGGGACCGGTATCCGCAACGTGTCACCTGCCGATCTCTCATTCACCGAGAATTGCAACGCATGCGCGTAACCATCGGAAACATAGCTGCGGCCTGCGGCTAATCCATTGCACCATTCGGCGAAATCAAGTCGGTCTAATTCCCCGAGGTGCACATAGGTCCTTCCCTGTCCGACCGCTGTGCTGCTCATGCATGGAAAATCGGTTTCACCACTGACCTTGAGCGGGAATCCGCAATTCAACAGGTGGTACCACATATTCCATTCCGGAACCCTCGCGGTGTCCATCGCGCTGATGAAATCACAGACCCCTGCCACAACCGCAACCGGCAGTTCCATCGCGCCAACGCTATTCATTTCAGGAACGGCAAGATTCGGGATGGAATCTGCAACACGATCTATGCTGACCTGCAATTCGGTCAATGTAAGATGCTGATCGCGATCATCGTCGATTTGCTCAAACGCTTGAGGCAGCAATGCCTCACGGATTTCTGCCTTAGAGAGTTGGCCGCTTTGATCTTGGTCATACTCTTTCAACAGCCGCGTTGCGGCAGCCCTAGGATCGATTTGGAGACCGCTGGCTGAATGCGCAAATCCGGTGACCGCGCCTTGCGATTTGGCCCAGCGCAAGACCGGCGTCGCCCAAGTTGGCCAGCCTTTGGTCTTAGAACCGTCCGATCCAGGGTAGTTTTGATCTCGCAAATTCAGCAAACAAACATGACCAAGTGCTTGCGATCCGAAACCGCTGATTTCAAGATCGTATTTCAATAATGTTTTTGGCTCGCTGACGTCGCTTATCGCCGCGTTAAAAAACTGACGCTGAAACTCAAAGCACGGACCCCAGGTGAGAATACATCCGACATTCAAACCCTCGCCAGCTACTTGACGAAACATGTCTTGGGGCGTCACACCCTCGGTTGGGGTTGTGTAATGGGCACAACCTGCTCCATGTATATGGTGATCTCCACACCAAAAGCCCGATTGCATCGGATTCACCCAGCGAGCCAGTTTTACTTCGATCGACGGATTGGAGTCTGGTACCACTTTGACGGTTTGACTCTGTACCCGATATTCCGGTCCACGGGATGATTCCAGTGTAAACTCGCCGGGTGGCAATAGAACGAACTCACCATCACGTCGGTAGATCTGTTTTTGAAAAAACAGGTCAGGCGCAAGACGCCGTGCCTGCGGCGGATAGATGGCGCCAGCTTTATCGCGAAAAACCAATCGAGCGTAACAAGGATCTCCGCCGACATCGCGAATCGAAAGTTTCATCGATATCGCCGGCATCGAAGTTAGTAGTAAGGGCAATTCGGCCCGAAAGCCTAAGTCCTGAGTCCCTGGCCCGACCGAGAATTCAAGTGTTGCATCTAGTTGTCCTGCAAGACTGCTATAAAGCAAAACGACTGCATATTCGACTGCGACACCGCTCAAGTTAGACGTGAGGGGTGGTTTCGAAAAAACCTCCATGTGCAGAAAGCGACGCGGCCCGTTGAATGGCTGCTGATTCTCCAAAAGCCCCAATTGCTCCTGACGTTGCATGCTTAATGGAGCAACGCCAGCAAATGGTGCTCCAGCTTGTGGACTGCTCAGACGTAGGCCAGACTTAATTGCTCCTTGATTCACGATTTTTATTAGGAACGGCGTGTAACCAGCCTGTTGTACGACGGCCGCTGCTGGACCGCGTTCGACCTTGGCCCGTGATTCTGGATTGATGGCGACAGTGCACAAGACGCGATCATCAAGGATGGTCTGAAGTCGGTCCGAATTCTCCACCTTGATTGCTTCCAGCAAATCGTCAAGCGTTGATTTCGGAAACGGTCGACCGAGCAATTCGAAAACATCTATTAACCGACGGACGTTTTGGCTGAGCGGCTGTCCGATGGAATCGCTCTGCTGCGCATTTAAATCCAATACGGGCAGGGCAATCCAGACGCTGATAATCGCCGACGCGAAACGATAATTCATGTGATTTCCTTACGCTGAAAGCGATGAACAACATAGCCCTGGGTCGTGCAACTGACAGTAGGCTATTTGTTATACCACTGGTCGAATCACGGTGGGGACCACCGTGCCACTCTTGTACCAAAGCTCGTTTCCAGCATGTCCGAGCCTGATAAAGCCCCAAGGGCCAGTAACACTGCCAGGGCAAGGCTGACAGCAAGGACAATGGCAAGCTCTGTCAGCACGATGCCCGCGATTCTAGAACGACTGCAACCCAACAACGTCATCGTGCGGATTTCGCCCCCCCGAAGTCGAATGGACAACATGACGACCAAGCCGACTAAGAAAATCGTCACAATTACCAACAACAGCGCGATGCAATCAAAAAGGCGGCGAATTTGACTGATCCAATGCATCAACTCGTCCACGACTTCGACCGGGCGGATGATCTGATAGGGTTCATCTGCGGATAGATACTTACCGATGAGGATCGCTTCGGACCTTTCCGAGTCAGGAATCGCAATGACGGCCGACAATGGAAATGTATCGGATGGGCCATGAAAATGAAACGTCTGCAAATTCTCGTCCGTTACTTCGGCGTACTGAGTCAAGTTTTCACGACTGGCGTTGTGTCCATGGGGCTCAGATTCTGCGTTCGCGTTTGGAGTATCCGGTGGACCTTTCCTTACGGTATGACCGTGGCCGATGCCTTGTAGGATCCATGTCGTATTCAAGTCACACAAGACGATCTCGTCATCGGGGGAGCCCGTAGTGCGCAATATCCCTGTAACTCGCATATTCAACGGAGATGGTCCAGACAGATCGAACATGTTCTCGGGTTCTGAGAGCAGTCGATCGCCAGGCAAAAGCCCTAGGCGGCTAGCCACGGTTGCCCCAAGCAAGCAGTCCCCTAGCCGCTGTAAACGCTCGCCTCGTTCGACAAATAATCCGCGAAAATGGAAATACGCGTCCGTCGTTCCGACGATTGGGAAGCCTCGCGCGCGAAAACGAACTAGCAGTGGAATAGTCTTGGCCAGCAAAGTCTCTTCGATGCGTCTCTGTTGGGCTTGCGGCAAAGTCTCAGGTGATTCACCCCGAAAGTACAATGTGTGCATCGCCAATCCGAAGCGACTGCCTTTGACCCCTACGACAAGCGGCGTCGAAGAAGCTCGTTTCATCGCTCGAGCCTCGAATCGCGCAATCATCCAGCGCGTTGCCAACGGCAAAAAGAACGTAAGTGTTATGGCCGCGATCAAAATGACGGTCCGCGCGCGGTAGTACGCAATGTATCGCCAAGCAAGCAAATAGATTCCCGCCATTCACGCCTCCTCGGTAGAAGCGTTGAGGTCTTGCAATTCAGCCACATCAACCGTCCGATCGAAGCGATTGAGAATGCTGGAATCATGGGTGACGATCAACATGGTAGTGTTGTTCCTTTCGGCTTGGTCAAACAGCAGTTCGAGCACCTCGTTCGCCGTTTCCCTGTCGAGACTACCGGTCGGTTCGTCCACCAACAAGAAATCTGGTTGCGTGATCATCGCACGGCAAATGGCGACTCGTTGTCTCTCGCCTTGCGAGAGTTGATTCGGTCGCCGAGTCAAATTGCTGGCGAGACCCATGGCTGCCGCCAACGATTCCACAGACGCTTGAACCTCAGGCATCAATCGAGATGAACGGTGGATCAAGTACGGGAGCAGAATATTTTCACGAACCGATAGATACTCGATCAGCTCCAGCTCTTGAAACACCATGCCAATCTTCAATGCGCGAAAGCGACGACGCGCTGCATCCGATAGATGCCCTAGTTGCACTCCACCCATCAATATATTTCCACCCTGCGGTGCGAGAATGCCGGAAAGCAGTTTCAACAAGGTGGACTTGCCAAAGCCACTCGGGCCGACGATAGCAACTTTCTCACCACGTTCTATCGACAGCTCTCGAACTCGCAATTGGAAATGATTTGGCGGTGCCGCTCCGCGACACCGAGGTCGGGTCTCCGAGTGCCCCGGCCACACAGTGTCCGAGGATCCGTAGCTAAATGCCAGATCACTTACTCGGATCATAGCCGCGTACGCTCGTCTCGAATTGGATGCGTTTTTCGTCAAGAAGCTGAAACTGCTCAAGTTTCCATATGCCATCGTGCGAACCAAAGGTTAACTGAGCCCGGTACTCACTGATTCGTTGATGCACATGCCCCCAATGTTCTGTAACACCCTTGACGCGCCAGACGGTCTCGAACGCTGTGGCATCCCGTTTTCCAAATGGAGTGGTGGATACGACTTCAACTCCAGTCACATGCGAGACGGCGCCACCCTGCTCAACCATCAATAGCGTGCGTTTGATGCGCAGGTAGACTTCTCGCAACAAATTTCCCTCCACGCTAGAGGCGAGAGCATCGTAAACTCCCTCATCGCTACGAAAATCGAACGCGCGATAGATGTTCGCAAGCACACTCCGAAGTACCTCCGCCCGATTTTGACCATCTAGATGGATAGAGTCGGTTCGTACTGGATCGATCTTTGGTCCGGCCAAATCACCGGTCCAGTCGTAGGTTGGTTCCAGCGACTGAAATTGATGCTGTTTTGGCGATTCGTTTCCGATCAGAACCACGGATTGTACATAGGGAGCATACTCATTAAAGGTATCCCATCGAACCGTTACCTTCTTGGGCGTCTCGCTCGCAGGAAATGTCAGAATCACCCCCACCCTTGCTTGATGAAGGCCAACTCGCCGTGGTTCGGCATTCAAAGCGAAGTCGCTGATGTCTAAGGTGAAAAAATTGAGTCGGCTCAGCTTGGCTTCGACCCGTTGGCCATTGACCAACACGAAGCTGTGCTCCTTAAAGAATTTCTCGATTTCCTCGCGGCTAGCTACTTGCTCGTCGACCTCCAGAAAATCGGGTTGCTTTCTGGTAATTGGCACCCATTTCTCGAGGGTCAACAGTGGAATTAGGATCTCATGCCTCACCTCGAATCGGGTGATGTACAGAAACGAAAAGAGAGATGTGTAACTGGCGATTCCTAGTCGATCCTGCAACTGCGCGGCGTGCTTCTTTCGAAGGTCAGCAAAGGTCATGCGATCGCCCTCCTGCTGCCGTTTCCAATCGAGCTGGACGGTATGAGGTCGGCCGTGAGCGATCTGCGTCGACTTCTCTACGAACGCGCTATTTTGCAAAACATGCAAGTCCATTAGGGCTGGAAGTACCGCTGTGTCACCACCGAAATTTTGCATAAACGTCAAAAAGTGCGGCTGTTTGTCTTCCAACGCATAGACCAGCTCATATCGGATCGAGCGACGCATTAGGTCCGATTGAGCAACACCCTTTGGGTCTATTAGGTCGAGATTGGTGTTTTGGATTTGGCCACTCAATCGCTGACCATCCACGTCGAGGATAGTAAAAAAGTCGAGCACAAACTGCCGATGTTTTTGTGCGGCATTCTTCAAATTGTCGGCTGCATACGTCATCTCTCCGCTAGCGGTTAGCTGATGAAAGAGCACGAGATCCTCCAGCATGATCTCGATCTCCACCTCAATTCGATCCGCGTGCACATCGACAATGGTCGAGCTCAGTGAAATTGGATGCAGGAAAACCGGCATGACCATCGCCCCCCCTAGGGATAGCACCCATGCGCACATCAGTACTGAGATCAACATCGGGTATTTACTCGATTGTAATTAGGGCTTCGATCCAATCGCGGAACTCCATACCTTCGGAACGGACGTCTGCCGTTATCAAGTGATTGCCAGTTGTGTTACCGACATCGATATTCATGCGAACCTTGCCGAGTTGGCCCGCTTCCAGTTCAATCTTGCCTTGAGAGCTGACCGTTTTCATGCCAGCTGGCAAGTTTGGCGTAACTGCGAACTCACGACGAACTGGCGAATGGTTGGTAATGTGAACTTCCAAAGCGAGCACACGGCTGGCTGCTGTGGTCGCTCCATAGGGATAGAAAACGGCCCATTGTTCATCGATACCGTAGTTCGGTGCATCCCACGGAAATAGCTCCTTGAGGATTTCGGTGCGCTGGCGATAGCGGCTTTCCAAATAAGTCAACTCCGCATCGGTGAATTGAAATACGTAGGGAATGTGTTCGTTGACCAACCAATGGGGCTGCTGAATCTCGCGAAGCTTCTTGAAACACAGATTGTAACCGCCAGAACCATGAACCAGGTTTCGATTCTGCAAGCAATAGTCATCAATTCCCGAGGGAGCGAACGAGTCCCCTATGAAGAACACAGGCCGTTCGCTCCCTTTGCGAACCAGCAAGGCGCCATGGTAAAACGCTTGACCTGGAAAGCTGTGAAAAGTCAATTCAAACTCCTGCCACTTCATGACATGTCCACTTGTTAGGCTGGTGACGTTCTTGATCGGCGCAGCCGTCATGGCTGGCATGTGGTAGGCGGATGGGTTTTGTAAGATATCGACGTATTCTTGGGTAGCGTAAACGGGGCACTGAAATCGTTCAGCCGCCGCTTGCACCATATCCGTGTGATCGTCGTGGTAGTGGGTTACGAAGATTCCCTCGACCTTCTTGACCAATCCTGAATCGATCATCTTCTGCACCGCATCGATAACGCGTTGGTACCCGCAGTCCAGCAGGAATCCGTTTCCCTCATCGGAAATCAACATGCGGCTGGTCGCATTTTCAAAGACCCAGTCGGGGGCTTTTTCGTGGAGCGAATAAGGCATCAATTCAACAGGAGCCCCTTTGCCTAGGACGCGCTCGCCACACTGCCGCATGCGTTCTTCCTTGAAATACCAGTGCAAGGCGTTCGTGGACAAATAGTTTCGGTACAGCGCCTGGACTCGTCCGATCAACTTGTCGATAGCGGCTGGCGGGTTCTCGATGATAGGCCCGCGCGCGGGGACGAGGATGTCGGGTTTGAGCGAGGAGATCTTTTGCAAGCTGGTGACCAACTGCGCCAGTCGACCAGCGTACCCGTGATAGCCGCGTATCGCGGCTTCCGGAATGGCCTCTTGAAAACTGTAAAGATCTAACAGTTGTCCATCGCCATAAATGAGATCGCCAGTGAAGGCCAGCTTCTTGCCATCGATGGTGGCTAGATACGAGATCGATCCAGGAGTGTAGCCGGGCGTATCGATGACTTCAAACTTAAGTCCACGCCAATCGATGGAGTCGGCCTCTTTCACCCAGCGTGCAATCTTTACCGGCTGCGCAACGATTTTGGTGGTAAAGCAACCGTAGTCGTGAAAGCGGTTCTTGGTGAATGCGTTCCAGAATTCCATTGGCTTTTCCAACCACACACGTTCCGCATCGGGAGCCACAATTGAAGTGCCGCTTGGTAGACTCCTCAACGCGCTGCCCACCACATCGCGTCGATGGTGCGTCAACAAGAGTTGGTCGCACTTTGCTTGTTGTTGGGATGCCTCGTGTTGCCCATCGCCATACACAGCCAAAGTGCTATCGCCTGACGAAATCAAGACCGAGTTGACCGCGGCGCGTTGGAACTTCAAGCTTGGTCCAAACGGCTCGTCAGCCATTACCAAAGGCCATGGTGACACGCTGATTAGGAGGAGCAGTGCGAGTAGTCCGAACAATAGTCGTGGCATTGCAAAATCTTTCTGGGTTAGCTTAAATCACCAAAGTTCATTCTAGCGTTCGAAAGGGACCCAGTGTGGTACGGCGATTCCTGCAGTGCGGTCTAAAAGCTGGGATGAATCCCAGCACTCCAAAAACCCGTGTAGAATTTCCAAGATGCCTTAGACCGCGGAGCGGATGTCATCGAGACCGACATTCCAACGCTTCGCGGCAGACTACTGAGTGAACCGATCGCATCATCGTCCCAGTCAGGCTACTTCCATCCGAAATAAGTCGGGATGCAACCAAAGGTGAACTACAATAGACGAGATTCCCGGATTGAGAACTGGCCCTACTTGTCCGTCTGAGAAATGGCCGCCGTCCTGAACTTTTCCATGGATAAGATTCTGCAATGATTCGCTCGACTCACCATTGGCTTACGATTTCGGTCCCGTTTTGCCTACTCCTTTCTGCGTTGGTCTCACCATCCTTGGCTCAATTCGGCGGTGCAAGGGCTGGGCTTGAGGAGCAGCAAACAATGGGAAGCCCCCCTTTTAAGCCGCTGACAAAAGAGATTGCGGAAAGCTTTATCTCCATTGAGGGCAAGGCCGAAGTGAGAGTAAAACCGACCGAGCTTCGGATCGTGTTGGCTGTCACCGCCGAAGGGGATACGGCAATCGACTGCCAGAAAGGAGTCGATGCAACTTTGGCAAAACTCAAATCCGCTTGGGCAAAGATAAAGATTCCGCCAGAAGCGATCGTTGTCGATTTCATCGCGGTACTTCCTCGTTACGAATGGAAGGTGGAAATTCCGGACGAGAATTTGATGAGAGAACGAAAGGCCGGTTTCCGGATGCAGTCCAATGTGCACCTGGAGGTCGCCGACGATACAGCCGCAATGTCCGCGCTGGGGGTAGCCTTTGAACAGGATGTAACGGACATCATCGCCTTCGATTATTGGAGCAAGGAGTTGGACTCGGTCAAGGAACAGGCCCGCGAAAAAGCACTAACGGCTGCACGTGCCAAATCGGATATGTTGCTCAAAGCCCTCTTCGCGGAAAAGCCTCCAGTGATCAACGTTCAGGAACAAACGACCGTGCACTATCCTGCCTCCCTCTATCATTCCTTCACGAACACTGTCAACGAAGAAGTGGTCCCCACCTTTGCTCGCAACTATAATTTCATTCGGGCGAATCGCCCCAAGAACACCTATTACCGTGGGCTTTTTTCGAATGGGGACATCCAGCCACGCGAGCTTCCCATGAAGCCCGAAATCTCGGTCGTGTCTACTGTCCTTCTCTATTTCGAATCACCGGCTGCAGCAAAGCGGGGAAAGAACGACATTTACCGCTTACAACCTTGACGCAGTGCGGTCTAAAATTTGGAGTGCTCCGATTCATCGGAGCTTTCAGATCCACCTGCGAACGAACAGTCAGTGACAACCGGATCTGTTTGTTCATCTGCTGAAACACAACCTTGACGCTTCCATCGTTTTGCAGTGCGGTCTAAAAGCTGGGATGAATCCCAGCAGTCCAAAAACCCGTGTAGAATCATCACGCCAAAAATTATCCAACTCGAACTTTAGGAATGCACCCATGCAATGGATTGATAAAGACAGATTGAGTCGAGAAGTACTGGCTGGGACGTTTCTCAATCTCGGTTGTTCCAACGCGGTGGAAATCGCGGCGGGCACGGGCTTTGATTGGTTGCTGATCGACTTGGAACATGGAAGCGGATCGCTGGCCGATCTGCGAGGTATGTTGATGGCATGCCGCGGGTCCATGGCGTCGCCCATCGTTCGCATTCGTAGCGTCGACGCAGACACCGTGAAGTTCGTAATGGATAGCGGCGCTGCAGGAATCATGTTCCCCTATGTGAGCACGCCCGAGGACGCAATGCGAGCCGTCCAATGCATGAAGTATCCGCCCATTGGGGCGCGGGGCGTAGCCGGGATCATTCGTGCAACCGACTACGGTCGGGACTGGCAAGACTATTTTGCCACATCGAATCAAAAAAGCTTAGTTGTCGTTCAAATCGAAACCGCAGAAGCGGTCGAGGCCGCGGAAAGCATGGCTGCCGTTGAAGGAGTCAATGTGCTGTTTGTTGGTCCTATGGATCTATCGGTCAACCTAGGATGCCCCGGCGATTTCACACAGCCCCATTTTATAGCGGCACTAAAAAGAGTTATCGCCGCTTGCGAAGACCATCGAAAAACCGCTGGGATTTTGTCACGTCCAGAATTGGTGACCCAGCACAAGGCGCTCGGGTTTCGTTTTTTGGCATTGGGCTCCGACTCTGGATCTGTTGTTTCGGGTCTAAAGCAGAGTCTCGAGGCAATGCGTTAGATTTTCCCTGGCTTTTAGGCCAGCGGCACCGAGGAGTATCCCAACCCGAAGCGAGAAGTATCCCAACCCAAAGCGTAAGCGAGGGAACTTCCGCAGGTCCCTCACTCACGTATCGGATTATGATTCCACGAAACAAATGATACGATCCGTCCACTACAATGGTCTCTATTCGCCCACCTGAACCCACCAGAACTCTATACAAACACTCTCCCTATGAAACTCATAAAATACTTCGCACTCCTTGCGTTCCTTTGCCTGACGCCGCTGCACGCCAACGACGGACTCAATCCATCGAACCCCGACCGCAATGTGCAACCGGGTGTCCCGCAAGGGAAAATTACATCCGGCGTTTTCTCCGAGAGCAAGATCTTTCCTGGCACGCACCGTGACTATAGCGTGTATGTGCCTGCCCAATACTCAGCGGACGCACCCGCCAGTTTAATGGTTTTTCAGGATGGTCCCGGCTATTCGAAACCGGACGGTGCCTTTCGGGTCCCGATTGTGTTCGACAATCTGATCCACCAGAAAGCCATGCCGGTCACCATCGCGGTCTTCGTCAGCCCCGGCACCATTCCTGCTACCAAGCCAGGCGCGAGTGCCCGCAGCAACCGTTCGTTCGAATACGACTCAATGGGTGACCGCTACGCACGGTTCCTCGTGGAAGAATTCCTACCCGTGGCACTCAAGGGACTCAATGTCTCGACCGATCCCAAGCAACGGGCTGTCAGCGGCATCTCCTCCGGTGGTATCTGTGCCTTCACGGTCGCTTGGGAAAAACCCGATCAATTCGGCAAAGTGCTCAGCCACATCGGAAGCTTTACCAACATCCGCGGCGGCAGTGTCTACCCAGCCCTCGTTCGCAAATCCAAACCCAAACCCAAAGCCCTGAAAGTCTACCTGCAAGACGGTAAAGATGACCTAAACAACCTCTTTGGCAACTGGCCACTAGGCAATCAAGACCTTGCTTCCGCCCTGCGCTTTGCCGGTTACGAAAATCAGTTCGTGATGACCGAAGGAGGACACAGTGGAACTTGGGGCGGCGATCAGATTGCAAACGCCCTCCGCTGGCTTTGGTCCGATCAAATCAAGTCTGCATCATCGCCCCAACCCCTGGACAAACCTGTTGCTTGGAAACCGCATGCAGACGCTGTGGTCAACGAGACCGTGCCGCACGGCAGGGTCGAACAAATGGCTCCTTGGGAATCCAAAGTGTTCGAAAACACAGTTCGTGAATGGTCCATCTACGTTCCGGCTCAATACAACAAGGAACAGCCCGCAGCCTTGATGGTCTTCCAGGATGGCCATTCGTACCTCGACGTAAAGGGACGCTTTCGAGTGCCTATCGTCTTCGACAATCTTATCGCTCGCGGCGACATGCCGACCACCATCGCGGTCTTCATCAATCCAGGACACGACAAATCGAAAGGCAAGCCCGACAGCCCGTGGAAAAACTCCAATCGAAGCGTTGAATACGATGGCCTTGGCGATCGCTACGCCCGATTCCTCCTTGAGGAGATCCTTCCAGAAATTGAGAAAACGTACCTTGTGTCGAAAGACCCCGAGATGCGGGCCATTTGTGGCGCGAGCTCAGGGGGTATTTGTTCCTTCACCGTCGCGTGGGAACGTCCTGACGCGTTTCGCAAGGTGCTTTCGTCCATCGGCAGTTTTACCAACCTCCGCGGCGGCAACGTTTACCCATCTCACATCCGTAAAACCGAACCAAAACCTTTGCGAGTCTACCTCGCCGACACCAGTGGTGACCTTGACAACCCGTTCGGGAATTGGCCTTTGTCGAACCAGCTCATGGCCTCCGCATTGCAATACATGGGCTACGATTTGCGATTTGATTGGGCCGAGGGTTTTGGACACAACGCTGACCACGCCGGTGCACTCTTCCCCGAAGCCCTCAAGTGGCTCTGGCGAAAAGAGAAGCATCCAGCTGTACTGGACACCAAAGGGGATCTCAAGGGAGATATGACCTTGCTCAAACTGCTTCTTCCCGACCAATCGTGGGAAGTGATTGCAGACAACTTGGGCTTTGCGGATGCTCCTTGCCCAGACGCCGATGGAAATTTTTTCTATTCCGACATGAAGGCCCCAGCCGTCTACAAACTCAGCGTGGCGGATGGCAAACGAACCGAGGTCGCCAAGGAAGCGGTCAGTGGACTGAAGTTCGGACCCGACGGATTGTTGTACGGCTGCCAAGGAGCAAAAAAGCGGGTGGTATCGATCGACCCTGGTTCTGGCGCGGTCAAAGAGATAGCAACCAACATAGCCCCGAACGATCTGGCGGTGAGTTCCGATGGCTTCATCTATATCACGGAAACACAACCACAACTTATCACCCGCATCAGCATCAAGACAGGCGAGGTCACTCCCGTCGACACCGGGATAACCAAGCCGAACGGCATCGCCCTGTCCAAGGACGGCGGAACGCTGGCAGTGTCCGACTATGGTGGCGAGTACGTTTGGACGTTTCGCGTACATATGGATGGCTCGCTCGATGCCAAGATGCCGACGATGTCCATGCGCCTTGCTATCGATCCAAAGGGAGATTTCAAGTTCAACGAACCGCCTCCTTACCAACTCGCATCGAAGGGGGACGGCATGGCAGTCGACAAATCGGGACGTTATTACGTGACGTCGGCCCTTGGAATCCAAATCTTTGATCCGACTGGGCGCCAGTGCGGTGTGCTGCCCAAGCCCAATGAAGCCCAACCGCTGACAAGTTGCACCCTTGCAGGTCTGAACCATGAATACCTTTACGTGACCAACGGCGACAAAGTGTTCCGACGGAAACTGAAAGTTGACTAATTTGGAGTGCTCCGATTCATCGGAGCTTTAAGATCACCCTGCGCCAGAACAGCCAAGAACGATTGGCAATGGATCCCGCGACGGCCTGGATAGGATTACAGTGTATTGCAGGACGATCTAAAAGCTGGGATGAATCCCAGCACTCCAAATTTGCCCCTAACCATTGGTAAACTTCATGAACAACCGCCGACCACTTGGAAGCGTCCAGTACGATCATTCTGGGCGAGTCGTATTAGTCACCGGTGGCTGCAACGGCATTGGTCGGGCGATCTGCGAGGCCTTTGCCGCATCGGGGGCTCAAGTCCTATGCGCCGACGTGGACGAAAAGGCGGCAGCGTCGCTCCAACCGGGGGTTTCATTTCGCAAAACCGACGTCTCTCGAGAAGAGGAGTGTTCGCGAGTTATCGAAGAGGTCGTCGCCGATTTCGGCGGTCTGGATGTCCTGGTCAACAATGCGGCGATCCAACCACCCAGCTCGTATGTTCGCGTGGAAGAAATCCGATCTGAGGACTACGATCGCATGCTGGCGGTGAATTTATCGGGTTACCTCTACATGGCCAAATACGCTCTGCGGGTCATGCGTCAACAGCAAAGCGGAGTGGTAGTCAACATCGCGAGTGGCCAAGGGCACAGAACAGCCCGGGGAGTACCCATTTACGGACCAATCAAAGCAGCCAATCTTTTGCAAGCCATGCAATGGGGGATCGAGTATGCCCGCGAGGGAATACGGGTGGTCAGCGTATCTCCGGGTGCGATTGATACACCTTTGGTTCGAGCCAGCCTGGACGCGCAAGGTGGCGAACAGGAGCTTGCGAACCGACACCCCATGGGCCGAATCGGAAAACCGGAGGAGATCGCTCATGCGGTCCTTTGGTTGTCGAGCAGTGCCGCATCGTTTATTACCGCCACCGACTTATCCGTCGATGGCGGCCTCCAAGCCTTCGGGGCCTTCGCCGACCCGTATCCCCGTTCGTCGAGTTTTTGCGAAGACTAAAAAAAGTAAAACCGCACTTTACATTCATTGTCGATGCACAACAATAAAGATGTACATCAACTTTGATGCCTAAATGGAGAGTGCAATGAAAAGAGCGGAATTTTATACTGGCGAACCGGTTGAGCCAACGGATCTTTGGTTTCGAGACCATTTTATTGACCAAGTATGGGAAAAACTTAGGCGTCAACATGTTTTGATATCTGCTCCTCGCCGGACGGGTAAGACCAGTGTGATGAACCATCTCGCCACCAACCCGCGAGAGGGGTACTTGGTGGTTTACCAGAACGTTCAAGATCTCTCTCATCCGGCTCAGCTTTTTCAAACGATCCTGGAGAACTTCTTTGAGCAGAATAAGGAGCTAACCAAGCAACTCGCACTTAGCGGTTTTGGCATGCTAAAGAGCGCGTTGGAATACGTACGCAAAAACGTGGACTCGGTAAGCGCTGGTGGATTCAAGATTGCACTAAGAAAATCGGATCCCGAGTGGGATGCAAACTGGAAGCAGCATGGTGAAGCGTTGCTCATGGCGATTCGAAAATCGAATCGTCCAGTCCTCTTGATCATTGACGAGCTTCCAGATTTGATTCTTGAAATGCGAGATCGTGACGAGAATCTTGTTCGGGATTTCCTCGCTTGGTTTCGTGTGCAGCGACAGAATCCTGTTCCAGCTAAGGATAGCGTTCGGTGGCTGATTGGTGGCTCGGTGAATCTCGCCTCCACGCTCGATGAACTCGGTGAGGTGGCAGCGATCAACGATATTGCAATCGAAACTTTACCAATTTTAACAGACGATCAAGTAATCGAGTTTGTCACCCGAATGCTCAATGGGCGTGAAGTTCCTTTTGAGGCAGATGTGCCGGCGGCGGTTGCGAAGCGACTTGGGCGACCCATCCCGCTGTTTCTGCAACTTGCGACGCAAGACGTCTTTCGATCATGGCGTCTAAAGCCCAGAACGATCACCACGAAGGATGTAAACGTCATTTTCGATGCGATGATCAGCAGTCAAGCTGCACAAGACAAACTTCAACACTATCATTCCCGAATCAAGCTCCATTATAAGGAACCAAAACAGTCTGCAGCGTATGCAATCCTCTCTCAATTGAGTCAGAGCGCGCGAGAAGGGCTTTCCCGCAGAGCGCTTTTAGGAGAGTTTCTTGGGCACCTTGATTCAAAAGGTTTGACCGCGAGTGAACCGGATAACCGTCGCCAGTTCAATCAGCTTATGCGTGACCTGGAGAACGATTTTTACATTGTTGAAATCGATGAGGAGAACTATGACTTTGCGAGCGGACTGATGAAGGCATGGTGGAAGAAATACTATGCGTAAGCGGTCCAACGATTCACGTATCGGACTGTACCGACCAGGCATGTCCTCGCCGTTCCGAAGAAAGCACTTGACGGTTGGTCGCGAAGCAATTCTGCGAGACACACTGGATCACCTCAGAAGTGATGCAGACCGAAAATCAAAACACCATTTTTTGTTTTTGGGGCCTCGAGGAATCGGTAAATCTCACCTTTTGGCGATCATTGAGGACGGAATCGGAGAAGATCCCCGCCTGGCACCGCGAATGATTGTTGCTCGATTTCCTGAGGAATCGATAGGTACGCTTTCATTTGCTGATCTTTTAACGCAGCTCGTTTCGATTCTTGCTGAACGAATCACAGATGAACCACAATGGAAAGAACTTCGCTTCAAGCTTGATCAAGTCCACGATTCGGACGATGTCATCGATTTGGTAGTTCCAGTTCTTCGCCGTACAAACGTGGCAAAGAAACGAACCGTCGTTGTGATGATCGAGAATCTCAATGAACTCTTCTCAAAACAAATTCGCCAAGATCAGCAGATCGGTGCCATTCGGAAGTTCTTTATGGACAAGAATGGATGCTTATTGATTGCAACCGCACCAATGCACTTCGATGCAATTACGGACATCGCACAGCCATTTTACGACTTCTTTGACACTCAAACACTCCAACCGTTCGACAAAGAACAATCCGTAACGCTGCTCAAACAGATGCGAGATCTTGATCGCAACGAGGATGAGAATTCATCAAAAGAGATGTCGCATTGCGTGATGGCCTTGCATGACCTGACGGGCGGAAATCCGCGTCTGATGGTGATGACCTGCGAGCTGATCGTTCACGAAGGGATCGAATCGGCGAAAGAAATTTTGCTGAGGCTGGTCGACAGTATTTCACCGACCTACCAAGCCAGCCTTGCAGAAATGGCGCCTCAGGAACGAGCGTTGATGGAGACTCTCGCGGCCATGCGAGACACGACAACCAAGACCCCGGCCAACATTGCGTCGAGACTTGGGATCTCCGAACGTCAAACGTCTTCGCTGCTTAAACGATTAACTGATGCCCGGCTTGTAACATTCGAAACCAATCCGGACGACAAACGCTCTAGATCGTATTGCATTCGCGATGGCTTCTTCGACATTTGGCTTGCTGTGCAAGCAGCGGAAGGAAGTAGTCGACGTGTAACTTTGGCCGCGGATTTTCTTGCGTCCTTTTATAGGCAACCCGAAGGACCCTACCGAAATACAGGTACGAAGAATGCACAGTATAACGTGATGGATAATACGGATCCCGAACTTACGTCCAGTTACACCGAGGGCAGTCATAGATTTCTACGCTTTGCGCAAGAACAAATTGAATCTTGGGTCGCGAACAGAAGCGGGAACTTCGAGCAACTGTCGTCAGAAGTCATTTCGATTTATCAAATTGCTTCGAATAAGGCAATTGGCGAATGGTTTATAGGCACAACGATTGGGCGTGGTGCAAAAGTACCCACGGAGCCAGTTGACATCCGATCGACACGAAGTTTGATATTGGATGGAGAAGCTAGCCAACAATATGAAATACTCTCGGATTTTAGAGATGAGCAAGCAAAAAACGAGTCCCATATTCAGGCAATACCGATAGTTCAACGTCCTGAAACTACTGAGATTCACGACAACGAGTTGAATCACACAAGCGACGCGACTGGCGTGAGTGAATCAGACCACTCAGCCCTCTCTGTCTCAACGCACCCCAACGCGGACCATTCTCGTCACGAATTCGATCTAGCATCCCGAATAACCGATTACTCTTCTGCTGTGACATCGCGGGGAACGAACTCAATTGCGAAGTCCCATTTAGGAAGTAGCATTTCGAATGGAAATCTGTTCACTGAGAATCATGCAAATATCCTATGTGAATTGATCTCCAGAAAGTTGGAAGAGTCGAGCCTGACCCAAAATACCATTCAAAACGCAATCGAGTACCGTGAAGGAAGAGAGTGGCTTGCAAACGGTGCCATGCAGGCGAAACCAAAACTACGAAGACGGCTCTTGATTCGGCTCGCGAATGCACTTCTGCTGGACTCGGAAGAAGAACGGATACCTGGCCACGGACTCGATGACGCTTTGATTCTGCTCGAACTTGCTGACCGAGAGTGCAACGATAGCGATCTTGAACTAGATGCATTAACCCTCGCAACTCGACTCATGGTCGATTATTTGCGAGGGGACAATAGAAAGTCTCTCGATGCACTAAAGGCAATTGATCATCCCATTGCCTTCGCCAATCGCGTTCGGCTACTCTTTCTTCGCGGGCAAGTTGACGAAGCGTTTGAACTTGTTCATCACAATAAATTACATGTTCGTTGGGCTGAAATTGCGGCTGCCATCTATGCTCGTTGTGAACGCATGTCGGATGCCATTGAAATCTGCCAATCGATGCGAAACAGGGGGGTTGAAGGTTCTGAAGATCTGGGTCTGGTCACGATACGCTACTTTCGATGCCTCATGCTGGTTGCTGACGAATTTTGCAGACGGAAGCTCCCTGAAGGCCGAATTCGGTTGGATTTCACAACCAAAGAGGAGCGAAAACAACTGTCAGAGCTTTTGGATCTATTAGGTCCAATTGTTTCAAAGGTTTTCGGGGCTGGTCGCATATCGAACGGAATCGAACTCCGATCGCTCGAAATTGCATTCAATGCGGCTTATATTATGGGCGACCCGGAGCGGTCTACGCGAATCGCGCAGCTGCTGGCATCGGCGTCTCCAATATCGCGAAGGGTACCTCAAGCGATTCACGCTGGCTATCTCAAGGCGGATGTTGATACTTTGAATCGACTGAAAATCGATTGGCCCAATAATATCGGAGTTTCGGTATCGGTCTGTGAACTTGCGGCTTTCGAGCTCAACGATTCAGAATTTGCATTGAGCGAAATTGATGCCTTGGCGAAGAGCAGGCTGAACGATGACCAGAAGTCCGCATTGGCTACTGTGCTACTAAGCGTCTACCAGCTTGAACTAGGCGAACTCAAGAACAAAGCGTTTTCCCTTCTTGCGAATTTAGTAGGGGCTGATCACTTTTTCTTGCGGATGGCAGAGGCAGTCTCGGCCATGGACAAAAAAGACTGGAGTCTCGCGGAGCGGTTACTGAATGAACGCAGTGCCCCAGATGATCCAGAGTGGCTAAGCCTTCACGCAACAATACTGCAACGGAAAGGAGATTTGCTGGCGGCCCTAGAGGATTTGAAAACGCTGTGCGCGATGACGAGCTCACCAAGCGTTCTTCGACAAGCGGTGACCGTGGCTTTGAAGATCGAGCCTAGAGAAACGAAATTCGCCGTTGAGGTACTTGAAAGATTGTCGCGATTTCCGACCGAACGCAAGAACGCTGAACGAATGTTGGCTGAGATCAGTTGGGAAACGGGAACCGACGAAGGACTACAGCGAGCGTCGCAGCTTTACAAAAAATTGTATCGAGAGAGTCCCAACGAACCGGATCTCGCCAAGAACGCCGCTATCTGCTTTCGTCGACTGAGCGAGCTAGATCAGTCTATCGCGTTGCTTCAAGATCTTGAAAGAGATCATCCAGAATTCATCGACGGATTCCTATTGCATGCGGATTTGCTTGAAACACAAACTCGAGCCGAAGACGCGTTTGCCTTGTTAGATGAAGAACCCGTCCGAACTCGATTCTGGGATAAACTCGAGTTTCTTCACAAGTACTTGCACTTAGGCTACATGACCGACCATGAACTCGAAGCTCATCGGGCGATGTGTCAAATCGGTGCAATCGAGATTGGCAAACCGGAACCGGAGAAAACACTTCAAGCGAAGAATTTGGATCAACTGGTCGAATTCATCAAGGGACGCGGCCACTATTCGGAACAGATAGATGAAATGGTTGTGCGGGGCCAAGCGCCTTGGACGATGCACCCTTTCCAAGAGCACACTCCGCTCTTATTTGCTTGGGCGTATCGGACACAGAAGCTGGTGCCGTGGGAAACTCTTTCGGGTCGAGCACACTTTTCGACCTACGCATCCAATGCATTCTATTCTAAAGCGAATGACGATGGAGAACGCCAACTTGCGCCCATCGAAGCTTCGAAAGTAGGTGAAGCAGTCGTCGGAGATATCTCCGCGCTCATAACCCTATTCAAGCTCGGGTTGCTCGAAAAAGCGGCTGATTACTTCGGCACGATTTATCTACCGGCGACATACCGTGAGCTTGAGTTATTCGAAGCCAAGCGACTTCAACCACATCAATTGTCCCGTGTAGAGCAATCGCATCGACTATTCGAGATGATGGTTCGCGGCCAACTTCGTCGTCCAGGCGAAAACCAAAGTGAAACGGAGGTCATTGACTTCCAAACGGAGGCAGACCCGAAGTCCTTTTCAGTCGGTGACGTTGCTTTGTGGCTGAAACAAAGTGGGCATGTTTCCAACAACCGCTACAAAGAGTTAACAGCAGGACAGAGTTTCATTGTGAGTGGTCGCCAAGGGATCGAGAGCCTTTTGGTTTCGAAGCGATGTTTGTTTACGCTGTCGGCAATCCAAACCTTGGAGTCGGCTGGATTACTTGTTGCGGTGGCCGAGCAGTATCGCGTTATCCTGACTGCGGCCGCCGTTCATGAGCTGGAGCAAGAACAGTTTGCGTACGAGCAACAATCAAGAACGGCTCGAGAAAGTCGTGAATTTTGGCGGATCATCCGTGACAATAGCAAGTTTCAGTTCGCCGGTTTGGGCCGAAGAAAGGCGATAAAAGATCCGGACGATGATGCAGAGGACGACGAAACGGACGAGAGTTTTCGGTTGACTCTATCTTCGTTTGATTTGGCAAAGGAACGCGGACTACCTCTGATTGCCGATGATCGCGTATTGCTCTCGATTGCTCATAATGATTCCGATGGTCGTCCTTGCTTGGCATTTAGCACGCTTGAGCTTCTGTCACCACTCGAACACCATGGTACGTTTTCTCTAGACGATAGGCTGCAATACGCTTTACGGCTCATCGATTGGCGTTTTCGATTTTTGAAAATTGACGCGCAGGTACTAAAGCATGCCGCAAAGTTGACGCTTGAAGCAGGGAACACCCCGGGAATTCACTTAACGAAGATCGCTAGATACGTCCAAGACTGCATGCTGGATGTTGGGCTATTTGGCGGAGACGAGAACGTCACTCCACGAAGGTCTATGGCATTGGAGCTATACGCCTATTGGACAAGGACTGTCGCTCGATTCGTGAACCAACTTTGGACCGACGATATTTTCACAGACGAAATTTCAGAGTTGTTGACTCGTTGGGCGATCGACAATTTGCTTCCCACCGTTCCCGTCAGTGTTCGAGCCGATGTGCAGATTGGCATGGCCGAAAACCAAGCGAAACTAATGCTGATCCATATTTTGTCCGATCGAGGGGCGAATCCGAACACTACTCGGTCCGCCAAACTGATGGGGGTACTTCAAGAAGCATTGCAAATGCCACAACCCGAGTTTTGTCGCACCGTCTTTAGCCTTGTCGAACTCGATGACGACGATGGGGAAGGAACAGGCCTATCGCAAGAGAAATGGAGTCAATTTCAGCAAGTCTTTCGTCGAGGAATCGCCAAACATGCATTGGCGCCATTCCACCACGATGGTGGATACCAGGTAGAAGCCCGCGGAATAGCTCTATTGGAGGCATCCAAGTCGCTTCGAGTGAAACCCTCCGAACAAGAGGTACCTGACCACGTTCTGAATGTGCTGAAAGACTTTACGAATGAACACGTCCTCAAGTCGGCCCCGCCGGGTCCACTTGTGTTTCATCGCGAACCTGACAAAAAGACAGCGAGTGTGTTCGAAGCAACCGATTTATTGATCCATCCGATTTCTAATTCAAGAGAAGCGGTAGTATCGTACTTCAGTGAATTGGCTATTCGTTCAAAAAACACCGTTTCGGAACGACTAAAAAATGCAATTCGAGAACAATCGAAGAGGATCTTGAAGAAGCGAGCTGTTAACTGGTACCCAGCCGCAGAAGACCTGATGGAAGCAATCGAGAATGATTGGCAGTTAAATCTTGCTGGATTCCGACAGGTGTTGCTCACAAAGAATCAAGAATGGATTCACCGGTATTGGTATCGATGCATCCGTCCTCGATTTCACCCCGCCAATACACTTCCTACGTCCGCTTTCCACGCCTGCACAGATCCGCATGCCATGAAGGAGCGAGTTCTTCTTAAGATTTCCGAAAATGCAGAGAAGCTTGGAATACTCGATGCTTACTGCGATCAACTGGGCCATTTACCTTTAGTGGATAATTGGTCGCTTTCGCATGTCATTCATCGTACCTCAGCTTACACCGTGAGCACGGATGAGATCTTCAAACTAGCTGGGCACGACAACTACCTCTATGCTTACCATGGATGTGTGGCATTAGTTGCCCAATGGCAGTCGCTGGACAAGGATCAACAGACGCGTGCGGCCAAGTTGCTATCCGATTTCATATGCCTGTCACGAGATCAAGATCTGCAGTCGCGTCGAGGACGCTTTTGGGCATGCATGAATCGACTTGCTAATCATTTTATAGCTTGGATTCCCTTGTATGGGCCTGAATTGGGCGATGACAATTCCGCCAGTCTCGCTTGGTGGATGGCTGAGCGTTTAACAGAAGTAATCATTGAAGATGTAGATACTAAGACGAACCCAAAAGCCCATGTGGAATTTGTACTCGAACGTAACATCGAACCACTCGTTCATACGGGCTTTGCGATCAACCAACTTATTCGCGGCGGTGCGACCAGTTCTGTTTTCCATTCCAACACGAATTTAATCCAGCACGGCGGTCCGTTCTTTGCATCCTTGATTGCAAGCCTCAAACTCCAGTTCATTCCCATCTACGCGCTTTTGAGCAAAAAGGCAGCTTCGGAAGTCGATAGTTGGATGTTCGTCAATACGATGCATCAACCCGTTGGTCTTCCGCAACAAGGGAGTCTCTTGTTTGGCACTTATGTGTCCGATATCCAGACCGCCACCGAACAGTGGGAGATTGCAATCGATGCGGATCAAGAGACGCAGGCCGCCTTCGCCCAACTGCGGTCCGATTGTAGGAAATTGACTGATACAGATTCGTTGGAAGAATTGCTTTCAAATTTTGGTTCGCTCAGTGTGGAAGACCAATCTATGTGGCTTGATCGAATGAAGACCGCAGTCTGGCGGCAGGCGATTCCCCTTGATCCAGTACTTAGCCTACTACGAAACTCAGTACGCGGTGAGGCCTTTGTTCGATCCATGAAACTCGACCAGCTATCTATGGCAATCGAGTTAATGCTATCGATCCAACAGTTTGGTGGAGAAACGTGGAAGCATGAGTTGCCGCATCGATTGGTGGATTGGCTTGACTACGTAGAATCGCTCGAAGAAAAAGCACTCGTTTTCAATGGCATTGTTTGCAGTGCGATTGCTGGCGAGTCCCCGGCCGCAATCGATCGTGTCCGTGAACGAGACGATTTTGTTCAACTCACCGACGCATTCGGATTTCAGGAAGACAGGATTGAATCCGCCCGAACTGTTGTTCCACGCTGGACATGGTCGAAGCTACGAATCTATCTTGATCGCTTGCGCGCAGTGAAGAATTAGCCAGCATCAAAATGGGAAATGGAATACAGTACAATCCTATTCGTTAACGCATGCATTTTGGCGGGTTCAGATGTTGCCCATCGTTGTGTGGTTCTCACGGTAGCGTTAGCGGAAATTTACAGAATGCATTGGCAAGGGCCCGAGGTTACATGAGCGAAGAATTCAAAAACGCTGTTCTTGAAAACCTCGTCGATTCCGACCGAGAGATTCATTTTTGCTGCTCGGGCGCTATACCCACAGTCTCCCCAAAACTTTCGATAGGCGGGCAGGGCGCGTTCCAAGTGCCACTCTCAAAAATGACCGCCGAGAAGATTATCACTTACGCAAGACAGGCCCCCTTTGGAAAAGGCGAAGGGACATTCGTCGATACGCGGGTACGGAATGTCTGGGAATTGCTTCCAGACCAATTCGAACTTCGCAATCCTGAATGGGATGCCGTCGTCCACAAGATCGTCGATCAAGTTCGGCATGCAATGCGGCTGAAAGAGTACGACGTATCAGCACACTTATACCGACTTCTCGTCTATGAGAAGGGCGGGTTCTTTTTGCCGCACCGCGACGGTGAAAAAATGGATCGTATGGTCGCCACCTTGGTTGTTACACTTCCATGCAAGCACTCAGGAGGCAAGCTAATTGTCCGTCACGAAGGTAAAGAAGTAATGCTCGATACCGAGCGAGCGGCAACCAAACGAGGCATCAATTTCACGGCCTTTTACGCAGATTGCAAACATGAAGTCAAACCGGTCCGATCCGGACATCGCGTGTCCCTAGTCTACAACTTGGTTTCGAAACCAATGGCGGTCACATCAAAACGCAATTCATCAATTGGCTCAATCCAATCGACAGTTTCGGCGTGGCAGAGCGAGGCCTTCGCTCTGGAGGGCCTCGCTGGTGTCTTCGCACATTGGCCGACAGACATTACCAAAGCGGTTATCGTTTTGGACCATCGATACACAAGTCGCGGAGTCGCCATCGAACTGCTGAAAGGGACAGACCGCGAAAAAGCAAAACAGATTTTCGAGGCTGCTCAGCAAGCGAATTGTGCTTGTTACTTAACCCTCCTTACGCGAGAAGAAAAAGGGGACGCGGACTATTACGAGGACTTTAAAGAAACATTCTATTCGCGAGACACCGAATGGGACGAGCACGGTCGAAGCGACAAACGAAACGTCAAACCGATGCCCATGAATGAACTCTACGAGCACTCGACGACTGTCGATGGTTGGATCGATGCCAATGGTAAGAAAACATCGCTTGGTGTTGCCAATGTACAGCCCCATGAAATCATCAGCACCGCCGCTTGGGATTCACTCACCCCATCGCGAGAGGAAGTTAGTGGCTATTTAGGAAACGAGGGGCTAACCATTGACCGTTGGTACCATCGGGCCGCGATGGTGGTGTGGCCATCCGGTGCCGATTTGCAATTGCTCTGCGATCGAGGGCTATCCGTCGGACTTTCCGAATTAAGAAAGCGGATCAAGTTGATGGGCAAATCATCGGCGACAAAACGAGAGGCCTCGCGTGACGAAGCCTGCGAGCTAGCGAGCATTATCGTTGAGCGATGGGCGTTACAAAAGGCGGACGCCGAGGACCTTTTGAAGCAAGACGTTTTTGCCGAATTAGACCAGCTCGACGCAGCAGGAATCGCTGCGGTATATATGTCGCAAGTGCTGACAAAACAAGATCATCCATGCAACGCGCCGAACCTTGTACGATTCGGACAGCGATACGGTTGGGAGCAACTCGAAATCGGATTGCAGGAGTGGTTCAAGAATAGCACTCCACATACTATCTTCCGCGACCTCGATTTTGCCCTCGTATTCCATCAAAAAATGAAACGAGCCAAAGCCCCTGCCGATATTGCGGAAACACTCGTCGAATTGCTAACGGCACAAGTCTGTGGTCGCATTGCGTTACAATCATGCCTTACGGTGATTCGCCGCTGGATCGACGTACTGATCGCGTTTTTCGAATCCGCCACCCAAACGGAACCTCAAGCGCCAAGCGACTGGACAAGGGAGTGCAAAACGCGCTGCACTTGCGCCAATTGTGGCGAAGTCAATAGCTTTTTGCTGTCGTCTACCCAGTCAACGTATCGATTCCGTAGCCTCAAACCAGATCGAGAGCATGTCGAATCATGTTTGCGTTCCGCCGATGCGGATGTAAATTGCTCGACCGATCGGGCTGGTAGCCCGCAATCGTTGGTAATCGCAAAAACTGATGCGAGCTACCGAAAGAAGCTTGAAGTTTATCACGAAGACCAGCAGAAACTTACGGCCACAATAAAAGACAAGAAGGTATTATGTCCGACGAACTAGATGATCCTAGCAATTGGGTGACTGGCAACATTGGATTTCGGGCGAATGGACAGCCTCGGGAAATGAAGGTCACCATCCCGAAGATTCCTATCCACCCCCAACGAATGTTGCCCGTGCTGCAACAGATGTCCAATGCGTTCGTCGATTTGGCGGTCAATCAAGTAGAAGCAGACGGGGAAAAGGTCCAATGCAAAGCCGGCTGTGGGGCATGCTGTCGGCAACTGGTTCCGATTTCTCGCCTGGAGGCACGGCAGTTAAGCCAGCTCGTGGACTCGATGACCGAACCAAAACGCACTGAGATCCGTCGTCGATTCGATGATGCCGTAGAAAAACTGAACCAAGTAAAACTTCTAGAGCTTCTGCAGAATCCAGAACAGTTTTCGGACGAAGCCAACGCGTCTGTTGGTATCGACTATTTTCGTCTTGGAATACCTTGTCCATTTCTTGAACAGGAGTCATGCTCCATCCATGCGGATCGGCCCATCGCATGCCGAGAATACCTTGTCACATCCCCTTCCGAGGAATGCGCTCGACCTACACCAGAATCAGTCCGCCAAGTTCCTGTTTTGGTGCAGCTATCTAGGGCCACGATACGATTGAGTCCTCAGGGCGCGTCGCGTTTCATACCCTACGTACCACTCGTCCTCGCAATCGATTGGGCTAAGGCCAATGAGGACGAATTTCACGAAATGCATGGCCCCAATATTCTGTCCCAAGTGATGAAGAATCTTGCAGACTAATGATTGCCGCCTTTCGCTTTATTGTCGCCTTTCCCTCTGCGAAAGTGGGGTAGCGGTTCGCACTTTAGCAGAGCGAAAGGCGGCAATGGGGGCGAATTAGATTT